>NZ_CP099959.1:317307-634614 GCF_040409815.1 Polynucleobacter sp. UK-FUSCHL-C3
TATTCAATGCGTCGAGAGTTGCCTCTTTAGTGTTTGTATTAATTCCTAAAGCCTGAGTTTGCTTACTCAACTTTTCTCCTGCAGCATTCGTGACAAGTGGCAGGTGTAGATAGCTAGGTATTTGGTACCCCAATATCTGTTGCAAATAGAGTTGTCGCGCTGTATTACTAAAAAGATCTTCGCCCCGCACGATATGGGTAATGTCTTGAAGATGATCATCAACCACAACAGCGAGTTGGTAGGTAAATAATCCATCGGCACGTCGAAGAACAAAATCTCCAACTTGGGTCGTAAGGTCTTGTGATTGGACTCCCTTCATGCGATCCTTAAATTGCAATACGCATGAGCTTGGTAAGGATACTCGAATAGCAGCTTTTTCTTCGTGCCTATTTTGGTTGCGACAGTTTCCTGGGTAAATAAGTTCTTCGTGACGCCCTAGTTCAGCGCCATTTGCTCTTAAGGTCTCCTCAATGTGTTTGCGTGAGCAAATACAGCGATAAGTCATTTGATCTTTGTTTAGTTGATCTAATGCGGCTTGATATAGGGCTGTCCGTTTTGATTGCCAGACCACTTCTTCGTCCCAATAAAGACCGCAGGCGATTAGCTGTTGCAGAATGATCTGATCGGAGCCCTGGACAGTTCTTGGAGTATCCACATCCTCAATGCGAACCAACCATTGACCCCCATGAGCTCTGGCATCGAGCCAGCTTCCTAAAGCACTTGCTAAGGACCCAGCATGCAAAGGGCCGGTTGGGGAGGGCGCAAACCGACCCCGATAGGGGAAGGCTTGGCGAGACGTCTCTTGGCTAGAGCCTTGACTGGATTGAGGATTTTGCAGGGTATTCATTTAGACCAAATTTTGGGGTGCTCACAGCTAAAATGATCTCATGGCTGCACCCCAATTTGTTCATCTTCGCCTTCATTCCGAATATTCCATTACCGATGGGATGGTACGCATCGACGATGCCATTACTACAGCCTCTGAAGATGGCATGGGCGCATTAGCGCTCACGGATTTGGGTAATCTCTTTGGTTTAATCAAGTTCTATTCAGCAGCCCGCTCTGGAGGTATTAAGCCAATCGCAGGAGCCGATATTTGGCTAAGTAATGAGCAGGAGCCCGATCAGCCGCATCGCATGTTATTGCTTGTCCAAAATCACTCTGGCTATCTTAATTTGTGCGAGTTACTAACGCGAGCATCACTCCACAATCAACATCATGGTCGAGCAGAGATCCATCCCAAATGGCTCTTAGAACAAGCTACCAAGGGTGGCGCTCAAAAGATTGGGGAGCAAAAATCCGGACAGACATTGGCGTCGGGTTTGATCGCCCTTTCAGGCGCTCATAGTGGTGATGTTGGGTCCGCATTGTTAGCTGGTAATCCAGAACAGGCTAGAGCGCTTGCCATCCATTGGCAAACGGTATTTGATCATCGGTACTTTATTGAGGTACAGCGCTCGGGCCATTCCCAAGACGAGGCTCATATTCAGTTGGGCTGTCAGTTAGCCAGCGAACTACAGATACCTGTCGTGGCCACTCACCCCATTCAGTTCATGAAGCCTGATGATTTCATCGCGCATGAGGCACGGGTCTGTATTGCAGAGGGAGAGTTGTTGGGTAATCCGCGCCGCCCAAAATTGTTTACTGAGAATCAGTATTTTTTGACCCAAGCACAAATGCAAGAGCGGTTTTCTGATCTGCCCTCAGCGCTTGCTAATTCGGTTGAGATCGCTAAGATGTGTAACTTAACGCTGACCTTAGGCCAAGCTCGATTACCAGAGTTCCCAACCCCTAAGGGAATGGCTTTGGATGCCTATCTCATGCAAGAGGCAGAGATTGGGTTACATAAAAATCTCCTCAAACTCTATCCCGACACCGAAGAGCGAACATCCATTGAGCCCCGTTATTTTGATCGCCTCAAGTTTGAAGTGAACACCATTGCACAGATGGGTTTCCCAGGCTACTTCTTAATTGTTGCCGACTTTATTAATTGGGCCAAGAATAATGGGGTGCCTGTCGGTCCTGGCAGGGGATCGGGAGCCGGTTCCTTAGTGGCATTCTCTTTGGGGATTACCAACCTAGACCCCTTGCGTTACAACCTACTCTTTGAGCGCTTTCTAAATCCAGAGCGAGTCTCGATGCCAGACTTTGATATCGATTTTTGTCAGCATGGACGCGATCGGGTAATTGCCTACGTAAAAGAAAAATACGGCAAGAATGCGGTCAGTCAGATTGCTACTTTTGGAACAATGGCTGCCAAAGCGGCGATCCGTGATGTGGGGCGCGTTCTTGAGCAGCCTTATGGTTTTGTGGATGGTATTGCGAAGCTCGTTCCCTTTAAACCCGGTCAGGTGGTCACGATTGAATCGGCTAAGAAAGAAGAAAAGCAGCTAGCAGAACGCGAAAAGAATGAAGAGGAAGTAAAGCAACTCCTTGCACTCGCACAACAACTTGAGGGCATGACCCGTAATGTGGGGATGCATGCCGGCGGGGTCTTAATTGCCCCTGGAAAACTCACCGATTTTTGTCCTCTTTATACGCAGGATGCAAAAGACCAAGACGCAGGAGTAATTAGTCAATTTGATAAGGATGATGTTGAGTCCATTGGCCTTGTAAAGTTTGACTTCTTGGGCCTGACGACTTTAACCATCCTGGCAGGGGCTGAGCGCTGGATCAAAGCGCTGCATGCAGAGCGAAAGAACTGGAGTATTGGGGATATACCGCTCGATGATCCAGCGGCATTTGAGCTATTAAAGCGTGGTAATACCGTTGCTGTGTTCCAGTTAGAAAGTCGGGGCATGCAAGGCATGCTGCGTGATGCCAAACCAGATCGCTTTGAAGACATTATTGCGCTAGTTGCGTTGTATCGTCCTGGTCCTATGGATCTGATACCTGATTACATTAAACGTAAGCATGGTCAACAACGGGTTGAGTATCCGGACCCACGGATTGAGCCTGTTTTGCGAGAGACATACGGCATCATGGTGTATCAAGAGCAGGTCATGCAAATGGCACAGATGATAGGTGGCTACTCTTTGGGGGGTGCGGATCTCTTGCGCCGTGCGATGGGTAAGAAAAAGCCAGAGGAAATGGCGCAGCATCGCAAGATCTTTCGAGAGGGTGCCCAAAACAATGGGTTAACTGAATATAAAGCGGATGAGATTTATGACCTCATGGAGCGCTTTGCTGGCTATGGCTTTAATAAGTCACATGCAGCTGCGTATGCACTACTCGCCTATCAAACCGCTTGGCTAAAGGCCTACTATCCCGCTGAATTCATGGCGGCCAACTTATCTTTATCGATGGATGATACCGATAAGATCAAGATTTTGTATGACGACAGTTTGCATAATGGCCTAAAGATACTCGCCCCTGATATCAATACCGGGATGTATGAGTTCACACCGATTATGGATGAGGAAAACACTCAACAAGCACCCATAAGCACTCAACAGACGCAACATCGGTCTCCTTTGAGAACGATTCGGTATGGCTTGGGAGCGGTTCGAGGAACCGGAGAGAGCGCTATCCAAATTATTGTTGAAGCCCGCAAGACCGGACCGTTCAAAGATTTATTTGATTTCTGTGGCAGAGTCGACCGCCGTCAAGTAAATCGTCGAGCAATTGAAGCACTGATTCGTGCGGGAGCATTTGATTCTATTGCTGGAGATGCTGCAAAGGGCTATACGCACTCCTATGAGGCGCGAGCGACACTTTTGGCATCGCTCTCGCGCGCGATTGAGTCTGCTGAGCAGGCCGAGGCATCGATTCATCAGGTTAGCCTATTTGATCTTGGTGACGATTCAGAGAGACATGCTCCAGAGTTTGTTCGTGAATTAGCATCCTCCGAGAAAAAGCGCCTACAAGATGAGAAGACTGCCTTAGGCTTATGTCTGACCGGTCACTTATTCGATGCCTATCGATCCGAAGTCAATCACTTTATTCGTCAGCCACTGGTAAAGGTGACTGATGGGAAAGATCAATTAGTCGCCGGAATTATCACATCCTCGAGGATGCTGATGGGTCAGCGTGGCCGCATGATGATCGCAACGATTGATGATGGCACTACAGCACTTGAATTAACACTCTATAGTGAAGTATATGAACCCAACCGATCTTGGTTAAAAGAAGATGAGTTATTGATTGCCAAGGTAAATGTTAGCCCAGATAAGTTCTCAGGAGGTTTACGAGTGGTTGCTGAGAGTGTGATGGATATTGTTGGTGCACGTCTACGCTTTGCAAGAAATGTACATCTCAATCTCGATTCGGGCATCGATCTAAAGGTACTACGCGCCCAAATCAATCCGTTTCTCATCAAGGCAAATAGTAATCATTCTGTGTCACCTGCTAATGCTACGCATAAAGGTTTACCACTCACAGCCGCAGTAATGGCAAAAGGCGGTGCATGCCTTGTTCAGTTCCCAGATGAGATGCGTCTATATCCTGATGATAATTGCTTGCGCAATCTGCATCAAATCTTAGGCAGTAAAGCTGGTACTAATATCCAAGCTAATCCGGTTGAAGTGCAATATGCCTAATTAAGGATAGGACATTACTAACGACTTTTTAAATACGCCCCGAACTCATCTTTTAGCTCAGGGTGCTTGAGAGCAAACTCGATAGTAGCTTTTAGATACCCCAGCTTACTACCGCAGTCATACCGAATACCATCGTACTCATAGGCGAGAACAGTTTCCTGTTTGAGTAACGCTTGAATAGCATCTGTCAGTTGATATTCTCCACCGGAGCCCGGCTTGAGATTGCGAATATGTTCAAAGATCGATGAAGAAAGGATATAGCGACCAACAACTCCTAAATTCGATGGAGCATTTTGGGGATCAGGCTTTTCGACAATACCACTCAGCTTATGCGTTTTATGTCCATGAGCACTTCCTGCAACCACCCCATAGGATTTGCTCTGCGCTGGGCTAATCGTTTCTACTGCTAGGATCGAGGCGCTCTCTTTCGCATATAGGTCAACCATTTGTTTTAGAACAGTAGGTTGACCATCTAAAAGATCGTCTGCCAGGATCACGGCAAAGGATTCATCGCGAACTAGTTTCTCAGCACAAAGAACGGCATGCCCTAGACCCAAGGGTTCTGCTTGACGTACATAGACGCAATCAACATGGCTGGGTTTGACATTGCGCACAATCTCTAAGAGGCTTTGTTTATTCTTTGCTTCAAGTTCTGCCTCGAGTTCATAGGCCTTATCAAAGTGATCCTCAATGGCACGCTTACTGCGACCAGTGACGAAAATCATTTCGGTGATACCCGCAGAAATCGCCTCTTCAACGGCATACTGAATTAAGGGCTTATCCACCACATTAAGCATCTCTTTCGGACTTGCCTTTGTAGCTGGTAGGAAGCGTGTGCCCAGTCCCGCAACAGGAAAGACAGCTTTTGTGATTGGTTTAGGATTCATGAGTGTAATTATGACTACTTTTTTAACTCTTCAACTTATTGAGTTGCTGACTCAGTTTGGCATGACTGGCTTCAAACTCAGCAAGGCGCTTTTTCTCTTGGTCAATGACCTCTGCAGGTGCTCGTGCTACAAAGCCTTCATTGCCTAATTTGCTCTGGCATTTATTAATCTCACCCGCTAAACGGGCAATCTCTTTTGATAATCGTAATTGCTCAACTTTGGGGTCTATTTCAACCTTAAGAAGTAACTTATGTTGCCCCACAAGCGCTATAGGGGATTCTGGTGCATCGCGCTCTAGATCAGATTCATTGTCAACTATCTTCACCTCCGATAATTTAGCCAAAGCGCTGAGATATGGGACGGCTTTCTCTAAGAATGATCGGTCACCACTAATCCATAGCGGTAGTTTTTGAGCAGGAGAGATTTGCATTTCACCACGCAGGTTGCGACAGGCATCCACAATAGCTTTGACCTCATTTATCCATGCTTCACTCTTTGGATCAATCTTATTGGGCTCGGAAACTGGATAGGCCTGCAAGGCAATGGATTGAGCGGGTTGCTGTGATAGATCTTTGCCACTCTTGGGTCCAATGGTTTGCCATAACTCTTCTGTAATGAATGGAATGATGGGGTGGGCAAGACGCAAGATTGTTTCTAGAACCCGCAACAGGGTGCGACGAGTAGCGCGCTGCTGGGCAGGAGTACCGCTTTGTAACTGTACTTTAGCTAGCTCTAGATACCAATCGCAGTATTCATCCCAGACAAATTGATAAATCGCTGTGGCAATATTGTCAAAACGGTAATCGGCAAAACCCTTAGCCACGTCTGCCTCCGTGCGCTGCAAGATCGAGACAATCCAGCGATCAGCCGCTGAAAAATCTAAATACCCTTCAGGCCCACATAGGTTATCGCACGAAGCAAAGCCATTATCTTTCTCATCACCAGGACAGTTCATTAAGACAAATCGGGTTGCATTCCAGAGCTTATTACAAAAATTACGATAGCCCTCACAACGCTTCTGATCAAAATTAATATTTCGACCCAATGAGGCCAGTGAGGCAAAGGTAAAGCGCAAGGCATCGGTTCCAAAGGGGGGGATACCATCCGCAAATTCTTTTTTTGTCTTTTTGGTAATGCTCTCTGCTTGTTTAGGGTTCATCAGACCAGAAGTGCGCTTATTAACTAAGCTATCGAGATCAATGCCATCAATTAAATCAATCGGGTCCAAGGTATTACCTTTAGACTTACTCATCTTTTGGCCCTCAGCATCCCGCATTAGGCCATGCACATAAACCGTATGAAATGGAACCTTACCGGTAAAGTGACAGGTCATCATCACCATGCGCGCAACCCAGAAAAAGATGATGTCAAAACCAGTAACCAATACAGAGGAGGGTAAAAAGTGCTCTAACTCTTTGGTTTGTTTGGGCCAGCCCAATGAGCTAAATGGAACAAGTGCAGAGCTAAACCAAGTATCTAAGACATCATCATCGCGCCTTAGGGATCCTGCATATCCAGCAGCCTTTGCTTTGCTTTTTGCCTCGTCTTCTGAACGAGCAACAAAGATCTCTCCTGCATCACCATACCAAGCTGGAATTTGATGACCCCACCACAGCTGCCTTGAAATACACCAATCCTGAATATTCTCAAGCCACTGGGTATAGGTATTAATCCAGTTTTCAGGGACGAGTTTGATATCACCGGAAGTAACTGCATGCAGTGCTGCACCAGCAATCGATTGGCCGGGCTGATAACAATTATCTGGGCTGGGCTTGGACATAGCTACGAACCACTGGTCAGTCAGCATTGGCTCAATGACTGTCTGAGTACGATCACCGCGAGGTACCATCAATGTATGGGGTTGAACTTTATCTAGTAGCTTGGTCGATTCAAGATCAGCCACAATTTGTTTGCGTGCAGTAAAGCGATCAAGACCTTGATATTGTTTTGGAGCATTCTCATTAATCTTGGCGTCGAGGGTAAGCACAGCAATGAGCGGTAATTGATGACGTTGACCCACTGCATAGTCATTAAAATCATGGGCTGGGGTAACCTTCACCACACCCGTTCCAAAACTCATGTCTACATAGGAGTCGGCAATAATCGGAATACTGCGCTCGCATAAAGGTAGGTCAACAGTTTTACCAATGAGATGACGATAGCGCTCATCATCAGGATGCACCATGACGGCCACGTCACCCAGCAAGGTCTCGGGACGAGTAGTCGCAACAATTAATTGACTGCTACCATCGGACAGTGGATAGCGGATATGCCACAAACTGCCTTGTTCTTCGGAACTAACAACTTCCAAATCAGATACAGCAGTACCAAGAACAGGATCCCAATTGACCAATCGCTTACCCCGATAGATCAGGCCTTGCTCATAGAGTGTTACAAATACCTCTACAACTGCAGCGGACATCTTTGGGTCCATCGTGAAGTATTCACGGGACCAATCAATCGAAGCTCCCAAGCGCCGAATCTGACGTGTGATGGTGGAACCTGATTCTTCTTTCCATTCCCATACTTTTTTAAGAAATGACTCTCGACCTAAATCATGACGCGATATTTTTTGGGCATCGAGTTGTCGCTCAACCACAATCTGTGTAGCGATACCAGCATGATCGGTACCGGGTACCCAAAGCGTATTCTTATTAGACATACGAGCATGGCGTACCAGACCATCCATGATTGTTTGATTAAATGCATGCCCCATATGTAAGGTGCCAGTAACATTGGGTGGAGGAAGTTGCACACAGAAATCTTCCTTGCCATCCTCCAAGCTTGCCTCTGCAATTCCGCGTTTTTCCCACTCGGGACCCCAAAAAGCTTCAATTGGGGCAGGCTCATAGGACTTTGCTAGTTTTGCTAAGTCTGGATTGCTATCAGCATCGAGTTTTTGTGGAGGATTTTGAGCGTTTGACATAAGAGGCAAATTATAATTGGGACGATGCATGCAGATTTACTTGAGAACCTCAATCCCGAACAACGAGAGGCAGTAACCCTCCCACCGGTTGATACCAATGGCCGCGCTCAATCCGCACTGATTCTGGCGGGGGCAGGTAGTGGTAAAACTCGAGTTCTGACCACCCGAATTGCGTGGCTCATTCAAACGGGACAAATATCACCAATTGGTATCTTGGCAGTTACATTTACAAATAAAGCTGCAAAAGAGATGCTAACCCGATTAAGTGCCATGTTACCGATTAATACGCGGGGCATGTGGGTTGGCACCTTCCATGGCCTCTGTAATCGATTATTACGAGCCCATCACCGAGATGCTGGGCTGCCATCGACATTTCAGATTCTAGATACCCAAGACCAGCTCTCGGCGATCAAGCGATTATTGAAGAGTCTCAATATTGATGATGAGAAGTTCCCGCCTCGTCAATTACAGTACTTAATATCCAATTCCAAGGAGCGGGGTAAGCGCGCCAAGGATTTAGATCCAGGCGATGATTTTGAGGCGAAGATGATTCAGTTATATGAAGCCTATGATGCTCAATGCCAACGCGAAGGCGTCTGTGATTTCTCTGAGCTCTTGTTACGAAGTTATGAACTACTTAAACACAACGAGATTATTCGGACGCATTATCAAGAGCGCTTCCAACATATTTTGATCGATGAGTTTCAGGATACCAATGCCCTGCAATATGCATGGCTCAAACTCCTATCGGGTCATGGACGGCATCAATCAACAAGTGCGCTTTTTGCGGTAGGCGATGATGACCAAAGTATTTATGCGTTCCGCGGTGCTGATGTGGAGAATATGCGCCTTTATGAAAAGCAATACAAACCAGTAACTGTAAAACTGGAACAGAACTATCGCTCGCACGGACACATTCTAGATGCTGCCAATCATTTAATTGCACACAATGTAGAGCGCCTTGGAAAAAACCTACGTACCGAAGCTGGCTATGGTGAGCCTGTCAGAATTTATGAGGCGGCAAGCGATGGCATGGAGAGTGCTTGGTTGATTGATGAGATTAAGGCATTGGTTCGTGCAGGTTTGAGTCGTAGCGAAGTTGCTATTTTGTATCGTAGTAACGCCCAGTCACGGATTATTGAGCATGGACTCTTTTCATCCAATATTCCGTACCGGGTATATGGCGGCTTACGCTTCTTTGAGCGCGCTGAGATTAAGCATGCTCTTGCCTATATGCGCCTTTTAGAGAACCCGAATGACGACACCTCATTTGCCCGAGTCGTTAATTTCCCAACTCGTGGTATCGGTGCTCGTTCTTTAGAAGCATTACAAGATGCTGCCAAGCTACACCAGTGCTCGTTCTATGCGGCAGCCTCCTTTATTGAGGGCAAGGCCGGTTCCAGCATTGCGGGTTTTGTGCGCTTAATTGAGCACCTGCGCGATGCAACTAAGCACAACACCTTGCCAGAGACCGTCGAGTATGTGATTCAGCATAGCGGCTTGATTCAGCATTATTTAAGTGAGCGCGAGGGACAAGATCGCGTTGAGAACTTACAAGAGTTGATTAATGCAGCTACAGCCTTTGTTGCAGAAGAGGGTTATGGACAAGACGTGCAAGCGGCGACGCCACCGGGAGAAGATCAAGCTGGGGTTGAAGATATCTCACCATTGGCTGGATTTTTAGCGCACGCTTCCTTGGAGGCTGGGGATAATCAAGCAGAGGCTGGGCAGGATGCGATTCAATTAATGACGGTACATTCCGCCAAGGGCTTGGAGTTCTCCGCCGTATTTATGACGGGCTTAGAAGAAGGACTATTTCCTCATGAGAATAGTATTTCCGAGCCGCACGGCCTAGAAGAAGAGCGCAGACTGATGTATGTAGCGATTACCCGAGCCAAAGAGAGGCTTTATCTATCTCATACTCAGTCGAGAATGTTGCACGGTCAAGTTCGATACAACATGCCATCACGATTCCTCGATGAATTACCCGCGGAGAATGTCAAATACCTCACCCCTAAAGCAAAAGATGCTCGCTGGGGTGGAGGCTCATGGCAAAAAGGGACAACACTGAAGAAGTCTGATGAAGATAGTGTGGATCAAGCATGGTGGAGTGGTGACGATGTGCCTGTACGTGATGACACCAATCAAAGCACCAATGCCATTGTGATCAGCGCGAAGCAACTAGAGCAGAACAAAAAACGAGGCCATACCTTTCGGGTTGGGCAAGAGGTCTTTCATACTAAATTTGGTGAAGGTCGAGTGAGTGCACTAGAGGGAGAGGGGCTTGATGCAAAAGCCCAAGTAAACTTCAAGCGCCATGGTGCTAAATGGCTGCAGCTATCGATTGCTAAATTGGTAGCTGTTGAAAATTAAAGCTTAACCTTGATCGGGTAACTGATCAAAATCATTTCCAGTAAAGCATCCCTTCCAGGTGGCAAAGAAGGAGCAATACATGACAGTGAGCCCTGCCATTGAGAGAGGGGCAACAACAAAGGATGCGTACTGACTTAATCCAAGCACGTCCATCAGCATCCCAAGAATTAATGGGATTGCAATGAGAGCAACACTCCAAATAGTGATGTAATAAAAAAAGGCGCCTTTATTGGTCCAGCAGGCCATCCAACTCGCAAACATTGCTTTACTAGGTGGCATATCTGCCCAAGCCACTAAGACAGGAGCAAACCACATTAACATTGCAATCGGGATATAAATGACTCCACCGATCATGAGAGAGTAGTACAGGGTTTGCATGACTTCAGGGGTAATGGGTTTGTCATTAGTAACAAATGGCAGTAATGCCTGAAAATCAATCACCATGCTAGCAATGAGGCTCAATGCAAAAATCATTACTGCATAGACCAAGCCTAATTGCAAAATCCGCTTCTTTACCTCAGGATTATTAGACCTAAAAGCTGCTAAATAAGCCGTTGGCAAAATCCGTTCTTTCTGAATGGTTTGGCGACAGGCGGTCATAAAGCCTACCGAGAGAGCAGGGGTCAAAATGAGAACAGCAAAAATGCCCGCCAAGGGAATCATCACAGCCAGTTGGGCAATGAACACATACATAAAGACCAGCATCAGAAAGCCAAGTGGATTTTGCTTAAACAGCCACACTCCTTGGCGGACCCAGACATAGCCTTCATTGGTCGAAACAGAGTTCAGGTTCATGGGTGCTTAGCTTACCTTAAGTTGTGTGACGGCGACTAAGCAATATACGCTCAAAGTGACTAGGGTCATGGGGGGTCAGCATTTGTGCATTGCGGGGCAAGTAAAAATCCCAAAGACGGGATATCCAGAAGCGTAAGGCTGCAGTCCGAAGCATTGCGGGCCAAGCATCTTCTTCGGCATCGGTTAAAGGACGAACCTGTAAATATCCACTTAAAAGAGCGTGTAAGCGATCTCGATCGATCTCCCCGGTACCATTTTGAATGGGCTGCTTTAAACACCAATCATTGGCAGTAACTGCCAGATCAAAGAGCCATTTATCATTGCCGGCAAAATAGAAATCAAAGAAGCCCCCCAGCATGCTTTGACCTTGTTTGCTAGTAAAGAGCACATTGTCACGGAATAAGTCGCAATGACATGGTCCTGCGGGAAGGGATTGATACGTGCCGGATTTAAAAAAACTTTCTTGGTACTGCATTTCTGAGACCAAGAGTTCTTTTTGAGAGTCAGTAATGTGCGGCAGAATGAGGGGAACGGTTTCTTGCCACCATGACAGACTGCGCAAATTAGGCTGTGATAAAGAAAAAGATTGGCCAGCTAGATGCATCTTAGCTAACATGCTGCCCACTTCTTCACAGTGCTCTGGCTGTGGCGCAAGCTCTGATTGACCCGGAAGTTTGGTCACAATACAAGCAGGCTTGCCTTTGAGTTCAATCACTAGAGCACCCTGCCGATTTATAATCGGCTTGGGAACGGGGATGCCTTGATTAGCCAAATGCAACATCAGCTCTAAGTAATAGGGAAGCTGTGTAAACGAGAGTCTCTCAAAGATTGTTAGAACATATTCATTAACTTGCCCATCGTCTTGACAGTTTAGAAAGAAATTGGAGTTCTCGATCCCCCCATGAATTCCTTTAAGAAGAATAGCCTCGCCGATTACAAAATCAGCTGCAATGCGAGGAGTGATTTCCTCAAGACTGACTGGGGTAAAGACCGCCATAACCGTTCTATTTCAAATCTACTTTAAGGGAATACGAATACTGGGTACGCTTAGTAAATTATTGTCTTGTTGCGAACCAGTCGTAGGGAAAACAGTTTGCGGAGGAGACATCTCATAAGTACCAAAAGTAGATTTAACCTCAATTTCTGTCGGCAAATTACTCTCGCGGTATTCCCGTATCTGAGTGCCGGTGGTTTCGGTATATTCAAAACTAGGCTTGCGCTCCTCTTTTTTACCCAATCCCGCTGGATTCGAAGCAGGGGGTACTAGGGGCTGTTTATTAATCCGGTTGAGATCTTCTTTAGTCAAAGCTTGAGTGCCGCCTGATTGTGCGTTTGCTATACCAAGACTCCAATGCAAGCCACCAAGCGCCAAAAGGCTACTGAGGGCAAAGGCAGGAAAGGTGGAGGGGGTCAAAATCATTGGTGCCCTTAATGGAATAATTAATGTTCTCTATTATCCTGAGAAAAAATGACCTGAAGGTTTAGCTCGGGAATCCCCTAAATAGAGGCTTTCTTCAGGCACTTCCAACTAGATTGTACGATTGAGGGATGTCAACACATCAATTATTGCTGGTAGACGGCTCTAGCTATCTATATCGAGCCTTCCACGCCATGCCTGATTTGCGAAACCCGGCTGGGGAGCCAACTGGGGCGATCTATGGAATGGTCAATATGATGCGTCGGGCCCGCGCTGAAATCGGGGCCGATCATATTGCCTGTGTGTTTGATGCCAAAGGGAAAACCTTTCGGGAAGATCTCTATCCGGAATACAAAGCGCATCGCTCGCCCATGCCGGAGGATTTGGTTGCCCAAATTGAGCCGATTCATGAAGTTGTAAAGGCTTTGGGTTGGCCTGTATTGATGATCTCTGGTGTAGAAGCCGATGATGTGATTGGGACCTTAGCGAGGCAGGCTGCTGAAATGGGTTGGTCAACGGTCATTTCTACCGGAGATAAAGACCTTGCTCAGCTGGTTAACGATAAGGTCAGCTTAGTAAACACCATGAGTAATGAGAAATTAGATACTCAAGGTGTCGAGGCAAAATTTGGGGTAGCTCCTGATCGGATCGTTGATTACCTAACGATCGTTGGTGATACTGTGGATAACGTCCCAGGCGTTCATAAAGCCGGTCCCAAAACAGCCAATAAATGGTTAGCCGAGTATGGCGATCTTGATAACTTAATTGCGCATGCCGCAGAGATCAAGGGGGTGGTGGGTGATAATCTGCGCGCTAGCTTGGACTGGCTGCCGAAAGCCCGCAAGCTTCTAACCGTTAAGTTAGATTGTGATCTGAGCCCACATATTGCTTCATTGCATGACTTGCATGCAAAACCAGAAGATCATGATCGCCTCAAAGAACTTTTTGAGAAATACTCTTTTAGGACCTGGTTAAAAGAAATTGGTGAAAGTGGTAACTCGAGCAAACCAAATTTTGCTACCCAAGGTAGCGATGAGGTGCCTAAGCCTCTTTCGCAAGACAAGGGAGATATTCAAGCTAGTCCAGCTACCCAAAATAAGCCATCCTCATCCCATCTGTCTGATCTACCGCGAAATTATGTATGCATCACCGATAAGACTACTTTTCAGACATGGGTGCACAAAATACAGGATGCAGCTCTTACATGTATTGATACCGAAACCACTAGCCTTGATGCGATGCAAGCCGAATTAGTTGGCATTTCACTATCGGTCAAAGTGGGTGAGGCTTGTTATATCCCAGTAGCGCATCGTACTGGTGAAGACCAGCTGGATCGCACCTGGGTTCTTGCACAACTAAAGCCTTGGTTAGAAAACTCACAGGCTAAAAAGGTGGGTCAGAATCTTAAATACGATATCCATGTATTTGAGAACTATCAAATTACGATACAAGGCGTGGCTCATGACACCTTGTTAGAGTCTTATGTATTGGAGTCGCACTTAAGCCACGGTATGGATAGTCTCGCAGAGCGGCATTTAGGAATCAAGACGATTCGCTACGAAGATGTCTGCGGTAAGGGGGCTCATCAGATTGGGTTTGATCAGGTCGACCTGAAAACAGCGACGGACTATGCTGCAGAAGATGCGGATATCACCTTACGACTCCATGAGTATCTATGGCCCCAGTTAGAACAAGAGCCCGGCTTGCGTTATGTGTATGAGCATATTGAGATGCCTGCGATGCGTGTCTTGGGGATCATGGAGCGCAACGGCATTACTATTGATAGTGCAAAATTAGCACAGCAAGGTCAAGAGGTAGGAAAAAAATTACTAGCCCTTGAAAAAGAAATTCATGAACTTGCAAAGCAGTCATTTAATATTCAGTCACCCAAGCAAATTGCTGAAATCTTATTTGGTCAATTACAACTACCAGTCGTCAAGAAGACGCCATCGGGTGCACCATCTACTGATGAAGAGGTATTGCAAAAGTTAGCCGAGGACTACCCCCTACCAGCTCGAATTTTAGATTACCGCAGTCTTGCTAAATTGATGTCGACTTACATTGAGAAGCTACCAAGAATGATCAATCCAAAGACCGGACGTGTGCATACTAACTACGCACAAGCGGTAGCGGTGACAGGTCGTTTGGCATCTAATGAACCTAATTTGCAGAATATTCCAGTACGAACCGAAGAGGGCCGCAGAATTCGGGAAGCCTTCATACCCGCAAAGGGCTACCGCTTAGTATCTGCCGACTACTCGCAGATTGAGTTACGCATCATGGCGCACATCGCCGAGGACGACAATCTGCTTGCTGCATTTAGGGCGGGTAAAGATATTCATCAGGCAACTGCTGCCGAGATTTTTGCTATTCCTCTAGAGCAGGTGAGTTCGGAACAGCGACGTTATGCCAAAGTCATTAATTTTGGCTTGATCTATGGCATGAGTGCTTATGGATTGGCGGGTAATTTGAAGATCGAGCGGGCTGCCGCTCAAAAATACATTGCTACCTATTTCGAGCGTTACCCTGGAGTTGCTGCTTACATGGAGAGGACTCGCGAGGTAGCGCGCTCCAGAGGTTATGTAGAAACCGTCTTTGGACGTCGCCTGTGGTTACCCGAAATTAAAGCAAGCGGCCCGCGACGTCAAGGTGCGGAGCGAGCTGCTATTAATGCACCTATGCAGGGTACGGCCGCAGACTTGATTAAATTAGCAATGGTAGCGGTACAAGATTGGTTGGAACGTGAGAAATTAAAGACCCGTATGCTTTTACAGGTTCATGATGAACTAGTATTTGAGGCTGCGCCCGATGAGCTGGAGCATCTAAAATCATCCCTACCAGGGTTAATGGGTTCGATTGCGCAACTCAAGGTGCCACTTATAGTGAGTATTGGTGTGGGCGACAATTGGGAAGAAGCGCATTAACCGTATAAACAAATCAATGATTGAGGAGACAAATGATGACCATCAAGATAAAACAAGAGCAATCCAGCCGCCGTGCTTTTATGAAAACATCCCTTAGGGCCTCCACAGCTACAGTGACAGCTAGCGCCTTAAGCCTAGGTTTTGTTGCTGCTTCAGAGCCGGTGATGGCCCAGGCAATTAAGACCGACTTTGCTGGGATTAAAGCGGGGGAGCAAGATATTCCTGTGGGCAGTTTTAATTTACCTGCATACATCTCTCGTCCTGAAAAAGCCACCGGCCCCTTACCGGTTGTGATCGTAGTGAGCGAGATCTTTGGAGTGCACGAGTACATTGCAGACGTGACGCGTCGTTTTGCAAAGCTTGGCTATTTAGCTATTGCTCCCGAGTTTTTTATTCGAGCAGGCGATCCAAATACCTTTGGAACCATCGCAGAAATTCAGAGCAATATTGTTGCTAAAACTCCTGACACCCAAGTATTAGGTGATCTAAAAGCAGCAATCACTTGGGCTGGAAAGAACGGTGGCGATCCTAAGAAAGTCGCCGTAACTGGATTCTGTTGGGGCGGTCGTATTACGTGGTTATCCGCCACGATGCCTGAGGTCAAAGCAGGCGTCGCCTGGTATGGTCGCTTAGTGGGCGACAAGACTGCCAATAATCCTAAGCAGCCTGTGGAGATAGCTGCTGAGCTAAAAGCCCCTGTTCTTGGTTTGTATGGATCAGCCGATACTGGCATTCCTGTGGATACCGTGGATCAAATGAAAGCCGCCTTGGCTAAAGCAAGCTCTAATCCTTCTGCTAAAGCATCCAAGTTTGAGATCTATCCAGAGGCACCTCATGCATTCCATGCAGACTATCGCGCGACCTATCGTGAAGGCCCTGCAAAAGATGGCTGGGCAAAATGCCTCGCCTGGTTTAAGCAACACGGTGTTGCATAAGGCCCGAATCAATCTCTTTTGGATTCTCTGTGACCTTCAGCACACTACAGTTAATTATTTTGGTAACCGCAGGGGCGGGACTGATTAGCATCCTGACGGCCGCTAGTTTGTCTTTAACCCTGCTTGCCAAAATTGTGAACAACATGGTGAGTCTGTCAGTCGGTATTTTGCTGGCAACGACTTTCTTGCATTCTCTGCCAGAGGCTTTTGAGTTAGCTGGTGCCCAAGTCCATTATTTGTTTGCTACCTTGCTTGGTGGCTTGTTGGGATTTTTCTTGTTAGAAAAGATTGCACTATTGCGTCATAGCCATCATCACGAAGGCGATGGCCACGGCCATCATCACGGTCACGATGCTGAAGAGGCGGGCAACAGCGGTTGGATGATTTTGGTAGGTGACAGTATCCATAATTTTGTCGACGGTGTGTTGATAGCCGCAGCTTTTATGGTGGATATACAAGTAGGCATCTTTACTGCCGTTGCAATCATTGCGCACGAGATCCCGCAAGAGATTGGTGATTTCATTATTCTCTTAAATGCAGGGTTCTCAAGACTGCGCGCTCTTTGCTATAACGCATTGAGTGGCTTAATGGCAGTAATCGGTGGGGTATTGGCTTATTACTTTCTGGAAAAAGCCAATCAAGCAATGCCCTATTTGCTGGTTATTGCTTCAAGTAGTTTTATCTATATCGCCGTGAGTGATTTGATTCCCCAAATGCATCGCCGACCCCACTGGCAAGAGTCTCTTCGTCAGATCGTTTTGATTGCAATGGGTGTCGGTATTGTGGTGTTTCTAACCGATCACCACCATTAACTCTTTTTGTAGAGGCCTAGGTTTCAATGGGGCGCTTGGGATCCGAGCACCATTCACTCCAACTTCCCACATGCAGTCGTGAGCCACTGAGTCCTGCCGCTTCCATTGCTAAAAGATTATGACAAGCACTCACACCTGAGCCACAGGAATGAATAATCGTGCCAGGCTTTTGTTGGCCGATTAGTAAGACAAATTCTTTATACAGCAGCTCCGGAGATTTGAACTTACCAGCCACTAAGTTTTCTTTAAAGCATCGATTGGTTGCCCCTGGTATGTGGCCACCTACGGGGTCTAGAGTTTCATTCTCACCCCGAAAGCGATCGGGTGCTCGTGCATCGATCACCATCTTACGTTCCTGAGCAGTAACATTTTTTTCCATCTCATCAATTAGCACAACGCCCTGGTAGGGATACGCTTCGGGCTTCGTGCTTAGCGGCTTTGGCGCTCTCCCTACACTACTAAAACTACCATTCCAAGCATCGAGACCGCCGTCTAAGACCTGAACGGAAGCGTGGCCAATGGAGCGTAACATCCACCATAAACGACTTGCAAAGGTACCCCCATGACTATCGTAAGCAACTACGTGCGTGTGATTAGCAATTCCTAAACCTTGACGGGTCTTGGTCCATTCTTCTGGCGTAGGGAGTGGGTGCCTTCCATTGCCTCCAGTTTTCTTGCCGGAGAGGTCTTGGTCGACATTAACATAGATAGCGCCCGTAATATGGGCTGTTTTGTACATCTCGAAGCCCGCTTTGGCATTCGTGAGATCAAAGCGACAGTCGCATATTAGGACATCGCTGCCCTCGTTGATTAATTCTTCTAACTGATTGGCGGTAATGATAGGGTTCATGAAAGACTCCTAAGGTGATCTAGGCTGGGTAATTTATTTCTCGACGATACCACTCATGAAAATGTTGCATACCATCTTCCATCGGACTTTGATAAGGACCAACCTCATTTTGACCCCTGGCCATTAAAGCAGCTCGTCCTGCATCCATACGCTCAGCAATTTCATCGTCTTCGATACAGGTTTCCATATAGGCAGCGCGCTCGGCTTTGACAAACTCACGCTCAAAAAGAACAATCTCTTCTGGATAGTAGAACTCCACAATGTTGCGAGTTTTATTTGGAGCAAGGGGATGTAAAGTAGAAATACACAAAACCCCGGGGTACCACTCGACCATCACATTGGGGTAGTAGGTTAACCAGATTGCCCCATGTTTAGGCATTTCGCCTTTGTGATGACGCAATACTGCCTCGTGCCAGGCGCGATAGGTTGGTGTCCCAGGCTTACTTAAGCCTTTGTGGATGCCAACAGTTTGAACGCTATGCCAGGAACCAAATTCCCAATGAAGGTCTTCGCAGGAAACAAATTTACCTAAACCGGGGTGGAAGGGCGCCACATGGTAATCCTCGAGATAAACCTCAATAAAGGTCTTCCAGTTGTAGCTGCATTCATGCACTTCAACATGGTCTAAGAGGTAGCCAGAAAAATCGAGATCTTTGGCAACACCCAGCTTGCCCAAATCAGCATGCACATCCCGAGGACCTTCAAATAGAAGGCCTTGCCAATTTTGCAAGGGTGACTTTCCTAAATGCAAGCATGGCTTATCGCCAAAATGAGGCGCCCCAAGCAACTGGCCTTCAAGATCGTAGGTCCAACGGTGAAGGGGGCAAACAATATTGTCTACTTGACCGCTGCCATTGAGCATCAGTGCTTGACGATGGCGGCATACATTAGAGAGTAGTTCAACGCCTTGATGACCCTCACTGTTGCGCACCAAAATGCGACCTTCGTTCTCGGCAGTTAAGGTACGGTAGGATCCCTTCTCGGGAACCATGAGCTCGTGACCCACATAACCCGGGCCTTGCTTAAAGAGCAATCGCATCTCACGTTGAAATAAATCAACATCAAAATATGCCGAAACCGGCAGTTGTAAGTTGGACGGCGCAAGAAACTGCGCGGTAGCCAGATTAGTCATTCTCCCCACCCCCGAAAAAGTCAGCCGAAGCTAAGCGGAACAACCAATCCAACCATCGACATGTCGATATTGGAAAGGAAGAAAGAATTATACCCATCGGGGAATTTTGTGCAGAAATCCTTCTCTGAAACCAGATAGATTCAAGGGCAAGGGGATACCCCTAATAGCCCTCATCAATTCAGTATTAATATGTTGCTATATGCCTAGCAAAAAAATGAACCCAGCCGAATCCGACTCTACTGCCACTATTCCTGCGGTCGACCCTGCCTTGCGCTATGAGGAGGCCTTAAAAGAGCTCGAGAAATTAGTGAGCCAGATGGAGTCCGGCAAATTCTCCTTGGAGGAGACTTTGTCAGCTTATCAGAGGGGAACGGCTCTGCTAAAACACTGTCAGGGTGTTTTATCCAAGGTTGAACAACAGGTTAAGCTCATCGAGACCTAATTGACTCAATCGATCTCGAATATGCAGCATTTTCAATTAGAGCCATGGCTTAGCTCGCAATCACAACGCGCCGAGAGCGCGCTATTACATTATTTAGATTCTGAGAACTCGATCCCTCAACTATTGCACAGCGCTATGCGTTACGCAGTATTGGGTGGCGGAAAACGAATGCGGCCATTATTGGTATATGCCGCGAGTGAACTTGGATCAAAAGAAAACTTAAACCCAAAATTGGTAGACAGCGCTGCAGCAGCGATTGAGATGATCCATGCTTATTCCTTGGTTCATGATGATTTGCCTTGTATGGATGATGATGATTTGCGACGTGGGCGTCCAACGGTTCATAAGGCCTTTGATGAGGCGACTGCGCTATTGGTTGGTGATGCTTTACAAACCCGCGCCTTTGAGATTCTTGCAGACCATTCACAAGCCGATGGCGCTCAAACTATTGCTGTGCGCTTAGCCATGATTGAGGCGCTTGCTGGGGCCTCGGGTTCTAAGGGTATGGCTGGTGGACAAGCCATCGATTTGCAACACGTTGGTAAAAAAATGGATCTGCCTGCTTTAGAACAGATGCATGCCATGAAAACCGGCGCCCTATTAATATGTGCCGTTCAACTGGGCGGGATTGCAGCCCAGGTTTCTAAAGAGGATTTAAAAAGCCTGCATTCCTACGCTAAGGCACTTGGACTGGCTTTTCAAGTGGTCGATGATATTTTGGATGCAACCGCCGATAGCGCCACCCTCGGAAAAACAGCCGGTAAGGACGCTGCCAATGACAAGCCTACCTATGTGACCCTGAAGGGTTTAGACTATGCACAAGAACTAGCAAAAGAACTAAAAGGGAGAGCTCTAAACAGCCTAAGTCATTTTGGACCTGAGGCAGATGCATTACGCTATCTTGCAGACTTGGTTGTGGACCGAAAAAAATAATATGCTTCATTCAATTAACGACCCTAGCGAGCTTCGTAAGCTTGATCGCGATCAGCTCCCCGCTTTAGCAGATGAGCTAAGACAATACATTGTTGACTCGGTATCCAAGACCGGCGGTCATCTTTCCTCTAATTTGGGGACGGTTGAGTTGTCAATTGCCTTGCATTATGTATTTGATACACCACACGACCGGATCGTATGGGATGTGGGTCATCAGAGTTACCCCCATAAGATATTGACCGGTCGTCGTGATCGGATGGATACACTGCGCCAGTATTCTGGATTATCGGGTTTCCCAAGGCGCGAGGAAAGTGAATACGACACATTTGGTACTGCACACTCATCGACAAGTATTTCTGCGGCAATGGGGATGGCGCGCGCAGCACAAACAAAGGGTGAAGACCGTGTTGCCGTTGCTGTGATTGGTGATGGTGCCATGAGCGCAGGGATGGCATTTGAGGCGATGAACAATGCTGGTGTATACGAGACCATGCCCTTAGTTGTTATTTTGAATGATAACGATATGTCGATTTCTCCAGCGGTGGGTGCGCTTAATCGTTATCTCGCACGCCTACTGAGTGGCAATATTTATTCAGCGACCAAAAAAGGAATTGATTCTGTTCTGTCTTCGATGGCACCTCCATTGCGCGAGTTTGCAAAACGCTTAGAGGATCACGCCAAGGGGTTTGTGTCCCCCTCTACCATTTTTGAAGAATTTGGATTTACTTATTTTGGTCCGATCGATGGGCATGATCTCAATACTTTAGTTCCGATGATGCAAAACGTACGACGTCTAGCTAAAGAGGGGAATGGCCCACAGTTTTTGCATGTCATTACCCGTAAAGGTCAAGGTTATATGTTGGCTGAGGCCGATCCCATTCTTTACCACGGCCCTGGTAAGTTCAATCCGCAAGAAGGCATTAAATCGAGCGGTGTTTCTAAGAAGACCTTTACACAAGTATTTGGGGATTGGTTATGCGATATGGCTCAAGCCGATCCAAAACTAGTTGGCATTACTCCTGCGATGCGTGAGGGTTCTGGTTTAGTGGAATTTGAGAAGCGCTTTCCGGAGCGTTACTACGATGTCGGTATAGCCGAGCAGCACTCCGTAACCTTTGCAGCGGGAATGGCTTGCGAGGGGATGAAGCCGGTGGTCGCGATTTATTCAACATTCTTGCAGCGTGCCTATGATCAATTAATCCATGATGTCGCTTTGCAGGATTTACCGATTGTCTTTGCAGTGGATCGCGCTGGTTTAGTGGGTGCTGATGGCGCTACCCATGCCGGCGCTTACGATATTGCCTACTTACGTTGCATTCCTAATATGATGATCATGACCCCGGCTGATGAGGCTGAGTGCCGTGATTTATTAACTACGGCTTATCACCAAGACCATCCCACCGCAGTCCGCTATCCGCGTGGTGCTGGTATTGGGAATCCGCCATCCAAAGAGTTGCGCACTTTACCATTGGGACGCGGAGAGGTTCGACGTAAGTCGACTGCCAGCACAAAGCGCTTGGCGATCTTGGCCTTTGGAACCTTACTCTACCCCGCCTTAGACGTTGCAGAAAAGCTCAATGCTACTGTTGTCAATATGCGTTTTGTTAAGCCAATCGATATTGAGCTCATTCAAAATCTGGCAAAAGACCACGATTACTTTGTAAGTGTTGAAGATGCCTCTGTGCAAGGCAGCGCCGGAAGTGCTTGCTTAGAGGCAATGAGTGGCTTAGGGATTTCTCAACCCTTATTAACATTGGGTCTCCCCGATGTATTTATTGAGCATGGTGACTACAATTTATTAATGGCTAAATGCGGCTTAGACTCTGCTGGAATCGAAGCCTCAATACTCAAACGTTTCCCAGATCTCGCTCCAGAATCCATAGCCTCAAAACTCAAGCCAAGCCAAGTGCCGGTAGGAAAATAAAGCCCTAGTAAGACCCTATTGGCATTTTGAGGGAAAATAGCGGATATGAATGATCTCAATACTTCTTTTTTGAAGACCAATACATTGCCTGATGTGCAAAGCAATCAGGATAGTCGCGCATTGCCGATTGAGCGCGTTGGTATTCGAGGAATTAAACAACCTGTTTTGATGCGTAGCTCCAATGGATCATTTTCGACCGTTGCCAGCTTTGAGATGGATGTGGCCTTACCAGCAGATAAAAAAGGGACTCATATGTCTCGTTTTGTGAGTCTCTTAGAGCAAGACCGTAAAGAAATAGATAGCGCAAGCGTTGCCACCATGGCTAAAGAGATGCTTCCACTATTGCAAGCGAAGCAGGGACGTATTCAGATGCGCTATACCCACTTCGTTAAAAAAATTGCGCCTGTATCAGCAGTACAAAGCTGGATGGACTACCAGGTTACTTACTTGGCGGAGGCTAAACAAGGTGTTGATGAGCACATTGAGGTAGATTTGTATTTGCAGGCAGTGGTGCCAGTCATGAGCTTGTGTCCTTGCTCCAAGGAGATCTCAGATTACGGTGCACATAATCAACGCTCTCACATCACCATGTTGGTTAAATTAGATTCAGATGCGCAACTTACCGTAGAAGAATTAGTTCGAATTGCAGAGAGCGAAGCATCGAGTGAATTGTGGGCTATCTTGAAGCGCCCGGATGAGAAGTGGGTCACTGAGCATGCTTATGAAAACCCTAAGTTTGTAGAGGATCTAGTGCGCGATGTGGCGTGTCGATTAAAAAATGATCAACGCATTCTGTCCTTAATGATCGAAGCTGAGAACTTTGAGTCGATCCATAACCATAGTGCGTTTGCACGAATTAGTCTCCCTTAGTAACGTTACGAACTAAGCTCCCAGCGCGGCTTGATATCAAAGCTACCCTGTAAGTCAGGGGGGCTAAATTCTTTCTGTAATAGGCGAAGTGCTCCCGCAAATGCGATCATGACACCGTTGTCTGTACAAAGTTCTAGAGGTGGGTAGTGGACAGCCCAGCCTTTTTTATTGACCATCCCGGTTAGTGCTGCGCGTAGTTGGCGATTGGCCCCCACACCGCCTGCGAGTACTAAATCACGACAACCCGTCTTATCAAGTGCGCTCATTGCCTTATGCGTAATAACCTCCACTAGAGATTCAACGAACGCAAAGGCAATATCCTGACGAAAATTTTCATTCAAGGTGTTGTTGGCTTCTGCTTTTTTGACCTGATTCAAAACAGCTGTTTTGAGACCCGAGAACGAAAAATCTAAGTCACCTGAATGCAGCATCGGGCGCGGTAACTCAAAGCGGCCCCGTTGGCCGCCCTCGGCTAGTTTTGAAAGCGCGGCACCCCCTGGATAATCCAGACCAAGCAATTTGGCGGTCTTATCAAAAGCTTCCCCCGCAGCATCATCGACGGTTTCTCCCAAGAGTTCGTATTGGCCTATCCCTTTGACCAACATGAGTTGGGTATGGCCGCCAGATACCAAAAGGGCAACAAAAGGAAATTCAGGGTGCGGTGGGCCTTCTTTGGCCAAGAGCGGGGAAAGTAGGTGGCCTTCCAGATGATGTACTCCAATAATCGGCTTTTTAAGGGAGCTTGCTAAGGCATTGGCAAAGGCTGAGCCCACTAGGAGGGCTCCAGCCAATCCTGGTCCTTGGGTATAGGCAATCGCATCAATGGCCTCTAGGGAGCAATGAGATTCTTTTAAGGTCTTGTTTAATAGGGGAATTACTCGCCGAATATGGTCGCGGGAGGCCAATTCAGGTACAACCCCGCCATAATCTTGGTGCATCTCAATTTGGGAGTGAAGCGCTTGACCCAAAATGCCTAAATGGGCAGGCTGACCCTGTTCCCAAGGCCTTGAGTCGTATAGGGCCAAGCCAGTTTCATCACAGGAGGTCTCAATACCTAGAACTATCATTATTGGGGCTTATCGTGCTAGAATCCGTGTTTTAGTAAATTTTGATCATTTTCTAGCAATAGAAGAGTAAAAGCGAGTAAAACAGTATGACCACAGTCCGTCTTCGCGAAAACGAACCTTTTGAAGTAGCACTTCGCCGCTTCAAGCGCACCATTGAGAAGAATGGTCTTTTGACCGATCTTCGCGCTCGTGAGTTTTATGAGAAACCTACAGCTGAGCGTAAGCGCAAGAAAGCAGCGGCTGCAAAGCGCCATTACAAGCGTATTCGTAGCCAGATGCTTCCCAAGAAACTGTATTAAGTTATTTTGGGTCACAACTAGGACCAAAAGCTAGTCTAGGTTTTCTGGAACCCGCTCACTAAGCGGGTTTTTGTTTTTCAATCTCTTGGATAATGTAGCAAGAGCCTATCTTTTCTGGAGTTATCAATATGAGCCTTAAAGAGCAAATTACTGAAGATATGAAGTCTGCCATGCGCGCTAAAGAAACTGAGCGTTTGGGAACCATCCGTTTGTTATTGGCAGCAATTAAGCAGCGTGAGGTCGATGAGCGAATTGTGGTGGATGACGCCGGGATTGTGGCCATTATTGAGAAGCTGATGAAGCAGCGCAAAGATTCTATTACGCAGTTTGAAAAAGCAGGTCGTGCCGATCTGGTTAATCAAGAGAGCAATGAGCTCAAAATATTACAGGCGTATATGCCAGCTCAATTATCTGCCGAGGAGATCACTGGCATTGTGAGCAAAACAATTGCTGATCTTGGTGCCAGCGGCCCCCAAGATATGGGTAAAGTGATTGGCGCACTAAAAGCTCAGTTAGCAGGTAAGGCCGACATGGGGATGGTCTCGGGAATGGTGAAAGCTGCACTAGCAAAGTAAGACCACAAATCCCATGGCACTCATACCGCAATCCTTTATCTCCGATTTGCTCAATCGGGTCGATATTGTTGATGTCGTTGGTAAGCATGTCAAATTAAAAAAGGCGGGCGCGAACTATCAAGGCTTGTGCCCTTTTCATCAAGAGAAGTCACCATCTTTTTCAGTATCGCCTACCAAACAGTTTTATCACTGCTTTGGTTGTGCTGCCCATGGCTCAGCCATTGGGTTCATGATGGAATACTCAGGCCTATCGTATGTTGATGCAATCGAGGATCTAGCTCGTTCAGCCGGCCTAGTGGTGCCCAGAGAAGAGCGGAGTGTGCGTGATGTCATCAAACAAAAGCAAGCGATTGCTTTGAGTGAGGTCATGAACATGGCAAGCGATTGGTATGCTCAACAACTAAAAGTATCCCAGCGTGCGATTGATTATCTAAAAGGTAGAGGCCTCACTGGTGAAGTTGCCAAGCGCTACGCCTTGGGTTATGCGCCAGATGGTTGGCAGGGCCTAGAGGCCGTTTTTCATTCCTATAGTAATGATGAAACTGCCAAGATCTTGCAAGAAGCAGGATTAATGATTCAGGGCGAGGGCAACGATAGCCAAGGAAATGCTAAACGATATGATCGGTTTCGGGATCGCATCATGTTTCCAATACGCAATCCCAAAGGGCAAGTAATCGCTTTTGGCGGTCGCATACTGGATCAAGGCGAGCCGAAGTATCTAAATTCGCCAGAGACCCCACTGTTCTCCAAAGGGAACACCTTGTATGGACTGTTTGAGGGACGCAAGGCAATACGTGATCAAGGTTATGTCTTGGTCTGTGAAGGCTATATGGATGTTGTGGCATTGGCACAGTTGGGCTTTGCGAATGCAGTGGCCACCCTTGGGACTGCTTGCACACCCTTTCATGTACGGACGCTGCTTCGTCAAACCGATCGCATCGTATTTTCGTTTGATGGCGACAGTGCAGGGCAGCGAGCAGCTCAGCGTGCGCTAGAAGCTTCTTTGCCGATCTTGGGGGACGATAAAGAAATCCGGTTTTTATTCTTGCCCAGCGAACACGACCCTGATAGCTATATTCGGCAATATGGAACAGCTACTTTTGAACAAGCGGTGTCCCAAGCGATGCCATTATCCGGATTCTTTTTCAAGCTTGCCAGCGAAGGGAATGATTTATCCAGTCCTGAGGGAAGAGCTAAAACGCATCACACCGCTAAACCTTTATTGCAATCCATGCCTCCGATTGCCCTGCGCTCACAATTGCTTCGCGAGTTAGCAAATCGCACAGCCTCGAGCGTGAGTGAGCTAGAGCAATTTTGTGATCTACCTAAACTTGCTACCCAAAACACTTCGTCTGGATCGGGGCTTCCAAAGCAGGGCCCGTTACAAAATTCTTTCGAAAACCAAGGACGGGTTTCCGTCAAAACGGGACAAGTATCAAAGCAAGCCACAACGCGATTTAAGCCCTTGCCCCTAAAGCCAAGTCAGCCTCCAAAGGCACCAACCGATTTATCGGAGCACATCATGCGCCTCTTGATTCAGTATCCGGTGCTTGGCAAGGATATGGATCAAGTACAAAGACAGTTTGCATTGAGCACCGCCGAGAGGCGTTCTGCGAAGGCATTAGAACTGATGCAAGACCTCCTGCAGCAATGCGATTCTTTGCAATTAAATGAAACAAACCCCAATTCTTATTTTGCTGTTTTTCAAGATCAGTTAGCCAATAGCCCATTGGCTGATTTGTATGAAATATTGCGTCAACGAATTTTGGGCTCGGATTTGGATTTTGCGGGCGCTAAGTCTGATTTGGATGCAGTTTTCCAAAAGCTGGGGCGATCAGATTTGAAGGCAGAAATGACCGAAATTGCCCAAAAAATGGCTAAAAATGAGGCTAGCCCAATGGATATTGCACGATATCGCGAGTTAGGGGAAAGGCTTGCGAAGGGCTAGGAAACCCAGCAAAATCAACACTCAATAGGTAAATTTGTAGTTCAAATCGGATCAAATTTGCTCAATCGAGTATAATTCGCACTTCCAGAAAATACTTTTTGAATCAGCCACTTACCTACATGGCTTGAGACTATTTCGGTACAAATTGATAGAAACGGCAAAAAGAGGCCCCTTCAATACGAAATAAGCTTAATGTAAGTAATTACTAACTTATACGACCTACCATTGCAAAGATGACAATGAAAAAACCAGTTTCCAAAGTGCCAGCTAGTAAAAAAACCAGTAAACCAGTTAGCAATGGCAAAACCTCTGCAAAGCCATTAGCAAAAAAAGCCAAGCCGGCATTAAAGGCTAAAGTAACCAAGGTTGCGGCCAAGAAAGTGAGTAAGCCTCTCACCAAGTCTGTCACTAAAGTCCGCGCTAAGCCAGCAACGAAGTCTGCGAAAGTACCTGTTAAAAAAGTAAGCGCAAAGCCAACCAGCAAAACTGCAGCTAAAAATACTAAATTGCCCGCAAAGTCTGTAAAAGCCGCTCCTAAGCTAAGTGCTAAAGAGTTGGCCAAAAAAGCCGCTGCAGAGAAGGCCATAAAGAAAGCCCAAGAAAAAGCTGCAAAAGAGCAAGCCAAGGCAGATGCAAAAGCCGCTAAGCTCAAAGCAAAAGAAGCAGCGATTGAGCTCGATGAGAATGGCCAGCCTATTAAAAAAACGCGAGGTCGCAAACCCAAGGTCGAGGTAGTTGGCGAACCAGGCGTTGATAACCGCACCGACCGTCAAAAGGCGCGCGATCGTAAAGCAAAAGAAAAGGCACTCTTAAAAGAGTTTGCTGCTCAACAGCTTGGTACGGAAGAGCAGCAAGAGCTCCGCCGCTCACGTTTAAAGACCCTGATCAAGATGGGTAAGTCCAAGGGCTACCTCACCCATGGAGAAATGAATGATGTGATGTCTGATGAGTTATCCGATGCAGATGCATTGGAGACCTTAATTGGCTTGTTAAACGATATTGGTATTACGGTTTACGAACAGGCACCCGATGCCGAAACTTTGCTACTAAATGAGCATGGTCACACCGCAAGTTCCGAAGAAGAGGCCGAAGAAGAGGCGGAGGCAGCGCTCTCGACCGTTGATTCTGAGTTTGGACGAACAACCGATCCGGTCCGCATGTATATGCGCGAGATGGGAACAGTTGATCTCTTAACTCGTGAGGGTGAGATTGTGATCGCCAAAAAGATTGAGGCAGGTCTTAAGGACATGGTGATGGCCCTGTCAGCTTGCCCTGTAACGATTACTGAAATCTTGGGCAATGTAGAGAAGATTACAAGCGGTGAGATGGAGATTGACCAATTTGTGGATGGTTTAGTTGATCCGAATGCCGAAGATATTCCCATGGCACCCGATGAGCCCGATGAGCTTGAGATGATGGATGAGGGTGAAGAGGGTGACGATGAAGAGGGCGGTGGCGGTGGTTCGAGCACGGCAAGCGCTAAACAGTTAGAAGAGTTAAAGCAACGCTCCCTCGAAAAGTTTGCAGTCATTCGTACTCAGTTTGACAAAATGCGCCGTGCCCATGACCGGGATGGTTATAACTCTCCAGGTTATCTGAAAGCGCAAGATGCTATTCGCAATGAGTTACTTGGATTCCGCTTAACTGCTAAGAGTGTCGAGAAACTCTGTGACACGATGCGCTCGCAAGTAGATGAGGTTTGGAAGCTTGAGCGTGGAATCGTGAGCATCTTGGTAGACAAGATTGGCGTACCCCGTTCTGAAGTTTTGCAATCCTTTCCAAAGATGTCCATGAACTTACGCTGGACAAATAATCTACTTAAGGACTCTAAGCCCTACAGTGCACTATTAGAGCGTAATGTCCCAGCAATTCAAGAGCTTCAACAAAAACTTATTGATATCCAAACCAAGGTGGTATTGCCCCTCAATGAGTTAAAAGAAGTGAATAAGCAAATGATTGCGGGTGAGAAACGTGCTCGAGAAGCTAAACGTGAAATGACCGTAGCAAACTTGCGTTTGGTGATATCGATTGCGAAGAAGTACACCAATCGAGGTTTGCAGTTCTTAGATCTGATTCAAGAAGGCAATATTGGTTTGATGAAGGCGGTCGATAAATTTGAATACCGCCGTGGTTATAAGTTCTCAACCTATGCGACCTGGTGGATTCGTCAGGCTATTACTCGATCGATTGCAGATCAGGCGAGAACCATTCGTATCCCAGTGCATATGATTGAAACCATCAATAAGATGAATCGCATTAGCCGCCAGATACTACAAGAAACTGGTCATGAGCCAGATGCTGCAACCTTAGCCCTCAAAATGGAAATTCCTGAAGATAAGATTCGGAAGATCATGAAGATTGCTAAAGAGCCTATTTCCATGGAAACACCAATTGGCGATGATGAGGATTCTCATCTAGGCGACTTTATTGAAGACTCCAATACTCTGGCTCCTGCCGACGCTGCTCTGCATGACTCCATGCGCGATGTAGTGAAAGATGTCTTGGATTCATTAACACCCCGCGAGGCAAAAGTACTCCGTATGCGTTTTGGTGTTGAGATGAGTACCGACCATACCCTGGAAGAAGTTGGTAAGCAATTTGATGTAACGCGTGAGCGAATCCGTCAAATCGAAGCCAAGGCTCTGCGGAAGATGCGTCACCCAAGTCGAAGTGATAAGCTCAAGACCTTCCTCGAAGAAGATTGATTCGATCTAAGGGGCCCATAGCTCAGTTGGTTAGAGCAGAGGACTCATAAGAGAGAAGCCCTAGGGGTCTTGTCGCAAAGACCTCAATGATTTCAAGTGGTTAGTGGTGAAAATGGTAGTCAAAATTGCTTACACACCGCTTACACACCAGGCGGTTTTTCATGGTGTGTAGTAAATAGAGTTTTAGTGTGGTTTTTGGTGTGTTAAAAAAGTTAAGAAGGGCCCATAGCTCAGTTGGTTAGAGCAGAGGACTCATAGCGAAAGTTGTGCACCAGATAGCGAAAGCTGCTGTGTGAATGGTGTCAAATTCGGAGAAAGCTAAGTCGCAAGATACGCCAACGCCGAGCCAAGCGGGATCGCAAGATTCTGAAGGTGTAGAGACTAGACGGCACCCATCTAAGTCGAGCAATCGATATGATGAAGGCATAGTCCAGGGAGTTAGGAAACTAACACAAACCGGAATCCTTTGGTCCCAGGTTCAAGTCCTGGTGGGCCCACCAGAAATAAAAATACCAACCTTCGGGTTGGTATTTTTTTGAGCGTTACTTTAAGTAACGGTTGTGAGTCTGCTTACGGCCAATAAGAGACTTTAGATCAGTAGAGGTAACGCTCTTCTAAGGCGTAGGTCGCACGTTCGAATCGTGCTGGGCAGGCCAAAAACCTCAAATTCAAAAGCATGTAAAATAAAGGCCTGCGGGTGAAAATCTCAAAAAAAGACTATGCCGACTAGGATTAATTTATACGCCTATTTTGACCAAGTTAAGCGATTTTTGATGCGCATACTAAGTAGGAGCTGCCCATATAGATGCTTATTGTTTAAAATGAGTTAGCTTTAATATAGGGAGCAGTGATGGCTAAAGACAAAAGAGCGCCTGGTAACTCAAGCCAAGATTTTGTTTCTGGAGCCCCTTCACGCTCCATACCACCAAATTTTGAGATAGATTGGTGGACATTGTTAACAGACCCAGATTTTTTGACTAATCCATATCCAGAGTTAAACCGTATTCGTGAACTTGGGCCAGTCCATTATGACCCTACTACAGGCATTTACTTTATATTGAACTACCGCCTATTTAGCGAAATGGCTACGACAACCCAAATGGGTAGGGATACTACCTTTTGGCGAAACGGCTGGAATAGTCCTGAGAATAGACTGCGTGATCCAGAGACCTACGCAATGTTTACTGAATTCCAGCCTCAGATGATTAATGTAAATGCACCAGACCATCGTCGAATGAGGGGTGTTTTTGAAAAGGCATTCCGCCCTGCATCAATTGCGAACTATATTCCTCTGATACAAGATGAGTGCGATAAATTAATAAAGTTCTTACCTGTTAATAAGTCTTTTGATTTTATGAGCGCCTTCGCAAATCCCCTGCCTCATCGTATTTCCCTTAAGCTTTTTGATATACCCGAAGAAATGGATGAGCAGATTTCTAAGTGGATCGCTGCTTTAAGCTGGCTTGGCAACATCATCGTATCGCCAGAGCAGAAGAGGGATGCACAAAAGGCTCAAAAAGGTTTTAAAGAGTACATTCATGGCCATTTAGCATCTCATGCAAGAGAGTCGGGCACTCGATTTATTGATTTGGCTATTGCAGCATGTAAGCACGGCACGATGAATGAGGAAGAAATGTTGAATAATGTCGTCATGCTAATTTCTGGTAGCAGAACATCATTAACGCTTTTAGGGAATGGTTTATTCACTTTGCTAAAGCATCCTGATCAATTTAAGTTGCTCAGGGAGAATCGTGAACTAATGCGAACTGCTATAGAGGAAATGCTACGATATGAGCCTGGTAGTAGTTTAATACCTAGGGCAGGGATAGCAGATTTTCAGTGTGGTGAAATCGTAATACCAGCTGGCTCTATGGCTATTTCCTTAGTCGGTGCAATTAATCGAGACCCAGAGCGTTTTGACAATCCTGAAGTTTTTGATGTGGCACGACAGCCAAAGCCCAATTCAGCCTTTGGTGGCGGAGCACATATATGCATTGGTAAGGCTCTTGCACGCTATACCGGCCAGGTAGCATTCAATACTTTAATGGATCATTTTGAAAAAATAGAATGTGCTGGCGATCCTGTTTGGTGGACTGACAGGAGTGATCAACGAGGACTTTCTTCACTGCCTATTCAACTTAGCTAAGCATATTGGTATTTGAATTACATATATTTATGATGTTTTTACTTACCATTCTCAGTCTGCATCACTAAAAAATATGAGCTTCTCGTCAGATTCTCCTTCAAACGAAAAAATAGACTGGTGGCAGATGCTACTCGATCCTGACTTTATTAAAAGTCCGCATCAGAAGCTTGAATTAATTCGTAAGTCAGGCGCTGTTCAGCTTGACCCAGAGACGGGTATTTACTTTATTTTGGGTCATCGTGAATTTCGTCAGCTTGCGTTAGCGCCTGAAATGGGGCGCGATACGCAGTTATGGACTAATGGCTGGAGCAGCCCTGAAAGTCGTCAGCGGGACCCACTTAGCTATGACTTATTTAGTGAATTTCAGCGACAAATGGTAAATTCTAATCCACCTGATCATCGTCGGATGCGGGATGTATATGAACATGCATTTAGTCCAAAAAGAATGCTTGAATTTTTTCCGATGATTGAAGCTGAGACTAAAAAGCTAGTAAATAGTTTGCCTGAAGGTGCCCCATTTGATTTCATGACAAATTTTGCAAATAAATTGCCACTTATTATTTCTCGTAATTTATTTGGCATTTCTGCTGATATGGATCATCAATTAGCCAAATGGAATTCTGCATTAATTAAAATTGGGGATATTCTAATGTCTCCAGATCAAAAGAGTGAGGCGCTACTCGCCTTGCGCGAATATAAGGATTATCTTCGAAAGTATCTTTCTTCAAAGACAAAAGACTCTAAGGAGATTTTTATTTCTTTGACTTTAGAGGCTTTATCTGCAGGCACTATGGATGAAGAAGAGGTTATTAACAATTGTCTAGGACTAATTTCAGGAAATGAAACCACGGTTTCTCTTTTGGGTAATGGGCTTTTAAGTCTGTTGCAACATCCCCAGGAATTAGAGAGGTTAAGAAAAGACTCAGGCTTAATGCGCTCAGGAATTGAAGAAATGCTGCGTCATGAACCGAGCATTAACTTTATTCTTAGAGTGGCAATTAAAGATTTTCAATGTAGCGGCGTCCTCATTCCACAAGGATCTATGGCGATTGGATTGGTTAGCGCCATCAATCGTGACCCAGAACGCTTTAATGACCCTGAAAAATTTGATATCAGCAGACAGCCAAATGCTCAATCTATATTTGGTGGGGGCCCTCATGTATGCATTGGAGCAGCACTGGCGCGTATGGAGGCTCAAAGCTGTTTTTCTGCTTTATTGGAGGAATTTCCTCGGATTGAGATTGCTGGGGAGCCTTTGTGGTGGGTTGATAGAACAAATCAAAGAGGTTTGCAAAGTTTGCCAATAATGATTAGTCGACATGCAGCCTAAAGCCTCAACCTATTACTTATCTGGCGGCATAAATATGAAAGACTGGTGCACCACTAGATGCTAGAGGGTGAAAACCAACCGCGGTTTTATAGCCTCTATTCTTAAATTCTTGCTCCATCAGATAGGTCTCTTCTTTTCCAAGATGAACCTCTACTACAAGTTGCTGAATAAGTAACCAATGCGCCTCTGTTATGCCAGCTAAAACATCTTTTTCAGAGCCTTCAGTATCAATTTTAAGTAGGTCGATATTATGAATGTCAAGTTTATCTATTTGATTGCTCAAAGTGTCTATAGGGGCTATAACTTTTTGAGCAACGAAAAGTTGCTCAACGAAATCAGGCTCAAGTTGAATTCGTTGATTTGCGCCAGTCTTGTCTAGAATTTCGTTTACATCAGCATCGCCAGATGGTTCAAGGAGAACTCTGCGTAAGCCGCGAGACATTTCATTGCTAATTACTGGATTAGATGATGATAGGGCACTAATACCTGGAAAGTATTCGAATAAAAGTTCTCCTGGCTCAATGCCGAGACCCATGCTGAAGACTTGTGCTTTACCTGTAAGGTTTTTTTGTAGAGCAAAAAAAGGCTCAGGCATCGGCTCATATGCAAATATATTAGATTGAGGGCACTTATCAAGTAAAAATAAAGAAAATAGTCCGATATTGGCGCCAACGTCGATAAATGTTCCATCTATTGGCAACTTGATTCCATGGGTAAGCAGTTCATCATTAAAGATTTCATTTACTGAAAAGTCAACCTCATATGCATTTACACAATAAATCTCACGACCATCGGGTAATGTGGTGATAGTGCTTTTTATTGACATAGCATTGCCTTCATAAACAATTGAGTTAAGTGATATTAAAGTTAGTTTGACATAAGGCAAGAGCTATATTAATCAGACCTCAGCATCATTGTCATAAAAAACTTATTTAGGAATTTTGCGTTACTATTCTCTGATTATTTACCAGAATAGTCAAGTATTCACTTGGCATCCATTATCCAATCAAATTTTATAGTTGGTGATGATTAATGTACTTTATAAATAGAATTCATGAACGACTTAAATAAAAATAATCGCAAGCGAAATGTATTAGTAACTTCTCATGTTTTTGGGCTTATGGTTGCCCTGCATTGTCCTTCAGTCATTTCTGGCAGTAATTTATCAGCTAACCTAGAATGCACAACGGATGTCATCATCAGTAAGGCGGGCCCAATTTGCGGGAAAACTGTAATGACAGATACTGGCAAACAGTCACAAGCATTTTTAGGAATTCCCTATGCAGAATCTACTGAAAAAGAAGAACGATGGCAGTCACCAGTTCCTAAAACTTCATGGCCTGACGTTTATAGGGCATTTGAGTTTGGATCTATTTGTCCACAGAGCAGGGATCCAAAGTTTGATGTTGCGCAAAGTGAGGATTGCTTAAGTTTGAATGTATGGACCCCAGAAGGCGTGGATTCGAAGTCAAAAAAACGCGCAGTAATGGTCTTTATACATGGAGGAAGCTTCAATAGGGGCGCAGGAAGTTATCCGCTTTATGATGGGTCCTACCTTGCCGCAAATAGAGATGTAATTGTTGTCAATTTTAATTACCGACTTGGGGCGTTAGGTTTTTTGGCGACAGATGAAGTGTCTGGCAACTTTGGTTTTATGGATCAACAACTTGCTTTGGGATGGGTTAGAGATAATATATCGAACTTTGGGGGTGATCCTGATAAGGTAACGATTTTTGGCGAAAGTGCCGGTGCAATGTCTATTGGACTTCATATTCTTTCTGCACCCAAAAGTATTCCCTTATTTAGGGCTGGTTTAATGCAAAGTAATTTGATTGCGCTTCCATATCCCAGGTTGGAGCAAGCAAAAGACGTAGGAAATATTTTTAAATGGAGTTTGAAATGCTCAGATATTGAGTGCTTACGTAAGGCTGATACTCAAGATTTACTGACTGCTCAAAATAATTTTGCAGCTTCCCTTCCAGAAATTTTTTCCTCGAGCGAATTTATAATTCCATTCGGGCCTGTTATCGATGGCGTACTATTGACTGAACAGCCTATACATGTTGCGCTTTCAAAAAAGCGAAATAAACCAATTCTGTTAGGGACTAATAAAAACGAGGGGATTCTGTTTGCCGGTTCATACAAAACAACAACTCAATACGTTAGTAATATCGCAAGCCTCTTTGGATTAAATTTTGAAAAAATAATAAAAATATATCCTCCTCAGCATGAAAGTTTGAATACGATTTCTATGGCAAAAGTATTTAATAATGCATTTTTTAAATGTGGCTCCAGAAATGTGGGGTTGAGTCAAAATGGATTAACATATCTTTATTCTTATGATTTTTCAGCGCCTATTCAATTGTGGGCGCCAACAATTTATAAGCGCGAAGGATATGTACTTCACGGAGCAGAATTGCCTTTTGTATTTCATACTGCCGAAAAAATAAATTACCAATTTACGCCAATAGAAAATAAAGTTTCTAATGAAATCATGGATTATTGGACTAATTTTGTAAAATATCTAAATCCCAATGGACTCGAGAAGTCCCCATTAACTTTGACTCATTGGCCTGCATTTGAAGTGCCTGATAAAAAGTATATGGTTTTCAATACGCTTAATTCAATTCAATCAGACCCAAATGCTGAGGCCTGTGAATTTTGGGATAGTATTGGGTATAACTTTAGTAATCCTTGGATGCGTGCTAAGGAATAAGATAGGACGCTTAATTTTGTCGTGTTTATCATGCGACCATAATGCTGATGTAAGCCGTTCTATTGAGATTTCATAAAATGAAGCTTGAGCTAGAAATACAGATTATTGAAGGTTTTTTGAAGCAATGGTTTTTGGGTGCTTTTGTTCAAGGCGCCCCAATAGATGCCTATCCAATCTTGCCGGAAGAGGAGTCATTTATAAGTAAAGCAGTTCAAAGGCGACAAAATGAATTTTCAACCGGAAGATGGATTTCTAGGCAGGGCCTGCATTTTTTTGGTTTTGAGGACTATCCAGTTAAGATAGGCTTATTAAGAGAGCCGGTATGGCCTGAATCTATTCTCGGTAGCATTAGCCATGATGGCGAGGTTTGTGCGGTCGTACTTGCACAAAAAGATCTTCATGGCATATGTGGAATAGGGGTCGATTTAGTAAAGATATCATCTAGGCTTAAAAATATGTCAGACTTAACATCTATTTTTATGACTAGACAATCTGAGCTAGAAGCCATGAATTCAATTAATATTTCAATGGATCCAGCAGTATTATTATTTAGTATCAAGGAATCTGTGATCAAAGCTTTACGCTACAAGTTGGATTCGTTTATTGATATGCGAGATATAGAAATATATAAATCTGGTCGGCTACAATATAAGCTACTAGGAAATTCTATTCACGGAAATATTTTTGTTGCAAAAACAAACAATTACCTACTAACTGCCGCTAATGCACTCATCTAACAATATAAAAATGCAGCTCAATCAAGCAAGAACTAAGAGATTGCTTCTATCCTCCCGGGTAGCTTTTTAACATGCTGGGTTCCCATGTGATTGGGCTATTGAAAACGGGATCGTCACAGACCCTGAAATACGCTGCTATAGTGACATGTCTTGCTGGTCTATCAAATGTAGTATTAATTGCTCTTATTAATATTGCTGCAGAACAAACCTCTCTAATGGAGCCGGTTTCTACAAAGTCACGAATCCTTTTTTTAATTGGGTTCGCTATTTTCTTCTTATCTATTCGCAGCTCTCTTTTTGTTGCTAATCATTTTTTACAACAAAGATTAGGAGAGCTAAGATTAAGGATTATGAATAAGATTCGACTCTCACAGCTTCGCGCTCTGGAGTCCCTTAATCAAAGTCAAATTTACTCTGCTTTAGCGAAAGAAGGCGATTATCTCTCGCAAAACTTTCCAATGCTTGTGAGTGCGATTCAAAGTGTCATTTCGTTAATTTTTTGCTTACTCTATATTGCCTATTTATCAATACCTGCCTTCCTCGTTATTACATCTATTACAATTTTTGCCTTATTTTATTTCTGGTCTAGTCGTCAATCCCTCAATTTAGCTTTATTAGATGTGAATCAACACGAGCAATCATTGTTTGAATCTATAGGACATTTTTTAAAGGGACATAAGGAAATTCGTCTTAATAGAGTTAAAAGCAATGCGCTATATCAACAATTTCTCGAGATTGGAGATCAGTTGGAAGCCAGTATTGTAAAGGTAGGGGGGCAATGGGTATCACTTTTGATGTTTACAAATGCATTTCTTTATGTTCTTCTGGGAATTGTAGTTTTCGTTCTACCATTTTTTTTACAAGGTTTTTCTGATGTGATATACAAAATTGCTGCTACAGCAATTTTTAGTGTTGGTCCATTTACGACCATTACTATTACGCTTCCAATCTTCTCAAGGGCAAATGCTGAGCTTGATGAAATTTATAATTTAGAGAAAAGTTTAGATAGCAATAGCACCTATAAACAAAGTAATTCAAATACCGCTGAACCTTTGTTTAAAAACTTTGAAAAAATAGCTCTTCATAATGTCACCTTTGGTTATCGAAATGCAGCTGGTGAAGTCACATTTGCTAGTGGGCCCTTTAATATGCAAATTAATAGAGGCGATATCATTTTTATTCGCGGTGGAAATGGTAGTGGCAAGTCAACGCTGATGAAATTAGTGAGCGGACTTTATCTTCCTGAGGAGGGAATAATTGAAGTCGATGATATTGCCATTTCTGATATTAATGCACAATCGTATCGTGAAATTTTTTCATGCATTTTTACAGATTTTCATTTGTTTGATAATTTATATGGTGTAGATAAAGTCAGTGCTAACCGTTTTTCAGAGCTAGTTGAGTTAATGGAATTAACAGGGAAAGTTAATTTAGAAAATAATCGCTTTTCTACTTTGAAGCTATCTCATGGCCAACGTAAAAGACTTGCGATGATAGCAAGTCTTTTGGTGGATAAGGATATTTATATTTTTGACGAATGGGCAGCAGATCAGGATGCTCACTTTCGCAAAGTTTTCTATCAACAAATCCTTCCTGAATTAAAAAGTAGAAATAAAACAATCATAGCCGTCACTCATGATGAGCAATATTGGCATTTGTGCGATACCCTCTATACGCTTGATCTAGGCGTGTTAAGTGTTGATCCAAGTAATCCAAACCCTATTTAAAATAGCTAAAGATATGTATCTAATTAACTTTTTTAAAAAAATAGGGCGTCCTGAATTAAATGTGATACTTTTATTAACGCTTATAGCCGGCATCTCTAACTCATTGTTGATTGTTTCCGTAAATGATGTAGCTTATCAGTTTGCCAATAATCACCCCCCCAATTTTTTAGGATTTACTCTTTTTGTCGGGGCATTTTGTATTTATTATTTCTGCGATCGTAATGCTATGTTGCGATCTAATTTAGCTGTAGAGCGAGAGCTTAAGTATCTTCGACAGCATACGGTTTCTCTTTTGCGTGAATCTAGCGTTGAAATATTTGAAGGAAAAAAATACCAATCTATACCTAGTATTCTATCTCGGGAAACGAACCATCTTTCTGTCGCCTTTCCAATTATTATCGATTCTTGTCAGCAATTTGTTTTACTAATTGCCTCATTAGCTTACCTTGCATACCTTTCACTTTATGCATTTTTTATTTTTATTAGCGTGACTTTGATTGGTACGATAGCCTACTTTTTAATCTCCAAAAAGTTTCAATCATCAATCATCTCCGCACATCATCATCAAAATAAAATGACGGAACTAGTGTCTGAATTTCTTAATGGTAGTAAAGAGATGCGTCAAAATACGAAGCTAAGTGATTCTGTGATGAAATCTTATAGTGATTTATCAAGTCAGTCAGAGTTAATGATGATTAAATCTGGCAATCATGTAGCAATGATTATGCTTCTCTTTTGTGCTTTGCAATACTCAATGCTTGGTCTGGTTGTATTCGTCTTACCTATTTATATTCCACAAGATAATTTGATCATCTTCCAGTTAATTCCAACAATTCTATTTTGTATAGGACCTGTTGCAAAAATTGTTGGCCAGTTTCCAATGTTTATTCGAGCTGAAACTGGACTTACAGCAATTTCTTTAATGAATTTAGGCTTAAGTGAAAGTAGGGACACCACTTATTCAAAAATACAGCAACCGACTCCATCCTGGAATAAGTTTCATTGTGTTGAGTATTCAAAAATTACTTATCACTATCCTGATGTTGATAGCGATCAGACTTTTACATCTGGTCCTTGGAGTCTCGAAGTAAAGCCGGGTGAAATCATATTTCTGGTCGGCGGGAACGGTAGCGGAAAATCTACAGCACTACATTTGATAACAGGCCTCTATCATTTAAATGCTGGTGAGATTCTCGTAGATGGGAAGAAGTTGGATGAGAATTCCAGAAGTAATTTTAGGGAGCTATTTTCAGCAATATTTAGTAATTTCCACTTGTTTGATAGGTTATACGGTCATGAAAATATTGAGGAGCATAGGGTAAACCAGTTAATAGACGAAATGCAATTATCTGGAAAGGTAAAATATGAGCACGGTCGCTTTACGGATCTAAATTTGTCTACTGGACAGCGTAAAAGACTTGCCTTAATTGTAGCCTTGCTTGAAGACAAGCCAATTTACATATTTGACGAATGGTCCGCTGAGCAAGATGTTCATTTTAGAGCTGTTTACTATGAGCAAATCCTCCCAAAATTAAGGAATCAAGGTAAAACAGTCATTGCAGTAACGCATGATGAGCGATATTGGGGGGTTGCCGACAGGATTGTTAAGTTTGAACTAGGAAAAATCCAGTGGGAGCGCTCGGGAAAGCCCAAAGACTGAACCCCCCCCATGACCCTCAGGCTGATGACCTGGTAGAGCTATTATCCCTGGGGGTAAATTTTTCACAAATCCGTTACCATATTAATGTACACTAAAAAGTCACATAAAAGGGCTATTTTCTTCAAAATGGCAGTTTAGGTACTATCAGAATAGTGGGAGTTATAACATGTGGTTTTGGACTCTATATACATTATTGTGCTTAATAGCGGGTTTATTAGGTCGAAACTCTCGTCTGGGAGTATGGGGAACTGCGGCACTCTCTTTCATTATCACCCCTGTAATTTCTTTGTTAATCCTGCTGCTGTTCGCTCCTGCAAATAAGTCTTCTGCCGTTGATGATAATTATTTGAATTAAAGCTAGAAGCTTACTTTTATGCAGCTAGAGCAATATCAAGTTACTTAGCAATAAATATTTTAACTAAGAATAATATCGGCCAATACGACACTATGATTAAGCAAGCATTGAATAAGATTGATTTGACCCTACATCGTCAACGCTTCCGCATAACTTTAACTTCCTTGGTAGTCGCATTTATTACTGTGTTGTGTTGGGAATTCATTACGGTGCCAATTTATGCAGGATACCAAGGTGTTTATTGGAGTCGTTTTTTTGGAGGCACTAAGAATTGGATTATTACTGAAGGCACTGCCTTCAAGTTACCATGGGACCAAATTATTGTTTATGATGTTCGCTCTAATGTTTTTGAAGATACTACTGGATTTTTGACTAAAGATGGTTTGGTGATCTATGTTGGTTGGGTTTCACGTTTTGCAGTGATGCCAAACCGATTGCCAGAGTTACATCGCACTATAGGCCCTGATTATGCTAGGGTTGTGGTTATTCCAGAAATTACTAATGCAATTAGATTAATTATCAGTCGCTTCACAGCTGAAGAAATCTACTCCACCATAGAGTGGACAATTCGAAAAGATTTTCAAAAAGAAATCAAAGAAACCGAACAAGAACTTCCAATTAATTATGAAGATGTATTTATTGTGAAGCTAGAACTTCCGGCTGATGTGACAAAGGGCATAGAAAATAAAAAAGTTGCTGAACAAACTTTACAAACTTATGTCTATAAGTTGGCTTCACAAGAGCAGGAACGCAAACGTCAAGTGATTGAGGCTACTGGTATTAAAGAATTTGAAAAGATATCAGGGGTGTCTATATTGAAATGGCGTGGGCTTGCAGTTACTTCTGAGCTTGCCAGCTCTCCAAATAGCAAAATCATTATTATGGGTACTGGCGAAAAGTCTCTCCCCTTGCTATTAAATGCGGATAAATAGGTATTCTTATATTGCTTTCATTTAAGCTACTTATTCATATCAGGAGATTTCTAAATCAGGGCTATCATTTTCCCCGGACAAGGCGCCCAACGTTTAGGAATGGGAGAGGAATTATTTGACCAATTTTCGTCATTGGTAAAGTCTGCTGACGAAATTCTGGGCTATTCTCTCGCAGAATTATGTACAAACGGTCCGAATGAGCGATTGGTATCAACCTCCTTTACACAACCTGCAATATATGTAGTAACTGCATTATCCTTTTTAGACAAGCAACGCAATTCTTCTGCTCCTGATTATCTTTTAGGACATAGTGTTGCTGAATATGTTGCATTGTTCGCTTCCGGAGTGATTGATTTTGAAAGTGGTCTAAGGATTGTAAAAAAGCGCGGTGAACTAATGGGACAAGCAAAGGCCGGGGGAATGGCTGCAGTGCTTGGACTCAAGGCGGATGAAGTTGCAAATGTACTCGAACAACATGCTGTTCAAAATGTCTTTATTGCAAACTTTAATACTCCTCACCAAATAGTTCTTTCAGGCCTGCGCGAAGAAGTTGAGGGAACAGAATCTTTATTTCTTAATAGTGGTGCAACTCACTTTAAGATGCTTCAGGTTGGGGGAGCCTTTCACACGCCATTGATGGCTAATGCTCAAGAACAATTTCAAGAGTTTGTTCATCAATTTTCTTTCGCTCCACCTACAATTCCAGTGATATCTAACGTTACTTCACGTCCTCACGTAGCAGGCCACATTGCTGAGTTAATGGTTCAACAAATTACGGCTCCTGTTCGTTGGTCTGATAGCATAAGATACGTTCTGGCCAAAGGGGTAGGGGTAAATGATTTCGAAGAAATTAGCCCAGCGATTATGCCAATCGTTAAGCCAATGGTCATTCGCACTAATGCTGAGGCGGGTCCTCTTGATTTAGCTATCCTTGCGCAAGAGGAACTTGCTACTACTCAAGATTCCCAAGTAGCCAATGAAAGAAGTTCAATTTCAAGTGTATATGATGCACGCTCTTTAGGTTCTGCAAGATTTTGTGAAGATTTTAATCTTAAGTATGCCTATTTAGCTGGCGGAATGTATCAAGGTATAGCATCAGTAGATATTGTTGTTCGAATGGCTAAAGCAGGGCTTATGGCTTTTTTTGGCACTGGCGGGCTAAAGATAGAGGATATTGAAAGTGCAATTCTCACTATTCAGTCGCGCATAGCTAATGGGTCACCTTATGGCGTTAACTTTATTGCCCACTCCAACTTTCCAGAGCTAGAAGAATCTTTGGTTGATCTTCTGCTTAAGCACCAAGTTAGAACTATTGAGGCTTCTGCATTTATGGAGGTGACACCATCGCTCGTACGTTATCGAGCAAAGGGTCTTGTGCGTCAAAGCACCGGAAATATATTGGCGCTCAATAAGATTATTGCAAAAGTATCGCGTCCTGATGTTGGTGCGCAATTCCTCTCGCCGGCACCTGATCGAATTATTAATAAGTTACTCGAAAGCAATATGATTGACCGCGAACAAGCTGAGCTTCTTAGCGGGGTCCCCATGGTGGATGCGCTCTGCGTAGAGTCTGATTCTGGTGGGCATACTGATCAGGGTATGCCATTTACTTTAGTTCCTGCCATGCTTCGAGTGCGTGACGAGTATCAACAGCGCTATCCAACTTTTGGTCCAATCTATGTAGGAGGAGCTGGTGGTATTGGAACTCCAGAAGCTGCTGCGGCTTTATTTGTTATGGGGGTTGACTTTATTCTGACTGGCTCTATCAACCAATGCACCATTGAGGCAGATACAAGCGATGTAGTAAAGGACTTACTGCAAGCGATGAATGTGTATGACACTGATTATGCTCCCTCTGGCGAATTGTTTGAATTAGGCGCTAAAGTTCAAGTGCTTAAAAAGGGCTTATTCTTTCCGGCACGGGCAAATAAATTAGTCGCTTTATATCATCAATATGAGGGAATAGAGCAAATTGATTCACAGACTCGTCAACAGATAGAGGGACGCTATTTCAAACGCTCTTTTGATGATGTTTTTAGTGAAGTACGAAGTGCTTATCCTTCAGCGGAGATTGAACGAGCCGAACGTTTGCCTAAGCACAGAATGGCTTTAATATTTAAACGATATTTTAAGGATGCGACTCGTTGGGCCTTGACAGGGAATCTTGAACATAAGGTAGACTTTCAAATTCACTGTGGGCCAGCATTGGGAGCCTTTAATCAATGGATAGCTGGAGGACCATTGATTGATTGGCGTGAACGTCATGTTGATGATATTGCTTCTTTACTAATGCAAGAAACTGCCGCTCTGCTTAATAAACGTTTTTTATTAATGCATCAGCCCCGAGTTTCTCATTAAAACTCACGTAGAAATATGTCACGCATATACTTAGATGAAGAAGATATTGCCATCATTGGCGCAAGTGTTCGACTTCCCCAGGCCGATTCACTTGATACATTCTGGACGCATTTAGCTAAAGGTAATTCGCTAATTACTAAAGTTCCTCGGGAACGATGGAGTGCCGAAGAGTTATTTGGTAACCCATCAAAGGGTAATAAGACTAATAGTATTTGGGGTGGATTTCTTCCTGACGCCGATTGCTTTGATGCGGAATTTTTTAATATATCTCCGCGTGAGGCGGTTTGGATGGATCCGCAACAACGATTTAGTTTGGAATTAGCATGGAAGGCCATTGAAGATGCTGGCTATTGTCCAAGTTCATTAGCTGGATCTCGAACTGGTGTTTATATGGGGGTTTGTCATTGGGATTATGCTGAGCTGATTGAAAAAAATCTTTCGCATGTGGATGCATATACTCCAACAGGCATAGCTTTTTCAATTATTGCGAATAGGATATCTCATTTTTTCGATTTTCATGGGCCTAGTATTGTCAACGATACAGCCTGTGCGGCTTCAATGATGTCTATTTATGAAGCAGTAAATGCCCTAAAGTCTGGTCAATGCGATCTTGCTTTGGCTGGTGGAGTGAATTTGATTTGGTCTCCAAATCATTTCATTTCCTTCTCAAAAAGTGGAATGCTATCTAAAACAGGAAGTAGTAAAGCATTTGATCAGCAGGCCGATGGTTACGTACGCGGTGAGGGTGGGGCAATGTTGCTGCTGAAAAAGGCTAAACAGGCTCGTTCAGATGGTGATCCAATATATGCGACCATTAGAGGTATAGGAAGTAATCACGGTGGGAAAACAAATTCACTAACAATAACTAATCCTGTTGCACAGGCTTCGTTAATTTCTGAAGTTTACCGTAATGCAGGAATTGACCCAGGTAGTGTTACTTATATTGAAGCCCATGGAACAGGAACTCCACTTGGGGATCCAATTGAAATTGCGGGACTAAAGCAGGCGTTTTCAATACTCCATAAAGAGAATGGTAGTGAGCCAATTGAGGGTAGTTGTGGAGTGGGATCAGTCAAGACAAATGTTGGGCATCTTGAAGGTGCTGCTGGAGTAATTGGAGTTATTAAAGTTCTTGCAGCAATGCGTCATGATGCTTTGCCAGGCAATGTTGGCTTCTCAGAGATAAATACATTAATTGATTTGAAAGGTACCCCCTTTAGAGTTCAAAGTGAACTAACAAAATGGGTTCAAGAACCTGGAAAAATACGTCGCGCAGGAGTGAGCGCTTTTGGTTTTGGTGGAAGCAATGCCCATGTATTGCTAGAAGAAGCGCTTGAAATAAATAACTCTAAACATGAAGATAAGTTATTCAACAGTACCGCTCCATTATTAATCCCATTATCCGCTCTTAATGATGAGCGCTTAAAAGCCTATGCCAAAGAATTATTGGCTTTTATACAAAACCAGCCAAAACTCTCGCCAATATTCAATTTGGCTTACACCATGCAGGTTGCTCGCAAGCAAATGGATTGCCGCATCATATTTAATGTAGAAAATTTGGACGAGTTGTGCGAGGCTCTGCACTCTTTCATTGATGGTATTGAGGATGTGCGTGTTTTTACTCAGGGAGATATTGTTAATACTGGCAGTATCCACAACGAAATTATTGTCAATTGGTTAAATGGGAAATCGGTAGATTGGAATGCTTTATATAGCGATCAGCGTCCTGGGCGTATACATGCACCAACTTATCCATTTGAGCGAAAAAGATATTGGATGGATCTATCTCAAGGTGTACGCGATGAGCAATTTGCAATACATCCTTTATTGCATCGTAATGAGTCACGACTTAATGAGCAGCGTTATCGATCAAGCTTTATTGGCCATGAATTCTTTTGGCAGGAACATCAAGTTAGCTCATTACAAGTGCTACCGGGAGTAGTTTATTTAGAAATGGCTCGTGCAGCTTATGAATATGCAGAGAAGCTAAAACCGGGAACAAAGATCAATTTTGATAATGTTGTATGGACTAAGCCAATTATTGCTGGCACCAGTCCAGTACATGTAGATATTCTGATAGATAAAAAAGATCAGCATGAAACATCTTTTCAAATTATGGAGACAAGTAACCAGTTCCAGAATTTGCCAAATGTCCAAGGGAGGGTATCGATTCGTTTAGATGAAAATACACCGACTTTGATTGAGATCGATAGCCTGCGCATTTCTTCTAATAAAATTATTGAATCTAGTGAACTGTATAGTCGACTGCGATCTAGTGGTGTACATCATGGAGCTACATTTCAAATAGTAAATAAGTTATATCGCGGCGAAAACTTTATCTTGGCTAACCTCAGGTTGCCTAGAAATTTACATAATTCTTTAGATAAATATTACCTTCATCCTATGTTGCTAGATGCGGCAATTCAGGCATGGATATGTTTTGATGACGAATCACCTTCCTCTCCTGTTGTGCCTTTTGCATGTAGGCATATAGAGGTACATGCTCCATGTGAAAGCATTATGTGGGCAGTGGTTAGGCAAAGTACTACTGCTTTATCTAATCCAAAATTAAAACATTTTGATATTGACATATGTAGTAGCAGTGGCGTGGTATGTTTACGCTTTAAAGATCTTGCTTTACGCGTAATGAGCGATGTTACTGTAGCTGAAACGCTTCTTTTCTCTAAAAGTGAATGGAAAGAGCGTCCTTTAATTAGCGATATAACTCTAGTCATAGATCGTGAGACAAGTGTTTTTCTTGCAGGCTTTTCTCCTGATATTGTGGATCAAGTTTTAGAAAAGAGTCATATATCAGCCGTCATCTTGAAATATGACTTGAATATACCCATGGCCAATTTAGTCGAGACATGGTTTATTACTCTTATAGATAGATTGCGCGATGCAATTCGTTTGAAGCCAAAATTGAACCAATATTTTATGGTATTGGTAAATGATTCTGTAGCTGAATATTTATCCGCTCCCCTCTTGGCTTTATTGAAGACTGTAGCGCTTGAAAATCCTAAATTTAGCGGCTCAGTAATAACATTACAGGGCCACTCTAATGTAGTGCGCATCAATGATGTTATCGAAAGTGAGAGCAAATTTGGTAATGGACTGACTCAGATTCGATATGATGAAGATAAGACTCGCTATGCTTGTACGCAAGCGTTTTTTGTTCCAGAAAAAAAGTCCTCATCTATACTTCTTGACGGGGACGGAGCTTATTGGATAACGGGTGGAGGAGGTGGACTGGGACTACATTTTATAGAAAGTTTAGTCTCAGCTGGTGCGACTAAAATAGTTTTGAGTGGTCGCAACTCTTCGATGACATCAAGAGTTATAGATGAATTAGACGTCTATAGAGCAAAAGGAGTTAGGGTTGACTATCTTTCCTGTGACATCACTAAATACGAAGAGGTTCAGAATGTAACTCAGTGGATCGAGGCAAATATTGGCCCTCTGAAGGGTGTGCTACATGCTGCCGGGGTATTGAGAGATAGCTATATTCTAAAAAAGAATAATGATGAAATAAGCAAAGTATTTGCACCCAAGGTTACCGGTCTTATCAATCTAGATCAAGCCACAAAAGCAATAGACCTTGATTTCCTATTATGTTGTTCATCCATTGCCAGTGTTTTCGGAAATGCTGGTCAAGCTGATTATGCTGCAGCCAATGCTTTTATGGCGAGCTTTCTTGAGAGTCGTCAAGCCTTGGTAAAGTCTGGACAGAGAAGTGGCGCCAGTATTTCTATTGCTTGGCCACTATGGAAAGATGGGGGGATGCAAGTGGATCAAGCATCCCTAATTACTCTGCATCATCATTTCGGTACTGTGCCGATGCCTACCTATGAGGGTATTAAGGCATTCGAGCAGATTCTAAATAGTAGGGTCACAACTCCAATAACAGTCTATTACGGAGTTACTGAGAAAATTTCAAACCTTTTATCTCAAAATGATTTGGGACTAACTCAACTAGAGGATCAGCCAATTGTTGTAGGTAGTCCACCCAATAAGCATGAGCTAGCACTCAATCTTTTTCCGTTGACAGTGACCTTCCTGAAAGAAACTCTTGCTGATCTAATACAAATGGATCCAGTCAAAATTAGATCAAATCGAAAGCTTGAGGAGTATGGACTTGACTCGATCATTATTGTAGAAATGACCAATAAGCTTGAGGAGTCTTTGGGACCGCTATCTAAAACCCTCTTTTTTGAATATGTAGATTTAGATAGTGTGGCCACTTATTTAATTGAAGAGCATGGCCCAGCTCTACAGAATCTTTTAATAAATGAACAATTTATACCCCTAGAAGAAGTCATCAATAAATCGAAAGATGAAATACTAAATTTTTCGTCCGCTGATGACATGGTTCTTGAAGAAAAAAAAGTCAATGATGATACCCATGATATTGCAATCATAGGGTTGTCGTTACGAGTAGCTAAGGCTGATGATCAAAATGCATTTTGGGAGATGCTGTCAAAAGGGCAGCATGGATTCGAAAAATACCCTGAGCAACGTTGGGATCATGAGAAATTACTATATCCCGAACGAGATGTGCTTGGAAAATCAGTAGCTCAAACTGGCGCTTTTCTGAACGGAGTTGATGAGTTTGATCCAAGATATTTCCGAATATCTCAATCTGAAGCAGAGCTTATGTCACCAGAGGTTCGACTCTTTCTGCAAAGTGCTGTTGAGGCTTTTGAAGATGCAGGTTATTCGCGCGAAACTATGCTCTCTAAATATGGTGGGGATGTTGCTGTAATAGTTGGATCTATGACCAATGAATATGATTTATTTGGTTTTCAGAATATGTTAATGCGTGGCTCTTTAGCAAGTGGGAGTTACACAGGAACAGTTCCTAATATGGTTTCATATTTTTATGGGTTTACCGGACCATCCTATTTTCTAGATACCATGTGTTCTGCATCAGCTACTTGTGTTCATGAGGCAGTTCATATGTTGCGTGCTGGGCGCTGCAAGATGGCACTCGCAGGAGGTGTCAGCCTGCTATTGCATCCACAGAAACTGATTGCAACATCCCAAGAGCATTTCACAACAAAAACTGCTGAAGTTATTAGAGGTTATGGGGTAGGAGCAGATGGGACTATCCTCGGTGAGGGTGTGGGCGCAATAGTATTAAAAACTTTGGCTGATGCCAAGCGTGATAACGACCATATTTATGCGATCATCAAGGGAACTGGCATTAGTAATGCAGGCGTTCGTAATGGTTTCACTGTTCCAAACCCTAATCAACAAGCAAGGGCAATTCAAGAAGCTCTCGATGATGCAGGAGTTGATCCACGTTCGATTGGATATATTGAGGGCCACGGCTCAGGAACTGCGCTAGGCGATCCAATTGAGATTAAGGCACTTACCCAGGTTTACTCAAAATATTCCTCAGATCTACAGTTTTGCCCAATTGGTACTGTTAAATCAAACATTGCTCATCTCTTAGGCGCCTCTGGGTTGGCGGGTATAGCTAAGGTATTAATGCAAATTAAGCATGAGCAGTTGGCACCTTCCTTGCATGCCGAAGTTCTCAACCCAAATATACCATTTGCAAAAACTCCTTTTTATGTTCAACGTGAACTTACAACCTGGAAAAGACTGAAAGATTCTGCTGGACTGCCAATACCAAGACGGGCTGGTGTTACTTCAATTGGTGCGGGTGGAATGAATTCTCATATTATCCTAGAGGAGTACTTAGACACTACAGTCAGTAAGACTGTAGTAGATAAGCCTGAGTTATTAGTATTCTCGGCAATGACACCTTTAGCGTTGCAGAATTCAATTGAACGTTTGCATGCTCAAATGTTGGATGAACCTTCGCTTGAGCTTTCTAACATCGCATTTACTCTGCAGGTAGGGAAGAATGAGCTACCCTGTCGCTTGGCAATCATATGCGATAGCCGGAGTTCATTGTTATCAACTTTGCAGAAGTATTCTGTAGAGGCACCACAGAATGGAACGTGCCTATATTATGTTCCAACAATTTTAGAGTCTGACTTTATTGTTGACCCTGAATTGGTAGCTAAAGCAATTAGTACAAAAGATCTTGATCGATTAGCGCAATATTGGGTTAATGGAATAAAAATTGATTGGTTTCAATTTCATCTAAAAGATCAGCCAAAACGCGTTTCACTACCATCCTATCCATTTGAAAAAATTCGTTGTTGGTACGAGTTATATCCTGATGCGCCTTCAGTAACTCACCCTTTAGGTAGTAAATTAAAGCTGCATCCATTTATTGGGATGAATAATTCTGATCTTTCTGGGATGCGCTATACAACTGAAATATATTTGAATGAAATGCTTGATTACGCCTATAAGATAGGGCGAAATCAAAGCGTATTGCCATTAGTGCTGCCTGAAATATTTATGGCGGCGATACAGATCGCAGGTTTCAATTCATCTTCAGTAATGAGTGGCTTAAGAGTCTTACAAGTGCCTCGTTGGGAGGATATTTCTCGTTTAGAGATTCAAGTTAAATTGTTGGATGAAAATACTATAGATATAGTTCTTAATGCAAGTGACCAAGGTGATAAATGGTATCCACTGGCCTATGCTAAAGCAAGTAAGCAAAAAAATACTGTAAAAATAGATCCTATTTCTATAGAGCTAACTCGTTCCGGCACAAAAATAATAGAGCGAGAAGCATGGTATGCAGGCTTAGCAGATGTGGGCATGCATTTTGACCCTTTTCTTGAAGTATTGAAATGTGCTTATATGCATCAAGATGGATCAGTTTTTTGCGAATTAATGCCATCCTTTTTACAGCAAGATTATTCTAAAGCCAACATTCGATTACCTTCATATTTACTTGGCGTTGCATACCAAAGTATTATTTTGAGCATGCCGCAAGGTGCCACATTAGCACTCGATGAGATTGCAAGAGTGCTCGTATTTGATTCTGAAGCTAAGTATGTTTTAGTAAAATTAGGTAAAAGTCAAGAATATAGAGACATTCTATTCGTTGACGAGCATGGTGATATATCAGCAATTCTGGAAGATGTAAAAATGCTTCCAGCTCATCAGATTGGACAGTTGTCCAGGCAGCAGGAATTCTCTCTTCCTGTAAAGCAATTTAGTCCCTCGACTTCTGACTCTTTGAACGATGGGGTACCTCTAATAGCTGATGATTCTAAACAGCTAGAGCTTGAATTGCGTGATGTAGTAGCAAGGCTATTAAAATTTCCAGTAACAGAGGTTAGCGCGCGCACACATTTTTTTGATCTTGGCTTCGACTCAATATCACTTACACGACTTGCGACAGAAATAAATACTATTTATGGGACCTCGCTTAACCCATCTATTTTTTTTGAATATGAAGATATTCAAGCATTAAGCTCACATTTAAGGGTGCGTTATGCAGTGAACTCCAAGAATGCAATAGTTCCTGCTGGGATCAAAGAATCCAATCTAATAAATAATCAATTATCTAAACATGAACAATATTTAGAGGAGGTTGATCAAAGCTCAAAAACTGAGGCAGCCTCGAGTGCACCAATAGCTATTATTGGAATGTCAGCACGCTTGCCTGGAGCAAATACACCGCAAGAGTTTTTCAATCACCTTTTAGCAGGTCACGATCTCGTCGGAAATCTACCGTTTGAGCGTTACTCAGAGCCCTATCTTAAGCGTATTCTCAGCGCAGAATTTCCGCAATTCGGAGCCTTTCTTCAAGATATAGATTCTTTTGATGCGGAGTATTTCAATATTTCGCCGCACGAAGCTCAGCGAATGGATCCGCAGCAAAGGTTAATGCTTGAAACAGCAGTGCATGCTCTTGAAGATGCAGGCTATGCACCAGAACAATTGCCATCAGATACTGGTGTTTTTATAGGTGTTAGTGGACATGATTACGCCTCACTACTGCAGGCTTATGGAATTGAGACGGATGGCTTTGTAGCAACTGGGAATTCACTTGCAATGGTTGCCAATAGAATTTCTTATAAATTGAATATTCATGGTCCAAGTCAGGCAATAGATACTGCTTGTTCTAGCTCTTTAGTGGCTATTCTTCGAGCAGTAGAATCCATTCGCTCTGGGCAATGTAGTGCTGCAATAGTTGGCGCAGTTAATCTTGCTTTAAGTCTCGAAGGTTTTGAGGGCCCTTACAAAGCTGGAATGCTTAGTCCTACAGGACGATGCCATTCATTTTCATCCAAGGCAGATGGTTATGTACGTGGTGAAGGAGTAGTTGCGCTGCTAATAAAGCCTTTGCATTTGGCAGAGCGGGATGGTGATCAAATTATAGGCGTTCTACTAGGGGGAGCTGAGAACCATGGCGGTCATGCAGGCTCATTAACTGCTCCTAATACCCATGCTCAGGCCGACTTAATTAAAAGGGCTATGGCTGGTATTGATCCAACTACTATTGGATATATTGAGACCCATGGTACCGGTACGATTCTTGGGGACCCAGTTGAAATTAATGGGTTACAACAGGCCTATCGTAGCTTGATGAGTTCAAATCGAACAATTGCGCCTAGTATTGGGCTTGGCTCAGTCAAGTCTAATATTGGTCACTTAGAGGCTGCCGCTGGTCTTGCTGGTGTAGTTAAAGTATTGATGGCAATGCGGGCCGGTGAATTACCAGCCACTCTCCATTGTGAAGAGATAAACCCCCATATTTCTCTAGAAGGCAGCCCATTTTATTTTGTAAAAGCTCGACAAGAATGGCCGCGTAATCTTGATAATGAAAAAAAGATAGTATTTAGACGGGCTGCAGTGAGTAGTTTTGGATTTGGGGGAAGTAATGCACATTTAATTCTAGAAGAGTATCCCATCAAAGAGGGTTTTCGTCGCCAAGCTCTCCCGTTACATCGTTTTTCTAAAACGCGTTTTTGGATACCTAATCTAAATTTATCTGAAGAAACGGTGATGCTTAAACCAGAATGGGTATTGTCACCACTCTCCAGAAATGTATTTACATCTCCAAACCTGCACATTATTTTCCCTTGTGAAATTTCAATTCCAAAAATTTCAACATTGAAATGCGAAGTAATTAATGTTGAGAATGTCATGGGTGATATCAGTCAGCGCTATATATCAACGGCCATTGAATTATTTAAGATATTGCAAAAACTTCTACAAAGACCTGATTCTGATACTTATTTGGTTCAGCTTGTGGTACCGCTTGACGGTGAAAAAGAATTATATGAGGGCTTAGGAGCTATGCTTGATAGTGCGTGCGCTGAGTGTCCACGACTACTAGCCCAAGTAATTAGCGTATCTTCTTCAACCTCCTCTAATCAATTAGAGGATATTCTTATCCAAGAATCAAGACAGGTAGGTGAGCGGCGGATAAGGTATGTTGATGGACAGCGTTTTGTCCGTCGTTGGAATGATTTAGCTAATTTGCTGCCAGTAGCGAAACCTGATCCATGGCGTGATGGAGGAGTGTATCTTATTAGCGGAGGTCTTGGCGCATTAGGACGCATAGTAGCAAAGCACATAACTACTCATTATAAAAATATTACGCTAATTTTACTTGGAACAATTCCATTAAACCAGGAGCGTACTGAATTCATCGGTAATTTGAAGACAAATAGTGCGAAAGTAAATTATCACCAACTCAATCTTGAGGATTTTGAGGCTACGGCTAGAATTGTGAATGATTGTGTAAATTCTTTTGGTAATTTACATGGTGTGATACATTGTGCAGGCACTCATCAAGATGCTGCAATTGTATTTAAAACAAATCAGCAGGTCGATGCTGTAATGAGGTCTAAAGTGAGTGGCGCATATTCACTTGATAGAGCTTGCAGCAATCTAAATCTTGATTTTTTTGTGATGTTCTCCTCTCTTGCAGGCGCAGTTGGTAATGCCGGTCAAGCAGATTATGCAGCTGCTAATGGCTTTCTGGATGCGCTAGCATCGTTCCGTAGTAATTCAATGCGGTCTATTTCTTGGCCATTATGGCGCGATGGTGGTATGAAGGTGAGTGCAAGCTACGAGCAAGCATTTTTTGAGAAAATGGGTCAAAGAGCTCTATCCTCAACCGCAGGGTTAAATTCTTTAAGTACTTTAATTAGTGTTAGCGCTCCCAATGTCGCTGTAATTGCGGGGGATTCTAAGCGTATTCGCTCATTCTTTGATTCTGTATCAAGTCAAACTAATGAAGTTATATCCCATAGAGAATTTACTAATACTGCAGATGAAGATCGCTCAGCTTTGATTGATCACGTTGCACTTCATCTAGGAAGATTATTAGCAAAGTTAACAGGTATGAAAGCAGATGAAATTCAGGGTGATACACCTTTAGAGGTATATGGAATTGATTCACTGCTGATTACTAACCTAAATAAATCCCTGAGCTCAACTTTTGAAAATTTAAGTAAGACCTTATTTTTTGAACATCGAACGCTAACGCAAGTGGCACGATATTTGGTAAACACGCAAAAACTAGCCTGCGTTAATTGGGTTGGCTATCAAAGCAATAAAAAGCTAGATACAGTGAGATTACAAGCAGGTTCAGAGATTACCGACAAGATTCCATCTAGCCGAATAGCTAAAGTGGATATTAACGAGCCAATTGCTATTGTTGGAATGAGCGGTCAATATCCTAAAGCCCCTGATCTCCAGAAATTTTGGCAAAACCTTACTCAGGGTATAGATGCTGTTTCCGAAATACCCATGGATAGATGGCCGCTCCAAGATTTTTATAATCCTGATTCCTCTAAAGCAGTTGAGAGTGGTCAAAGTTACTCTAAGTGGGGCGGCTTTCTTGAGGATTTTGCAAAATTCGACCCATTATTTTTCCGTATTGCACCACGTGATGCTCTTGCAATGGATCCGCAAGAGCGTTTATTTTTAATGAATGCTTGGGCTGCCTGTGAGGATGGGGGATATACGCGTTTACGTTTTGCACAACAGCATGATTCGCGTGTGGGCGTATTTGTTGGAATTACGAAAACAGGTTATGCCCTATATGAACCATTTCTTACCGAAACGGGCACCACAGTTCGTCCCAGTACGTCTTTTAGTAGTGTTGCTAATCGAGTTTCGCATGTGTTTGATCTCAATGGTCCCAGCATGCCTATTGATACCATGTGCTCCTCTTCGCTTGTTGCAATTCATCAAGCATGTGCTAGCCTGTATTCAGGTGAGTGCGAAATGGCAATTGCTGGAGGCGTCAATCTATACCTGCATCCCTCTAATTATATTGAGCTTAGCGCGTCAAGGATGCTCAGTCCCGATGGACAGTGCAAAAGTTTTGGAGATGAAGCCAATGGATTTGTGCCGGGTGAGGGGGTTGGATGTGTTTTGCTTAAACCTTTGTCGTATGCTATCGCCGATGGCGATAATATTCATGCGTTGATCCGCTCGAGTGCTGTTAACCATGGCGGCAAAACAAATGGTTATACCGTTCCTAATCCTACGGCACAAAGTGAGGTAGTGCGTATAGCCTTAGATAAAGCTGGAATTGATGCACGCTCAGTTACATATATTGAGGCTCATGGTACTGGCACTGAATTAGGTGACCCAATAGAGATACAGGGATTAACAAATGCTTTCAGAGTTGATACAGCAGAATGTGGATTTTGTGCAATAGGATCAGTTAAATCGAATATTGGGCATCTCGAGGCTGCGGCTGGCATTGCAGGTCTAACAAAGATAGTTTTGCAAATGAAGCATGGCACATTAGTGCCTAGCTTACATGCAGAAAAGGAAAACCCCAATATACAGTTTTCTGAATCACCCTTTGATATTCAAAGAAAATTGCAACCTTGGTATCCAAAGGTAATCAAAATTGATGGAGTGATTAAAAATCAATCACGTATTGCTGGCGTATCTTCTTTTGGCGCTGGAGGGACTAATGCACATCTGATCATAGAGGAATGGCCATCAAGCACATATGGTAGTCAAGATTTAAATAGGATGTCTTTTACAGAAAATAGACTTTCACTTCCTATTCTTTTATCAGCAAAAGACTCTATAAAACTTCGTGAAATGGCATTAAATTTATTAGCTGTATTAGAAGGGTCGGGTAGTGAAATTCAATTGCACAATACTTCTAGCATTTCTGCCGTTAGCATAAGTGAAATTGAAGCCGTAATCCAAGAGGCAATTGCAGAGATTTTGAGCGTATCAAAAGCTGATCTCAATACAGACGAACAGTTTACAGAATATGGAATTACATTGCTACATTTGCATGCAATTCGCAAAATACTTGAAAATAGATTTGGGATCGTATTAAGTAAAACTGATTTTTCTCTTTCGAGAAATATTGCTGATTTAATCAATCTTATGTCTACGATATTGACATCAAGATTGGAGAAGTCCTCTAAATTAGACTTGAGAGATATTGCCTATACTCTAGCCCATCGTGAGCAAATGACTGCTCGCCTAGGTATCGAGGCCTCTACATTGGCTGAATTAAAAACTAAGTTAAAAGCATTCCTGGATCAAGAAATTGTAAGTGGTATTTTTATCGCCGCGCAAGAAAAGGCTTTGGTAGCATTAAATAACGATGGGGATTTTAATGACTCACTTTCACGCTTATTGACTAAAGGACGCATTGGAAAGGTCTTGGATTTCTGGGTTCAAGGTATGAGCATTGATTGGATTAATTTATTTCCCTCCCTGCGAGGAAATATCATTTCATTGCCAACCTACCCCTTTTCTTCGGAGCAATTTTGGATTCCTTCGCCAATGAGTTATGTGTCTGTTGCTGAGTTAGTTGGAACTGCAATGGTTGATGAAGAGCACACGGCTTTATTAGCCGACAGCCTTGAGCTTCAACGCCAATTAACACTTCTCGTAAATGCGATTCTAGAAGAAATTCCTAAGGATAGAATTGTTTCTGCTTATAAGGACTGGTACCAGTCAATCAAACTTTCACTTGAGAGCAGTGAAATTGATAATCATGGTACTTTAGAGACTGCTTGGGCACTCTGGGACCAATATTCTAATACTGCACATGCCCACGGTGGACCGGTTGCTCAAATTACTCTTGCAGAAACTGTATTGCATTCTCTTCCTTCAATTCTCACAGGATCGCAGCTTGCTACAAGCATAATATTTCCAGAAGCTAATATGTCTTTGGTAGAGGCTGTTTATAAAGAAGATAGAGTGGCGAGTCGTTTTAATGTGACTCTTGGTTTAGCAGCTTGTAATTTTATAAAACAAAGATTGCGTCAAAATCCTTCTAAGCCTATACGCATTTTAGAAATTGGAGGGGGCACAGGCTCGTCTACAAGTATTTTGTGCTCAACTTTGTCACCTTTTACAGAGTCCATTGAAGAATATTTATTTACAGATATTTCACGTGCTTTTTTAATAAGAGCAGAACGCAATTTCACTGAGAATATGCCTTATTTCAAAACTGCACTATTAGATATAGAGCGACCACTGAATTCTCAGAATATAGATCTGGGTGCATATGATCTTGTAATTGCTTCAAATGTTCTTCATGCTACTCAGGATATGCACTCTACGCTAGCAATAGTTCGCACCGCTATGGCAGATGATGCACTGTTATTAATAAATGAGATTAATCATGGAACCATGTTTACTCATGTTACATTTGGATTGCTTGATGGATGGTGGAAGTTTCAAGATAAACATCTCAGAATTCCTGGCACTCCTGCATTGAATACTCAAACATGGAGAGGAATCTTAGAGTCCTCAGATTTTGAATGGGTTGCGGCAAGCCCTAATTCTGAACAGGCATTGGGGCAGCAGATTATTGCAGTTCGCGCAAAATCTAAAAATATTATTGTTGACCAATCTAAAGTAACAGCAATAGATAAGGAAGGTTTTAAGAAATCTAACTTTTCACCAGATATAACAACCGTACCATCTGGCAGTCAATTGATTGACAGCTTGGAACAACAATATCAATTCAGTGGTTTAAGAGATGCAATTTTGAATTCTCTCAGTGAGACCCTTAATATCGCTAAATCATCAATAGATACTCAATTATCTTTTGCTGATTACGGTCTTGACTCCATTCTTGCAGTTGAGCTTGCACAAAAATTACGAACAAGCCTAGGGATAGACCTTGAGGTTACACGATTATTTGACTTCTCTAGTGTTAAACAGCTTGAATCTTTTATCGGTAGTGAATATGCAGATACTTTAAGTAAGCCAACTCTTGCTGTTCAGGCGTTTACCAATAATTATGATCTAAGTAGCAAACCTAGCGATTTTGTTGATGAAATTTCCCCGAAGAAAGTTCCCAGTACTAATAATGAAAAAATTGCCAGCCCAATTTCTCTCTCTTTAAAGCGTGAGCCTATAGCTATAGTAGGGATGAGTGGTCGTTTTTCAGGATCTAAAAATGTTGAAGAGCTATGGGCGCATTTGTTAGCTGGACATGATTTAGTGACCCCTGTTTCTCGCTTTGATCTTTCGTCTTTCTATAAAGATGCTTCATTAGGATCTTATTGTGACCGTGGGAGCTTTATTGATGGCGTTGATAAATTTGACCCTGTTTTTTTCTCTATTTCTGGTCTTGAGGCCACCTATATGGATCCTCAGCAAAGGCTTTTTCTTGAAGAAGCGTGGAAGACTTTAGAGAGTGCGGGACATGCAGGTTTAGATATGATCGGACGCCGCTGCGGTGTATTTGTTGGATGCAGCTCAGGTGATTATCAAGAGCTATTTGCTTCTCAGCCACCAGGACAGGCATTTTGGGGAAACACCAGCTCACTGATCCCGGCTCGTATTTCTTATTTTCTTGATTTCAAAGGTCCTGCGATAGCAGTAGATACTGCTTGTTCGAGTTCACTAGTAGCGGTTCAATTGGCCTGTCAGAGTATATGGAGTGGTGAATCTGAAATGGCCTTAGCTGGCGGAGTCTTTGTACATTGCACTTCGCGTTTTTACCGTTATGCAAATCAAGCTCAAATGCTATCTTTAAGTGGTCGTTGCGCAGCATTTGGAAATCATGCCGATGGTATTGTTCCAGGAGAGGCTGCAGCTGCAGTATTGCTGAGACCTTTAGCGGACGCCCTGGCAGATGGCGATAATATTTTGGGTGTAATTGCAGGTGTTGGTACAAATCAGGATGGCACAACCAATGGTATAACTGCGCCAAGTGGAGTTTCACAAGAGCAATTATTACGACAAATATATTCTGAGTTTAATATTAATCCTGCTGAAATCAGTATGGTTGAGGCTCACGGAACCGGCACCCCTTTAGGGGACCCAATTGAATTTTCAGCTCTGGATAGAGTGTATACATCTAGCTCTTCACATAAGCATTATTGTGCTCTTGGGTCAGTAAAATCAAACTTAGGTCATGCCACTACTGCGGCTGGCATTACAGGTTTAATTAAAGTATTGCTAGCCATTAAGCATGAACGAATTCCGCCTACAATTCATTTAAATGGCCTTAATCCTGCTATACACCTGGAAAATAGTGCTTTTTATCTAAACGATAAGTCGATTGAGTGGGGCCCATCATCTGAGGCTAATCGACTTGCTGCAATTAGCTCATTTGGATTTAGTGGAACAAATGCACATCTTGTTATTCAAGAGCCACCACCATTAGAGGCCCATGAGAATCTCCGTCCTGCCTATTTAATAGCACTCTCAACACGGAGTGAGGCACAACTTAAGCAGTACGCTAAGGATTTACTTGAGTTTTTAGAGCTTACTCAGGTATCTAACTGTGCAGATCTTGCATTTACATTGCTCGCTGGTCGGCGGCCCCTTTCTCATAGACTTGCAATAGTAGCGACAAGTCTTGATGACTTACGTACCAAATTATATCAATGGCTTAATAATGGTTCTGCATCTGGCGTAGAGATGAGATTGATTGAGTCTGAATTAGATGAAGAGCCATCAGATCTCGAGAGTGCAAATACTATCATTCAGAAAATACGTAACTACACGCTTCTAGAGAATGAAGAATATTTAAACTGCTTGAAGCAGTTGGGTGAACTCTTTTTGAGGGGTAGCAAAGCTAGATTAGATTTGCAATTCGATCAATCCAAGCATCGGCGATTAGCTCTCCCAACATATCCTTTTAAGTCGGATCGTTATTGGGTAGGTGGGGACGTCCCCGTTAATGATTTTTTTCCAATTATCAAACAAGGTAATAAAAATTCAAGAAATCAAAATATTTATCTAGATTTGAAACAATCAGGCTTAGAAAACACATCGACTGAGTTAGTAAGAAAAAAAGTGCTATTGCAACCCATTCAGGAGTCTGATGAAGGTAGGGGGTTATTTTCAATATCCAGGGCCCCTGACCGTGAGGGCATTCGACACCTGATCACTGATGGCTCTTGGTCTGCAGAATTTCAAGAGGCGCTTGTTAGGGAATTAGAAATTGCAGGTCGGAACGAAGCTATTAAAGCTGTTTTCATCAACGCTAATTCCTCATGGAATGATTCTGGCCATTTTTCGGTAATTAAAAATAGATTACCTAAACCTACCTTCGAATGTTCAATTCCAATTGTTGCAGCTGTTAAGGGTGGGGCATCAGGCAGAGGATTAATGTTTCTATTGCTCTGCGATTTTGTAATATTAGATAGCCATGGACAATATGGCTTTCCTCCATTAGACATAACTGAAGATTTCGAATTTTTTCAACGGTACTTAGATGTCAATATTGCAAAGAGAATCTTAGGAAATAGTGCCTTCATGACTGGTTTAGAATGCCAGTCCTGTAGAACGGGGATGATTGCAGTTGATCAAAATCAAATGAGTGATTATGCACTTGAGATCATTCATCATTTAGTTGCTATTCCTCGATTGTCTCTGGTTCTATTGAAGCAGCATATGAGGAAAAACTCATTTGAGTTTCTTGATTTAAAAATGACCCCTCTTTCGATTCCTTTAGAGGAGTTAACATCTAATCCGCAGCATCGCCAGGAAATTTCATTAAAGACAACCGTTGTTAGTCTAGAAGTCTTTGATGATGGAGTTGCAGTGATTCATATGCGCGAGGAAAAGCAGAAAAATTCATTTAACGATGCATTAATGAATGGTTTGATAGAAGTTTTTGAACGTATATCTCAAATGCCAGAATTAAAAGTATTGGTACTTACTGGATATGGAGCTTATTTTGCTTGTGGTGGAACTCAGGAGGGCTTGGAAAGCCTTCAAAGTGGAAAATCTAAATTTACAGATTTAAAAGTCTATACGCTTCCAATTGAATGTGAATTACCAGTTATTGCGGCAATGCAAGGACATGCTATTGGGGCTGGCTGGTCGTTAGGCATGTTTTGTGATGAAACATTGTTTAGTTTAGAGAGTATCTATCACAGTAATTACATGCGGTTTGGTTTTACTCCTGGTGCAGGCGCAACATTCATCTTTCCAGAACGACTGGGTGATCATTTAGGTAGAGAAATATTATTTACTGCAGCAGAGTATAGAGGGCACACTCTATTAGAACGTGGCGTTGGCATAACTGCAATACCAGGGGCGGAAGTACTAACACAAGCTCTTAAGCGAGCTCACCAGTTAGCTCGATCTTCGCGGGAAGAGCTTATTTTTCAAAAAGCTAGTAAAAGACGTTTAATTTCAGCGCGTCTTGAAGAGATATTTGTAAAAGAGTTATCTATGCATGAAAAAACCTTCATTGGAAATAGGAAGGTATTAGAAAAAATTAATCAACATTTTTCTGAAGGCACTTCAGTAAGCATTAATGCTGATCTGTCTTTAGCTAAAAAAAGTAGTTCTAGTGGGAATGTTAATAAGAGCGACCCTTTGGATGTTCGCTCTAAGTTGCTTTCGACATTGGCCGAAGAATTAATGATTGATGTTTCAGAAATTTCAGATGCATCTGGGTTTCTTGCGCTTGGACTAGACTCAATACTAGCCGTAACTTGGATAAGAAAAATAAATCATATATTTGATTTAAATTTACCTGCAACAGTTGTTTATAGACATCCTACAGTAGGTGCATTTATTGCTCATATTAAGGATTTGTCTGTCAATTTGGTGGCTGAAGAAGTCAATCTGAGCTTTCTATCAAATACAGAGTCTAATATTTCAGATGAGGCTCCTATTAATTCTTTCTTAGGCAAACTTGACGCTACCGAATGGATTCGAGATAAATTAGTTAAATCCTTGGCAAACGAACTCATGATTGATTCTACTGAGATTCGTGCTCAATCTACATTTTTAGATCTAGGTCTTGATTCTATTTTGGCACTGATTTGGGTAAGAAAAATAAATTCAATATTTGACATTAGTTTGCCAGCAACAGTTGTCTATATGCATCCAACGGTCAATGTACTTGCAGAACATATTGAAACGCTGATCAAAAATAATTCACTCTTATTGCGTGATGATGCACTCACAAATCAGAATACTCATGAAACATTACAAGCCGAAAAGTTCAATGCATTGTTTGAGTTAGACTCTCAACTTAAGAGTATCAATACCCAAGAAAAATTTGAACCTGAGGATTTGAATAGACACAAATCATTGCCGAAATTTATAAATCGTGAGTCTTCAGATGCCATTGCTATTATTGGTGCCTCGGGGAGGTTTCCCAAAGCCTTAAATCTTGTAGATTTCTGGAAAAATATTAGCTCTGGACGAGATTGCATTGAGGAGGTCCCATTTGATCGATGGGATGTTTCTAAATACTATGATTCTGATCCAACTGCAATAGAAAAATCTTATTCTAAGTGGATGGGTAGCATCGATGATATTGATAGATTTGATGCTGATTTCTTCAACATCAATCCACGTGAAGCAGAGTTGATGGATCCACAGCAGCGTTTATTTCTTCAGCATGCCTGGCATGTAATTGAAAACGCTGCTATTTTACCCTCAGAATTAGCAGGTTCCCAATGCGGTGTTTTTGTAGCCAGCGGAAATAGTGGTTATTCTGAACTAGTTAAAGCGCGAAATGCTTATAGCTTAATAGGAAGCTCTGGCTCTATTTTGGCTGCGCGAATTGCTTATATTTTAGATCTTCACGGCCCATGTATCTCTATTGATACCGCATGCTCAAGTTCTCTTGTTGCAGTTACTCAGGCATGTAATAGTCTTTTGCTCGGCGAAGTTGATCTTGCCATAGCTGGAGGTGTATGTATATTGATTGGGCCTGATATGCATATTGACACTTCAAAAGTGGGTATGCTATCCCCTGAAGGACGTTGTTTCCCTTTTGATAGCAGGGCTAATGGTTTTGTGCCTGGTGAAGGTATTGGTGTTGTGCTGCTAAAACGTTTGGCCGATGCTGAACGAGATGGAGATCCGATCCGTGGAATTATCCGAGGCTGGGGTGTCAATCAAGACGGCAAAACAAACGGCATCACTGCACCAAATCCACAGGCACAGAGTCGTTTAATTGGGGATATTTATAATAAATTCTCCATTGATCCCGCCACAATTAGCCTAATTGAAGCGCATGGGACCGGTACAGCGCTTGGTGATCCCATTGAGATTGAAGGATTAAGTGAAGTTTTTGGTGTTCTTTCAGAGAAGCAAAGCTATTGCGCTATTGGTTCAGTAAAGGCTAATGTTGGCCATTTGCTCGCGAGCGCGGGTATCGCCGGCGTTCTTAAAGCATTGCTAGCTTTGGAATATCAAAAGCTACCCCCAAGCGCAAATTTCAAAGTACAGAATAGCCATATTCAGTTGGATAACACCCCATTTTACATAAATCAAGAGTTAAAAAATTGGGATAAAGTTAGCTCTATACCTAGGCGTGCTGCAATTAGTGCATTTGGATTTAGTGGAACTAATGCACATCTGGTCCTTGAAGAAGGTCAATCAGTTGATGCTAATTTGCATACTGAAAATAAATTACCATTAATAAGTAAGTATATTTTTGTTCTTTCTGCAAAAACAAAAGAACAGTTGATTGATTATGTGTTCTCTATCAAAAATTTTGTTGAATCTAAGTTTGATATAAGCCTTGGAAATCTAGCGCACACGCTACAAGTTGCTAGGCAAATTTACGATGCAAGAATTTCTTTTGTATTTAATAGCAGAGAAGATTTATTAGAGAAGCTATCTCGGATTACTCAATCACAATTTAATAATGATATTTACTTAGAAGCGGAAGGCAAACCAATCTCTGCTCTGTTTAGTAATGATGAAGACATTGCTTTGCTGTTGGAGCCATGGTTCGCCTCTAATAGTGTGGAAAAAATTTCTCAATTATGGGTATCGGGAGTAAAAATTAATTGGATGAAGCTACAGGATGCTTGTCTACACAGACGCATTGGTTTGCCTGGCTATCCCTTTGCAAGAACTCGACATTGGATTGATGCTGAAGATTCTTTACAAATTTCTTCGCCTCAGATAGTCGAAGAAATACATGTGATGCCTCAGTTTAGTAACTCTTCAAAAACCTTAAACGGATCTGAGTCCTGGTTGAACCGATATGAAATTGATGGTGAAAAATTACTACCAGGATTCTTCTATCCGGCGATGGCCCTAGCGGCTGCAGAAAAAGCAACTACTAAAAAGGTGGTTGGTTTAAAGAACTTAGTTTGGGGTAGCCCAGTAGCAATTAACGGGCATGCTCGTGAATTGCAGGTCGTGATTGAATCTGATGAGCATGGTTTGATTTACCATATTTCAGCAGATGGAGATGAAACAGTAGCCTACCATGTAGGTGAAGTAATACTCGATTTTAATGAAGGATACTGGCCTGCAGAATTTGATTTGAAGAAAAATCTTTCTGCTACCGATATAACAAAAAAATTCATTAAATTTTCTAAGCGCGAAACTCTAATGAATTTCGAAATTAGTAGTGTTTTACTTAATGAAATACAACTTATAGCTCGGGTTAGTCAAAAAGATCAGACTACTAAGATAGCCCCATCACTCCCTCTTAATTTCATTTGGGATTTATATTCTTTTTATATGATGGAATGTATAGATATAGAAAGTATTGAAACTGTACAGAATAAAAATAAGAAATTAGCAACTCATTTTCCATTTATGTTGAATTCAATTCAGCAAGATGGACCTTTGCCAGATAATTTCATTATTCGAGTTTGGTCAAACAGTGCAAATCGATCAGTAAATATAGAGATATTTGATTCTGATGGTAAGCCAAAATTAGTTTTGGATGGCTTAATGGCAGAAGACTATAGCAATCTCTCGCAAATTAGACTTCAGTAGAAAATTCCATGAATATTCTTAAAAAAGTAGCAATCATAGGCGGCGGCCCTACTGGAATAGGAGTTGGACGCGAACTTAAAGAGGCAGGGATTACTTTTGATTTATATGAGTCCGAAGATGATTTTGGCGGCGTATGGAATAGCTCGGCTGAGTGTGGGAGAACCTACCCAAGTTTACATTTGATATCACCAAAATTTAATACGCAAATACCTGATTTCCCAATGCCTGAAAGCTATGCCCAATATCCACGGCATGACAAGATGCTTGAATATATTCGTGCATATGCTCTTCATTATGGGATATATGATCATACCTATTTTAACTCTCGAGTAATATCACTTAAGCCAATGGATGGAAACTGGCAAATTATTACTGAAAATGGAAAAAAAGAAATATATGGATTAGTTGTTATTTGTAATGGATTACAACGTAAACCGCGATATCCGGATTTTGCTATCCCCGGTAAATTTAGCGGCGATATATTTCATACTTGTCAATATAAGTCTCCAAATCAGCTCAAGCAAAAGAGAGTCCTAGTAATTGGAGCGGGAAATTCAGGTTGCGATATTGCCGTAGACGCAGTACATCACGGCAGTGCAGTTTTTCATAGTACTCGTCGTGGCTATTATTATCAACCAAAGTTTATTGGGGGCAAACCAACTCCACAGTGGATGATGGAATTGGGGGGTAAATTTTCTAGCAAAGCAGAAACTTTAGCCTATATTGAGCAGGTATTCCGTTTGGCTGGTTTTGATGGCCAAGACTATGGACTTTTGCGACCAGACTATCCACTAGATGCCGCACACCCCATTATGAATTCTCAAATTCTTTACTACATTGGACATGGGGATATTGTCTCGAAAGGGGAAGTTTCTCGATTTGACGATAAGCAAATATGGTTTAAGGATGGCTCCAAGGAAGAGGTAGATGTAGTGATCTATGCGACAGGTTACGACAGAGATTTTCCTTTTATTGATTCTGCTTTACTAGAATGGTCTTCTGCTATTCCAGATTTATTCTTGCATTCAACTCCGCGCAATCTGGATAATCTCTTATTTATGGGTTTCATTAATGCAGCTGGTGGTCTTGGTGATGGTTTGAAGACGCAGGGCTCTTATGTTGTGAGTTATACGCGTGCTTATTTTGGTCAAACTGATGGGTTAAAGAAATTTCTAAATGCAAAACGAAATGATGTGCCTGATATTGGACAAAATTACTTTGTGAATTCACATCGACATTTATGGGAAGCCGATCTTTGGAAGTTACTTTCACAAATGCGTAAGTACAGAGATATGCTAGATGAAGTGTCTGAAAGTGCAAGAGTCTAATTATGACAAATAGTCAAGATCAATCCAAGTTGGAGGCATCCAACTTAAATGGATCATTAGAGTCAAAGATGTCTGATTTAATTGATCAGGAGCTCCGTATTCTGGCAAATATCTATTCCCAAGTTTTAAAAACTAATAATTCACCAGTTGGATTTGATGTAACGCAGCCGGAGAACATTAATACACAGCGCCTTGAGAGCGATATTTTAAGTATTGTCTCAAAAGTTTTAAAGATGCCTTTGAGTCAAATAGATCCTACAGTAAGTTTATCTAGCTATGGCGTTGATTCAATTGCTATTACAGAACTAATGGTTCAAATTTCAAGATTTTTAAAAGTCTCTATTGCCCCTACAACTTTTTTTGAAGCAAAAAACTATGAAGAGCTTATAGCTATTTTGAGTTCCCGTTATAGCAAAGAGATTGAAGCGCATTACGTAAAAAATAATTTTACAGACAAATTGCAGCTTAATACTATAGGTACTGGCGCACCAGCTGATAGCGCTACTACTGATGGCATTATTGATAATTCTAGCGCGGCTAAATGGTTGAGTCGTCATCGTGCTATTAATAGTAAAAATATTCAATCTAATGATCTCTCAAGTTCCTTGAATTCGCAAGAGGGTGATAAAAAAGCTTCTAAGCTTGCTTCAATGCCTATAGCAATAATTTCAATGGAAGGAAAGTTTTCTAAAAGCACTAATTTGCATACTTTTGAGCAACATCTACGTAACGGAGATGATTGCATTGAAGAAATTCCACCAGACCGTTGGAACTGGAAGAGCGTCGATGGTGACCCTAAAAAAGGGGCCTTCACTGATGTTAAGTTCGGTGGTTTCATACCAGGGCATGATCATTTTGATGCATCTTTTTTCTCTATCTCCCCCAAGGAGGCAGAGTTAATAGATCCCCAACATCGAGTATTTATAGAATGTGTATGGAATTTGATAGAAGGTGCTGGTTATGCCCCTTCCTCCCTATCCGGAAAAAAGATCGGAATTTTTCTTGGTATTAATTTACAGGATTACACCAATTTAGTTAATCGCAGTGGATTAATGGATGCTATGCAGATGACAGGGCTTGGGCATGTTTTTTGCCCGAATCGTCTTTCTTATATGCTTGATATAAGTGGTCCAAGTCAAGTGATTGATACTGCATGTTCTAGCTCTCTAGTAGCTATTCATCGAGCAGTAATGAGTATTCGTCATGAAGGTTGTGAGATGGCAATTGCAGGCGGTTCAAATCTTATTTTGACGCCGGATCAACACATTATGTTTTCTAAAGTAGGCATGCTCAGTATTGATGGAAGATGTAAAACATTTTCAGAGGATGCGAATGGTTATGCACGTGCAGATGGAGTGGGAGCAATACTACTTAAGCGTCTTGATTATGCAGAGCGAGATGGCGATTCTATATTGGGAGTTATTAGAGGATCCTCTGAAAATCATGGCGGAAGCGCTACTTCATTAACTGCTCCAAACGCAAAGGCACAGGCTCAATTGATAGTTGAGGCTCATCGTCAAGCCGGCTTTGATCCCCGTTCAATATCGATGATTGAATGTCATGGTACAGGAACCTCTTTAGGTGATCCTATTGAAATAGATGGTTTAAAAAAATCTTTTGAGGAACTGTATCGTGAACATGGGTATAAAAGTCCAATAATTCCGCACTGCGGAATTGGATCAGTGAAGTCCAATATAGGTCATGCTGAAACAGCGGCAGGCGTCGCTGGAATAATTAAAATTCTATTATCGATGAAGCATGGATTAATGTATCAAAGCTTACACTGTTCGAAACCAAATCAATTAATTGATTTATTAAATAGTCCATTCTATCTGCTTGATAAACCTCGAAAATGGGATCGCCCCATCATTGATGGATTGGAAGTTCCCAGGAGAGCTGGATTGAGCTCGTTTGGGGCGGGTGGTGCAAATGCGCACATAGTGCTTGAGGAATACAGAGCCCCTCAAGAAGACTATGTCGGCCACTCATCTAATATGAACAAGCCCTATATTGTTCCACTTTCTGCTAGAACTGAGTCAGCACTCAACAAAATAGTAAAAAATTTACAAGTACATTTGACAGGTTTTAATGAGATAAGTGATGATCAATTAGCTGATATTGCTTTTACCCTCCAGGTTGGAAGAGACTCAATGCGCTATCGCCTGGCTTTCATTGTTCAAGATGGCTTTGATCTTATTAGCCAATTGAATGCCTATTTAGATGGAGATAGTTCGCAAGCTCTCGAAGGCGTTGTTAATCGCAAAACTAGTGGCATAAAAGAGATTGCCGGAACTGCCCGAGAAGTAGCTTCTCAGTGGGTGCTTGGCGGGCCTATTCAATGGCCCTCTCTTTCCCTTATTGGCGAACGCAAAAGAATATGGCTACCAACTTATCCCTTTGAGGGAAAAAGATTTTGGCTTGAGCAAGAAGGCCCTAATCCACTCATCAAAACTGTTAATAACAATAATAACTCCTCTTTTTTACTGCGTAAAATTGATGAAAATATTCTAGAGATTGATTTAACGGGCGCAGAATTTTTTATCGTAGATCATTGCATCGGTAATGAACCAGTTATGCCTGGAGTTCTTTATCTGGAATTAATTCGTATCGCTGCAACACAATATTTTGGAACCTCATTCCACATAGGGCAAGTTGTATGGCTAAAGCCTCTTAAGGTTAAAGGACCATGTGTAGTGCGTTTAACAAAAGTGATTGATAGCGATGACCTGCCAGTCCGCATTGAGGTAAGTAGTGTAGATAATGATGGTGTTTCTAACGTTTATGCCCAAGCTCGCATTACTAAGGATGGTGCCCCAGATTCAGTTTCTATTCAAATTAAGGCAGGTATTTATCCAGTCCAAAGTATTCAAAAGTTCTATGATATGAATCCGCGGACATTTTCTGCTGATGATATCTATAGCACCTTTAAGACTCTTGGGATCAATTATGGACCTGGTCATCAGGCAATTGAGTCCTTAGCCGTTGCAAAAGATGAAAATGGCAATCCTCAGGTATTAGCCAAATTACATCTTCCTCCCCACTTGCCAGGCTTTCCTGAAGCCTTTGGGTTGCACCCGAGTCTTTTGGATGGTGCATTCCAAGCTGCAGTAGGAATGACATTAGACGATAAAGGTGAAAGCAAGGAGTTGGCAGCATTACCGTTCGCTATTGAAAGTATTCGTCTGCTTGGGGAATGCTCAAGAAATATGTGGGTTCATATTAAAAATTCTCAAGTGGAGAGTTCTAATAATAGGGTACGTACGCTAGATCTTACATTGATGGATGAACAAGGTTCATTAACTATGCTTTTGCTAGGTTTTGCTACGCGTACCTATGAGTCAGATGTTTCAAATCAGACTCAGTTATTTGAACCTTATTGGTCGAAATACTATCTTTCAAATAGCGCAAAATTAGAAGAAGACAATTTTGATGAAATCATTGTTTGGCTTTCTGATATTGATGAGATAGATGCTATTACCTTAAATTCAAAACTAACAAGTTGGAAATGCATCTCTCTCCCTAAGTGTGTGGAAAATAGTCATGACGTAAAGTTTGCTTTTTATGCTGAGTGCATATTAAAGCAATTACAAGTCCTGACTAAAGCATTGCCGAAATCAACTTCACCTAAGCTAATTCAGCTGGTTTTTCCAGCAGTAAGTTCTTCTCTATCCTTGGAGGCCTTATCCAGCTTCTTGCAAAGTGTATCTCTTGAATATCCATGGCTTTCTTTCCAAGTAATTAGCTTGGATACCACATCGGATATTAACTCTATTGCATCACATTTAAAGACATCTGCTTCAGAACCTCAACGCCCTTGTTGGCGATACGGAGGCAATGAGGCTGAAGTAAAAAGTTGGCGCTCTATTGGGTTTATTAGACCCGATGAAATATCAGTTAAACCATGGCGATCAGGCGGTATTTACTTAATTACTGGAGGGGCAGGCGCGTTAGGAAAGAGTCTCGCAGCAGAAATTACTATGAATATTGATGTAGGAAAAGTTATTCTAGTAGGCAGTTCAGAGATGAATTCTGCTTTGAGGGACTGGATTTTTGTTACTTCATCAGAGAGGCTTGAAATCATATACCGACAGGTTGATGTTTCTGATGCTAACGAAGTTAATGATTTGGTCAAAAGTATTTATCGTGATTATGGGCAGCTAAATGGCGTTTTCCATTTGGCAGGGGTGTTACAAGATTCTTCGATTGCAGTAAAGTCCCCTGAAGAATTACGCAAAGTCTTTAGTCCCAAAGTGAATGGTGTAGAAAACCTTGATCGCGCTATTGGAAATAGTGCTCTCGATTTCTTTGTCATGTTTGCTTCGTTATCTGGCGTTTTTGGTAACCACGGTCAAGCAGATTATGCTGCAGCCAATGCTTATCTTGATATATTTGCACATAGGCGCGAAATAGCAAGAAAACAAGGTGAAAGGTTTGGGCGTACCTTATCTATAGATTGGCCATTATGGGTTGATGGTGGTATGAAGATGGATCCGGCAATCCAAAAATTCATGAAGCAGAGTACTGGCTTATCTCCGCTGAATAGTAACGATGGGTTTGCTGCAGTTTATAAATCACTTGCGTCTGAAGCTTGTCAAGTTATGGTTACTGCCGGTGATTCCAAGCGAATTACTGATTTTATTAAAGGGCTTGAGTATGGTGCTCCTGCTCGATTTACTAATGATTCAATCAAAAATGGTAGTCCTATTTTTGATAGAGATATTGAGCAAAAAATATCTGGTCATCTAAAATTATTTTTAATGAACTGTATTAGTACTTTACTAAAAGTAGAGGAAGATGAACTTGGGCTTGATGTTGAATTAACTGAGTATGGATTTGATTCAATTAGCTTTACACAATTTTCTAATAAGCTGAATGAATCTCTAAATCTTGACATAACTCCTGTATTATTTTTCGAAGCTCCCACAATTGCACAACTTTGTTCTACCTTAATAAAATCTCATGCAGCAAAAATTGCAACTTTTTTCAAAATATCACTTGACCAAAAGTTATCACATACCCCAGCAAAGAATGAAAAAATCAAAGAGAGTGCAATAGCGCACGACCAATCTTTACTAAGGCCTGCTTTACCTGTAGGTAATTCGATTCAAGATAAATTTTTAGAAGAGTCAAAGACTGAATCTGCTGTTGCCATCATTGGAATGAGTGGTGTCTTCCCTAAGTCTCATGATCTTGCCAGTTACTGGGACAATCTCCTCAATGGCAGAGACTGTATTGATGAAATTCCAATTGATCGATGGGATTGGCGTAAATATTGGGGTGATCCAAAGGTCGACGTAGGTCGAACTAATGTTAAATGGGGCGGTTTTTTGGATGGCATCGCAGATTTTGATCCAGCCTTCTTTAATATTTCCCCCCGTGAGTCTCATGCAATGGATCCTCAGCAGAGAATACTGTTGACCCAAGCTTGGCGCGTTATTGAAGATGCGGGATATGCTCCATCAAGTTTATCTGGAACTAAAACTGGTGTTTTTATTGGTATTGCGGATACCGGGTATGGTCAACTATTAGCGAGAGCTGGAGCTGACATTGAAGCATTTTCAATGACTGGACTAGCACCATCCCTTGGCCCAAATCGCATTAGTTATTTCTTTAATCTACAGGGCCCCAGTGAGGCTGTTGAAACTGCTTGTTCTAGTGCCTTAGTAGCAGTTCATCGAGCAGTTGAATCAATAGTTCGAGGTAGTTGTGATACAGCAATTGCTGGAGGAATAAATACACTTTTACTGCCCGATACATTCATTGGATTTGCAAAGGCTGGAATGCTCGCCCCGGATGGACGATCTAAGCCATTTTCAGATGCAGCAGATGGTTATGGCCGGGGTGAGGGTGCAGGCCTAATTTATTTGAAGCGGCTTGAAGATGCAGAGCGGGACGGAGATAAAATTTATGCTGTCATTCGGGCAACGCAGGAAAATCATGGCGGTCACGCAAGCTCCTTGACTGCCCCAAATCCTAAGGCACAGGCAGACTTAATCCGCAGGGTATACCTACAAGCTGGGTTTGATCCACGTACGGTTAGTTATATTGAAATGCACGGAACTGGTACCCCACTAGGGGACCCGATTGAGGTGGAAGCATTGATATCTGCATTCTCGGATTTAAACCGAGAGACAAAAAATCAATATGTAGATCAACCCGAAATTGTATGCAACATAGGATCAGTGAAGTCAAACATAGGTCATCTCGAAATTGCTGCTGGAATAGCAGGATTAATAAAAACTGTCTTACAGATGCAACATAGAACGATTGTTAAGACTTTGCATTGCGAAAAGCTTAATCCATACCTAAAGTTATCTGATAGTCGTTTTGAAGTTGTAGTTGAAAATAAAATATGGTGCCCTCTAGATTTGAATGGAGAAAAATTACCATTGCGGGCAGGAGTCAGTAGCTTTGGTTTTGGTGGAAGCAATGCGCATGTAGTGCTTGAAGGTTACAAAGGAAGTGTGCAAAAAAGTGTTGCCAATATACAGCCTGTAATAATAGTTTTATCTGCTAAAACTGCTAAGCAGTTACATTCTTGCGCTCAACAGATATCTAATATGTTGACTGATCAAACAGAGCTTTCTTCACTTGCGTATTCTTTACAGATTGCGCGCGATCCTATGGAATATCGCATGGGTTTTATGGCTGAGTCGATAGATCAGGTGCGTAGATTCCTAGATAAATATATTGAGGGGAGGTCTGAGGCAGGTCTATATATTGGTCGTGTTAAGCCTAATCATGTGACACTTGACATGCTTGAAGAGGATCAGCAGGTAAATGATGCAATAGCAAGCCTTCCTCATAGAGGTAAGCATGAGTTATTGCTTAGATTATGGACGCAGGGCTTTTCAATAGATTGGCGAAAAATATTTTATCAACAGGAAGGTCAAAATGCTTTACGACGCGTTGTCTTACCTGGGTACCCATTTGAAAATATACGTTGCTGGATAGATGATGAGAAAATTCCTGAAGAAGATTCTTCTATTCTCTTGCAAAAAAACGCATCTAAGCATGATCATCATCGATATATAAGTACATTTAATGGCGATGAATTCTTTTTACAAGATCACATTGTTGGGGGAAGGCCAGTTGTATGTGGAGCTGTATTTCTTTCGATGGTGTACACAGCACTTCAAAATATATATGGTCGTGGAAAAGCTATACAATTAACTGGGCATACATGGCTCCAGCCAATGGTTGGTTCAAGCAATGGATTACAGGTAGCTATCGAATTTAGTTCATCGCCAAGTACAGGCGGAATAAATTATAAAATTAGCAATGAAGGCGAGAATGAGAGTCAACTCTGTAGCATAGGCATTGGCAGATTACTTAACCATATTCCTGATTCTATTCCAGAATATGATATTCATTCTCTTAAATTATCTGCTGGCCGTTCGGTAAATGTTGAAGAATGTTATAAGACATTTTCCTCTGTAGGTATCAGTTATGGTCCTCGTTTACGCATTATTCATGAGTTAAGAACTTCCACTACAAATGCCATAGCATATTTAGTTGTACCTGATGAAATTTTTACTAATGAATATGCTATGCATCCTGCATTGCTTGATGGTGCATTTCAATCATTAATTGGCCTAATGCCTGATTTATTAGTCGAGCGAGCATTACCATTTTCGGTAAAAAGATTAGTTGTATTGAAATCTATTGGAAAAACTGCCTGGGCAGTTCTTTGGAAAGATGGCGAATCCTCTTCTGAGAATGCGTCATATTCGATTGATCTTTGTAACGACAAAGGGCAAGTCTGTATCAGAATCGAAGGTTTTATGGTTAGATCTCTAGATTTTAAAGAAACACGCAGCAAGATAAAAATACAAGATAGCGAAAATTCAGAGACTATTAAAACAGTAAAGTCTAACTTAAGCGCATTAAGTGCACTTTCAAAAATTGCTGCTGAGGTGTTGGAAGTTAATCTGGAATCCCTTGATCCAGATGTTGATTTAGGTGAGTATGGTTTCGATTCTATTATGATGACGGTCTTTGCATCACGTGCAAATGAACAGCTTAGTTTGAATCTTACTCCAGCCGACTTTTTTGAATTTTCAACATTAGAAAGCTTAGCAAGACATATCTCAGATGAGATAGTTATCAGTTCATTGCTTGAGATAGAGAATTCAGATGCATTGCATGTTTTAAACAATGCTAACTTAGATATAAATTGGATTGCTTCTGCTAAGGTTGGTATTGAATCTCAAAATATTTCTGAGATTCCTCTGATTTTAAAAAATAATAATGATTTACGCGGTGAGTCAATTGCAATCATAGGTATTAGTTGCTGCTTTCCAATGGCAAAAGATGGTAATGAATTCTGGAAAAATCTATATGAAGGTCGAGACTGCATTAGTGAAATTCCTTCTGATCGGTGGGATTGGAGAGCAATTTATGGAAATCCTAAATTAGAAACTGGTAAAACGAATATTCGTTGGGGTGGTTTTGCGGATGGGATTTTCGAGTTTGATGCTCTATTTTTTGGAATATCTCCTCGCGAAGCTGCCTCTATGGATCCACAGCAGCGTCAGTTGCTGCAACACGCCTGGAAAGCAATTGAAGATGCTGGGTATAACCCCCTTAGCTTATCTGGCCGCCCCATAGGATTATTCGTAGGGACCGCATCCAGTGGCTATGCAGCAGAGAATACTTTTGATCAAAGCGGTTATATTGCCACTGGATCTGTGGTCTCTATGGGCCCTAACCGGGTAAGTTATTACTTTGACTGGCATGGGCCAAGTGAGCCTGTAGAAACTGCATGCTCTAGTTCATTGGTTGCAATACACAGAGGTATTCAAGCAATACGAGATGGAGAATGTGAGCTAGCAATCGTCGGTGGTATTAATAGTATTGTTACTCCTGAGGGCCATGTTAATTTTTCAAAAGCTGGCATGTTATCTCCAGATGGCAGATGTCAACCATTTTCAGATTTAGCGAATGGTTATGTACGTGGAGAGGGTGCCGGCCTTTTGGTAATAAAGCGCCTATCACAGGCAGAGCGAGATCGAGATGCAATTTATGGGGTAGTGCGTGGTAGTTCAATTAACCATGGTGGCCGCGCTAACTCCCTTACAGCTCCAAATACTAAAGCACAAGCAGATCTTATTAGGTCTGGATATCGTCAGTCTGGAATAGATCCCAGTACTGTGACCTATATTGAGACACATGGAACTGGTACAGCTATTGGTGACCCTGTTGAAGTTAACGCACTTAAACAGGCCTTCCACTCTATGGGTGCAGATAACTTAAATGGTGTATGTGGTCTTGGCTCAGTAAAAAGTAATATTGGTCATCTTGAATTAGCTGCGGGGGTAGCTGGCGTCATTAAAGTGCTCAAGCAAATGCAGCATCAAACATTAGTTGCTAGCTTGCATTGTGAGACCCAAAATCCGTACATTTCACTAGAGAATAGTCCATTTTATATAGTCCGAAAGAATCAGCCCTGGACTTTAATAAATGATCAAGAAAATAATATTGTGCCTAGACGTGCTGGCGTTAGTAGCTTTGGTTTTGGAGGTGTCAACGCTCATCTTATTTTAGAGGAGTATCTCCCATGCAAACGATCTTTTGCTCAATCTATTGACCCAGTAATTATTCCCTTATCTGCAAAAAATGAAGCAAGTCTTCGTGAACAGGCGCAAGCACTATATAACGCCATTTCCTTAGGAGATTTTAAAGATATTCCCTTGCTTGATATTGCCTTTACTTTGCAATTTGGACGCGAGCATATGAAGTGCCGTATTGCTTTTGAAGTTGAGTCTATAGAGCAACTACAGTCAAGTCTACTTGAGTTTATTACTCAGACGGATGCAGCACTCTCAAGCATACAGAATACTTGGTTAGTTTCTTCTACTTCCATTGCAGCACGATGGTTAGCATATGAAGATGTAAAGTGGGTAGATGATGGAAAGCGTCTTCGCGTTCACCTTCCCACATATTGTTTTGCTCATACTGAGTACAAGAGTTCTTTTTCCCGGTCCAAAATTGAGGAAACATTTAAGCTTTCTATGCTTAATGCAGTTCCAATGATGGAATTTATTAAAGATAGTAATACTATTGGGTTTGAACTGAATAACGATCAATTCTATTTACGCGATCACTTAGTAAAAGGCCATTCTATCTTACCCGGTGCGATGAGTTTAGAAATCATTCGTATGGCTTACGATTTTTATATGAAGCATAAAGACCGGCCTGCTATTGATCATTCAAATCCACATTTAGAATTTAGACACATTGTTTGGAGAAGTCCGCTGAGGGTTGACTCCAAAGCAACTAATATCGAAGTTTTATTTGAGGAACAATCGGAACAAGTAAATAAATTTACCCTAAAGCATGAAGATAAAAATTCAGAACTGAGTACTATTTATCTTCAAGGTGCTATTAGATTTCATGAAAATTCTAATTCAGCGCAAGCGGTACACGACTTACCGTTGCTCAAAGCTCGTTGTGAATTAGCGCTAAATGTAGATGACATATATGAGCAATTGAGTGAATTAGGTATTCACTATGGCCCGACTATGCGATCCATTTCCAATATTTGGATAGGTCACGAGGAGTTATTGGCTAACTTGCAATTACCATCTGAGCTTTTTATTTCACCTGCTTATGGTGGAGAAAGCTTTTATATCCATCCTTCTGTATTAGATAGCGCCTTTCAATCATGTTTGGCTATATTTACTGCCTCAAATAATCAAGAACTAGCCCTCCCTTTCGCAATTGATAGATTGATACTTCTGAGTCCGACAACCACTGAGATGTGGGTACACGTTCGAGCTTTACCATCTAATGGATCTATCCGAAAGCTAGATATTGACTTGCTTGATCAACAAGGTAGGGTTTGTATAAGTATCGAAGGTTTTACATTTCGAATGGTTAAGTCAGACTTATTCGTTTCTCCCTTGACGCAAGCATCTACTAACTCTTCAAAATTTGAATCAATTGATCGCGAACGAGTAATTGGGTACTTCAAGAATCTATTTTCTGCTGAGACTGGAATTCGACAGGGGGAAATTGAGCCAAATTTATCGCTAGATTCTTACGGAATAGATTCAATGATGATTATGAGTCTGACAGATCGCTTAGAAAAAGATTTTGGAATATTGTCTAAAACAATTTTCTTTGAATGTCAGACGCTTGATGCAGTCGCGGACTATTTTATAAAACTGCATACCTTAAAATTACTTGATTTATTGGGGTCTACAGAAATACCAGTTCAAAAACTGAAACAAGAGCAACATCAAAATCCTAAGAGTGAACCTACAGCTACTTTAAGTCAGCAAAGCTCAACTGATCCGGAGCCAGCTTCTCGAGAGCTGGTTTTAGCGCCTTTGGCTAAATCAATGGATGTGGCTATCATTGGTTTAGCCGGTCGGTATCCTGGTGCAAATAACTTAACACAGTTTTGGGAAAATTTAGCTGCTGGGATTGACTCTATTAGTCAAATCCCTATTGAGAGATGGGATCATTCTTCCTTATATGATCCTGTACGTGGAAAACCTGGAAAAAGTAATAGTAAGTGGGGTGGTTTTATTGAGGATGCTGATTGCTTTGATCCTCTATTTTTTAACATGTCTCCACGAGAAGCCGAATTCATTGATCCACAAGAGCGCCTTTTCCTCCAATGCGCTTGGGAAACGATTGAGGATGCAGGCTACACTCCTGAAAATATTGCTCCTGAATTAGCTCCCTTTGCAGGTGGAAAAGTAGGTGTATTTGTTGGGGTTATGTATCAGGAATATCAGTTATATGGCGTAGAACAGACGCAAAAAGGACACCCTATCGCACTTTCTAGTAGTGCGGCATCAATTGCCAATCGTGTTTCTTATTTCTTTAATTTTCATGGTCCAAGTATGGCCATTGACACAATGTGTTCCTCATCATTAACCAGTATTCACCTGGCATGTGAGAGCTTGTACTCAGGTAGCTGTGAAGTAGCTCTTGCTGGTGGAGTAAATTTAAGCCTGCATCAAAATAAGTATTTAGCCCTTGGTCAGGGACGTTTTACTTCAAGTAAGGGACGATGCGAAAGTTTTGGTAAAGGTGGTGATGGATATGTTCCAGGTGAAGGAGTAGGTGCGGTACTACTTAAACCTATTGATAAGGCAATTGCGGATGGGGATCATATTTATGGAGTTATCAAATCAACAGCTATTAATCATGGGGGTAAGACTAATGGCTATTCAGTTCCAAATCCTCATGCGCAAACATCTGTCATTTCAAATGCATTAGCTCGTTCTGGCTTACAAGCAGGTGATGTCACCTATCTTGAAGCACATGGTACTGGAACCATTCTTGGAGACCCAATTGAGATTGCCGCTTTATCTAAGGCATATCAGCAAGATACAAATATCCATCAATTTTGTGCATTAGGTTCAGTAAAGTCTAATATTGGGCATTGCGAAAGTGCAGCAGGCATTGCGGGGCTCACTAAGATCTTATTACAAATAAAGAATCGTAAATTAGCTCCCTCTATTCATGCTGATATCCTTAATCCTGCCATAAATTTTTCAACATCTCCATTTATAGTCCAGCAGCATCTGAATGAATGGCCTAGAAAATCTCGTGAAACATCACAAGGTTCGATTGAGTTGCCCCGCATTGCAGGGCTATCCTCATTTGGGGCAGGGGGCTCAAATGCCCACTTCATTATTCAAGAATATGTTGATCCACAAGAGTTTAAATTTAACGATCTATTTACAATTACAAGCCCCGGTGTCTTTCCATTTTCGGCTAGAGATCCAGAGAGATTAACGCAACTATTAGTACGCTATGTTGAAGTTTTAGATCAATTTAAGGATTCTGAATTACCTTCTATAGCATGCACCTTGCAAAATGGCCGTGTGACATTTGAATACCGCGTTGTCATTGTAGCGTCCAGTCGCGTAGATCTGGCGCATAAACTTAAAAACATACTTGCAAATAAGTTAGATCTAATCGATATTTACTGCAGCTCCAACTTCAGAGCTGAACAGCTATCTATCATTGAGGATAATAGAAGAATTGATAGTGTTGAACGTAAGCTTGCTGAGCAATGGGCGAAGACTGGTAAAGCAAATTGGTTAAATTTACAGCGTCCCGGAGAACCGCCACATAAAATTAGTTTGCCAACTTATCCATTTTCTCGAGAGCGTTACTGGATTCCTAATATAGCCTCTGAGGATATTTCGTCCCAGAATACGAAGAGGGCTCATCTTGTAGAGAATTCAATTAAAGAGAATTCTGCGCTTCTATTTGTACCTCATTGGAGTTTGGCTGAAGCGATACGAAGCCCGAATATAAATTTAAATAATGGTCGTACCATTATAGTAATTTGTGATTTTAATAAGGATATTTCTAGAGGCTATCAACAACAATTAGGAGATGTAGAAACTATCGTTCTTGAATCTAATTTTTCTAAAATTTGGGAACGCTACACCTCTTATTCAGAGCAATTAATAGTCCTTATTCAGAATATTCTCAAACAAGATCAAGTAAATACTCTTTTACAATTAGTTGTACCGCTGGATGGAGAGCGTTTAATTTTTCAAGGGCTGAGTGGCTTATTGCGCACGGTACAGCTCGAGCATTCTCGTTTCCGTTGTCAGCTAATAGGACTCACAGATCTCACCAGAGACTTGGCGTCTATTTTAAAGCGAGAGCAATCAACAGACGATGCACTTATACGTTACGTTGGCGGTAACCGTCAAATTCAAGTATGGCGTGAGTACCAACCCAGGCAGACTGAAACTTTTAGAAAAGAGTTATTAAAAGATAATGGGGTGTACCTCATTACAGGAGGAACAGGCGGTGTTGCATTGCATGTTGCAGAGAATATTTCTGCTTCAGTAAACAATCCAATACTATATATCGTGAGCCGTTCTGCTTTGAGTGTTGAAGAGAGCGAGCGTATCGCTGCGTTACCATGCAAGGTAATTCATAAGCAAATAGATGTTACCAATTTAGATGATGTCCACGCGCTTATCCAGCACTTGACAACTTCTTTTGGACGCCTCAATGGTATTTTTCATGCTGCTGGTATTACGCGGGATAAATTTCTAATTCGTAAAAACATAGATGATATAAAAGATGTTCTTGCTCCAAAAGTGCAAGGACTATTTAATATCGATAGTGCTACTGCCCAATGCGAGCTTGATTTTTTCTTACTGTTCTCTTCGGTTTCTGGAGCCCTTGGCAATCCAGGTCAGGCTGATTATGCAGCTGCCAATGGATTTATGGATTCTTTTGCTTTATTGCGTTATGAACAAGTAAGCCGCGGAGAGCGCTATGGATTAACACTATCTATTAATTGGCCATACTGGAATGATGGCGGTATGCGTATTGATATTAATGCTCTAAACTCAATTCAGAAAAATTTAGGTGTAGTCCCACTAGCGACTAACATTGCAATGAGATCTCTATGGGCTTCATTTGAAGCGCATGAACCTCAAGTACTTGTTCTTGACGGCAACCATGATTTGATACGTCAATGGATGATGCCATTGATGCTTTCTCACGAAATACAGAAGACTATTGATGTATCCAATAAAGACATTTTGGAGGGCGAGGTATCAGCCAGTATTTCCATGATAGATCTGCATGAAAAGACCTGTATTTATTTGGCAAAATATTTTAGTGATGTATTGCATTTGCCCCTAGATCGTTTAGATCACAATGATCCAATAGATAGATATGGAATTGATTCAGTCCTTGCGCTTCAAATTATTGAGGCGATAGCAACTGATCTCGGTAGCCTGCCCAGCACTCTTTTATTCGAGTATCCCAAAATTACTTTACTGGCTAATGCTTTACTCAAAAGCCATCTTGAGCCTTTACAAGTTATCTTAGCTACAAATATGGCTTCTCTTGAGGAGCCTATCATTGCAGATACTATTACTACGTTATCTCCTACCCCAATTGACATTAGTAAGGATGGAATAGCAATCATTTCAGTTGCGGGTCAATATCCTGGAGCAGATTCAGTTGAAGAATTTTGGGAAATGTTGCGCAATGGAGGTGATGGTATTACTGAAGTGCCGCCTGATCGCTGGGATCATCAGGCTATATATTCCGAGCTTAAGGGAAAACCAGGCGCTACTAATTGCAAGTGGGGAGGCTTTCTTAATAATATTAAATGTTTTGATCCTGAATTTTTCGGAATTAATCCAAGAGATGCGGCACTTATGGATCCTCAGGAACGATTATTACTTCAGACTAGCTGGCACCTTTTAGAGCGCGCAGGTTATACGAGAGATTTTTTAAGTAAACATTATGATTCACGGGTCGGAGTTTTTGTAGGAGCTATGTATCAGCAATACCATTCACTTGATGCTGATTCAGAGAGTAGTGTGATGGTTTCATTATCTTCTTATGCTTCTATGGCTAATAGAATTTCTAGCTTCTATGATCTCCAGGGGCCCAGTATTGCAATTGATACTATGTGTTCTTCTGGTTTGATGGCAATTCACCAGGCTTGTCAAAGTTTGAGACAAGGAGAATGCCGCTTAGCAATTGCGGGAGGTGTAAATTTAACCATTCACCCAAATAAATATCTTGGGCTGAGTAAGGCAGGATTATTAGGAAGCCATCAAGAATGTCGTAGCTTTGCTGATGGAGACGGCTATCTGCCTTCAGAAGGAGTAGGCGCTGTTTTACTCAAGCCTTTGACCGATGCTTTGCGTGACGGCGATCGAATTCTGGCCATAATTCGTGGCAGTGCCACTAATCATGGAGGCCATTCAGGCGGTTACGGAGTTCCCAATGCTCATTTACAAACACGTTTAATTAGTGAAAATTTTGTGAATTGTGGTGTTGATCCAAGAACTATAGGCTATGTAGAAGCTGCTGCAAATGGTTCACCTTTAGGCGACGCTATTGAGTTCCGTGCTTTGACTGAAGCATTTCGTTTATTTACTAATGATATAGAGTTTTGTAGTATTGGCTCAGTCAAAAGTAATGTTGGTCATCCTGAAGCAGCTTCTGGTTTCGCTCAATTAACTAAAGTTATATTACAACTTGAAAATCAAATTCTTGTTCCGTCTATTCGTAAGACAACACTAAATCCAAATATTCTTTTTAAAGGTTCTCCCTTTATACCTCAGGCTGAACTTTCACAATGGAAAAGAAAAGAAATTGATGGAATAGTTACACCACTGCGCGCAACAATTAGTGCTTTCGGAGCTGGTGGAACGAATGTACATTTAATTCTTGAAGAGGCCCCCGGAATGGAGGTCAATAAGGATGTAGATTCAATCCCTGAAGAATCCTATGAATTTATATTCTCTACTCACAGAATGGATCGACTTCCATTGGTGATTAGTCAAGTTTATGAACATTTGGTACGGCATCCTCATATAAGTTTGAAGAAATTAGCGCAAACTTTATCAATGCATCGTGAAAGACTATTTTTTGTAACATCTATTATTGCGAGTAGTTACCAAGACTTAGTTGAGCAATTGAAAGTGTGGGGTCTACAGGATGTACATCCTTTATTAACCCCATCCTTAAATAAATTTGATGATAAAGAAAAATTTCTACCTATAGAATTACCTAGCTATCCATTTTGTTTGGATTCTTACTGGATTAATAATGAATCTATAGCATTAAGAGTAGATGAACCAAATGAAGAAATAAAAACTCAGATTTTCTCAGAAGATCCTATTAGTCAGGCTTTGAAAATCATTCGCGCACAAATGGTCGATCAACTAAGGCTAGATAATAGGTTGATAAATGATTATGAATCGATGCGCTCTCAAGGCGCAGATTCAATGTTTGTAACGCGTCTTATCTATACCGTTATGAATGAAATGAAAATTTCAATAACCCATCTGGATGTTGAAAAAAATGGATCACCGAAAGAATTAGCTGCACTAATTTCACAGCGAGTTGTTAGTAAGGATGGGCTCATTATTCAGAAGACTGATGAAAAATGGGCCCAACAAGACCATAGTATCAATACACCTCTTACTTTAGGTCAGAGTGGTCTATGGGCATTACAGAGGCTGTATCCCAATACTAGTGCATATAATGTTCCCCTTACATTTCATGTAGAAGATTTGAATTTGCAGGCTTTAAAGGATACCTGCGCATATATATTTAAATGTTTCCCAATACTGACTATTCACATAGATCAGTCCAGTGGTTATCCTGCCATGGTTCCGAAAGTAATTTCAAATCCTTTGAATATAGTTCCAATTCCCGATGACATTGACCCCGTTTATTTTGCAAAAAAAAGGGCTTTAGAGCCTTTCACATTTACACCTAACTCTACGCCAGCTCGTTTTGAGCTGTTGAGGGGTAGCAAAGATATTTTGCTCATTGTAGTTCACCATATTATTTTTGATGGACTATCGGCAGTTATACTTGCCCGTAATTTTTGGGATGCCTATGACTGTTTTGCTAGTGGAATACAGCTTCCTTTGCCGGTTCCTCAATCTAACTATTCTCTATTTTTTCAATATGAGCGCGAGCTATTGAATTCCAAAGATGGCGAGATTCATATTAAGTATTGGAAAGATAATCTGAGAGGTGGGGTTGAAAAACTACAGTTACCCTTTGATAAAACTGCTAAACCAATTGACTCATCCACATCCCTTTCAACTGAATTTTTACTTGATAGCCAATCACTTTCAGAGATTAAAAAATGTACTCGTAAACTTGGAATTAATGATTCTGTCTTCTTTTTGGGGGCGCTTAAGGTTTTACTGTATCGATATACTGGGCAAAATGACATATTGATTGGCATGCCTACTATGGCAAGGCCTGATAGTCGATTCGAAAATACAATTGGCTATTTTGCAAATATGATATCGATCAGAAGTGCTCTTACTGGGTCTCAAACGGTTCGTAATTTTCTTGAAAAATTACAAGTTATAGTGACTAATGGACTAGATCACTCGTTATATCCACATGTGGCAGTAGTACGTGAACTGAATAGAAGCTCCATTGATCTTTTATATCAAGTAAGTTATGCCTATCAGAATTTTACAGATAACGAATTCCAGGGTAGCCCTCAAGCAATTGGCCGATCTTTAGTCACACATATACCTGAAATCCGCCAAGGTAGTGATGCATTGTTAGGATTTGATTTGTTTGAAGAGGGCGATGAATTACGTATTTTAGTTAATTACGATCCAAATCAATTTACTATTTCTACTATTAATAATTTACTTAATCATTATGTCAATTTAATCAATGAAATGAGCATCAATCCAGAAAAGACTTTGAGTAAATTGGAAATGCTTCGACAATCCGAGAAAAGTTTATTGGTGAGCTTTAGTGGCATTGAGAATAGTGCTGGTGTTGAGGATAGTCTGGTTCACGAGTTAGTTGATCTACAAGCCCAATTAAATCCAGATGCAATTGCACTCATATGTGGAAAGCAATCCTTATCCTACCAAGAGCTACATGTACGCTCCAATCAATTAGCCCAATATCTACGAGCTAGTGGTATGCGCTTAGGCATGCCAGTTGTTGTATCGATAGAGCGTGGCATTACAAGCATTGTTCTTTTACTGGCTATTCTTAAAAATGGTGGAATATGGATTCCGTTAGAAGTGGATTGCCCAATTCAAAGACTAAGAACTATATTAGATGATGTTGGAAGATGTTTTGTAGTAGTTGATCGTAAAACAAATATACGAATTGCACAATTGGACAGTAAGAATTGCACAATTCTAAATATTGATGGCCTGATTGATGCCGCCAATCATATGTCCTTGGAAAAGTTACTGTCAATAGACATTCCTCCAAATAGTGCTGCATATATGATTTACACTTCTGGTACGACGGGTCAACCAAAAGGCGTTCTGATTAGTCATCGGTCTATTTCGACACATTGCCGAGCTGCTATAGCTTGCTATGATCTTTCTAATACTGATGTAGTCTTGCAATTTGCCGCTCATCATGTTGATACTTCCCTGGAGCAAATTTTTGCATCGTTAACTTGTGGTGCAAGCTTGCTAATACGGGAAGGCGATCTATGGTCCCCTAATGAATTTAGTGCTATTCTTGATGCTCATTTAGTAAGCGTAGCTGATTTACCTCCCGCATACTTACGAGAAGTATTACAAGCTTGGAAGAATGATCCTAAAAGAGCACCCAGGCATTTTCCACGACTTTTAATAGTCGGGGGCGAGGTACTCTCCCCATCCATAATTGATCTTTTACGTTCCGGTCCTTTTGTAGGTACCCGTTTGTTAAATGCATACGGTCCAACCGAGGCTACCATAACGAGCAGTATTCATGAGGTAGATTTACAAAAATTTGACACCTCTATACCTATTGGAAAACCTTTGCCAGGCGGTTTTATAGTCATTTTGGATAGGGATGGAAACCTTGTACCTGAGGGTGTTATTGGGGAGTTGCATATTGGCGGCGTACGTCTTGCTAACTCATATCATCGCCGTTCTTCTTTGAATCACGATAGATTTATACCTTGCCCAGTTGAGCTTATTAAGTTTAATGATTCTTCTGATAGTCTTTTATATCGCACGGGTGATCTTGCCAGTCATGTAAAAGGCGGCAATGGCATTATTTCCTTTCATGGCAGAGTAGATCACCAAATTAAAATTCGAGGATTTAGAGTTGAACTAAGCGAAATAGAGGCAGTATTACGTGAGTTTGGAATGCTAGAAGCCGCAGTTTTTTCGACTCTATCGGAAAATGGCGAACAAATTCTCCATGCTTGTATTGTTCCAGGTACGGAAAAATTTGATCGAGAAGAGCTCGATATTTTTATGTCTGAACGTTTGCCCACAATTATGTGTCCCGCTTCCTATGTGGTATGTGACAAATTACCCTTGAATAACAGCGGTAAGCTTGATCGTGATTTTATTCTGAGCAAAACTAGTGAAGTTCAGGAATTAAAAAATGAAATTTATCAACCAAGCGATGAAACAGAAATACGGTTAGCAAAACTATGGTTTGAAATACTTGGTAAAGAAGTATTAGATGTTCATTCTGATTTTTTTGTTGAAGGTGGCAATTCTTTAATGGCCATTAGACTTTTAGCAGCCATTTCCTCTGAATTTGACCAAACGCTTGAGACAAGTGCACTATTGCGTGCATCAACTTTTCTTGCACAGGCTCAATTACTACGACAAGGTCGAGTATCAAATTATGATTTAGATTCACCACTGGTCTTGTTGGCAGAAGGGGAGCCTAATATGGTCCCCTTATTCTTAATACATCCTATTGGTGGCGATGTGCTTTGCTATGTTCCTTTAGCACGCGCACTTGGGGGTAAACGATCTATTTATGGATTGCGCTATATTGAGCTTAACGAAAGCTCTCGTTTTATTAATATTGAACATATAGCTGAAAGCTACGTTGCATTGATCCGCCAGGTTCAGCCAAGTGGGCCCTATCAATTAGGTGGCTGGTCCTTGGGTGGTGTGATCGCATATGAAATTGCGCAACAATTAAAGGCTGCTGGACAACAGGTTCAAATGCTCGCATTAATTGACAGTTATACACCTTCTTTAATAGAAAAATTAGAGTTGGAATTTAAAGATAATGTATCTAATCAGATCCTAATAAATCCAAATAAACATTTTTATCTAGAACATCCTCGGTCTAAATATGAAGTGACCTTAAGTGATCATTTACGTCGCTATCTTCCAAAGCCATATCACGGTCAAGTAACGTTATTTTATGCAAGCGACCACCAGCCTCAAGACTTAACACTAGGTTGGGGTGAATTAATTCGCTCTGGTCTGACTATGCATGCCTTACCTGGTCACCACTACTCAATGTTAGAAGCAAGTCACTTAGATGTTTTAGTTGCACTTTTAAGTACCGATTTATTAACAGTTGACTTTTCTATTGATAAATGGAAGTAAATAATAATGATACGTTCTAGACGGAATCAACGAGTGCTCTCTCAAACTTTGATGGCGATAGATAAATCCTGTTTTCATAATGATTGGGGCAAGTGATGTCCCGTTTTTTAGAGCGTGAAGATATTGATTGGTGGAGTCTGATAGCAAATAAAAATTATTTGGAAAATCCATATCCACAGCTTAAAGAATTACAAAAGTTAGGCCCTATACATTTAGATAAAAAGACTGGTATTTACTTCGTGCTGGGTCATCATGAATTTGGATTGATTGCGCGTTCATCAAAGATGGGGCGGGATACTCGACTATGGCGCGATGGCTGGTTTAATCCTGATAATAAAGTATCGGATCCAACGTCATATGAATTATTTAGTGAATTTCAATCGCAAATGATTATGATGAATGAGCCTGATCATGGCAGAATGCGCTCAGTATATCAACAGGCTTTTAAACCAAGCGCAGTTGCATCCATCAGACCTATGATCGAGCGTGAGACAGATCTATTATTAGAGCAACTTGCAGCAACAAATGATATTGATTTAATTGATAATTTTGCAGCACCTTTACCTTTAAGAGTATTGCGTAATCTCTTAGAAATTCCTGCTGATATGGATCAAGATATGCAGCGTTGGAGCGCTTCATTGATCAAAATTGGCGATGTTATGATGATGCAAGAACAAAAAGTTGAAGCCTTGCTTGCATTGAGGGAGTTTAAATATTATTTGCGTGACCATATTAAATACTATCGTGCTAGTCATCAGAATACTCTAATGAATTCAGTCATTTCAGCGTTTGAAAATGGATTTATGAATGAACAGGAAACTTTGACAAATTTGATGTCTATGCTTGTTGCGGGGCATGAAACTACAGTTACACTCATCGGAAATGGTATGTTAGCTCTATTACGCCATTCAGATCAACGTAATTTATTAATATCTGATCCAATATTAATTGAAACTGCTATTGATGAGTTCCTTCGTTATGAGCCTGGGGGGAATATGATTTTACGCATAGCTATTGAAGATTTTGAATTGAACGGTATCACTATTCCTACTGGTTCTATGGTAATTGGAATGGTTGGGGCAATTAATAGAGATCCCCTACGATTTAACCAAGCAGATATATTGGATATTCAACGGAAACCAAATCCACATTTTACTTATGGTGCAGGAATCCATATTTGTATCGGGGCGCCTCTTGCGCACCTTGAGAGTGAAATTGCTTTTAATAAAATTCTTAAACAATTTCCTCAAATTGAGCTATCAGGGGAGCCTATTTGGCGTCTTGATCGCCTAAATGCTCGTGGACTTAAAACACTACCGGTGCGCTTAAGGATTAATTGATGAATAGCTCTATTAAGGCTGTCGGTATTGAAGCTATGAATGTTTATGGGGGTGGTGCCTATGTAGATGCTTTGGAACTTTGCGCTTATCGTGGCCTTGAGCCCAGTAGGTTCGAAAATTTAATGATCAAAGAGAAGACTGTTGCAATGCCATATGAGGATCCAGTCAGCTTTGCCGTTAATGCCGCATTTCCTATCGTCAGTCAGCTATCTGAAGAGGATTTTGCAAGAATTGAGATGGTTATTACTTGCACTGAATCAGGAATAGATTTTGGTAAATCAATTAGTACTTATATCCACCATTATTTAGGGTTGAAACCTAGTTGTAGATTATTTGAAATCAAGCAAGCTTGTTATTCCGGGACAGCCGGGATGCAAATGGCTATTAACTTTCTTTTATCAGGCACTTCACCAGGGGCAAAAGCACTTGTAATTGCTACTGATGTATCTCGTTTTGCGCTTGCAGATGCCAATGCAATTCAAGAGTGGGCATATTCAGAGCCGACATCAGGGGCTGGAGCTGTTGCGATCTTGCTGAGCGATAAACCACATATTTTTCGCATTGATCCAGGCGCTTATGGTAATCATGCATTTGAGGTGATGGATACTTGTAGGCCGGGTCCTGATACGGAATCAGGGGATGCAGATTTATCTTTAATGGCATATCTTGATTGTTGCGAGCATGCTTATAAAGATTATGCTATTCGAGTAGAGGGCGCGGATTTGAAAGAATCTTTCTCTTACTTATGCTTTCATACTCCATTTGGGGGTATGGTCAAAGGTGCGCATCGTCAGTTAATGAGAAAAATATGTCGAGCATCTCCATCAGAGATTGAAACAGATTTCATAAAAAGAGTTAGCGGTAGTATGATATTTGGACAGCAAGTCGGAAATACTGCTGGAGCATCTGTTTTGCTTGCGCTAGCTGGGATTATTGAAACCGGAATCTTTACTACTCCAAAGCGAGTCGGTCTTTTTTCATATGGTTCAGGTTGTTGCTCTGAATTTTTCAGTGGAGTAGTCGCAGCTGGTGCACAAGAAAAATTACGTAGCATGTCAATTGCTGCTGGCCTAAAACAGAGATATCGTCTCACTATGCCTGAGTATGAATTAATTTTACGTGGTGGAAACGCAATTCGATTTGGTGTTAAAGATATTAAGCTCGACTATGATATTATTCCTAATGCATGGTCTTCTTTTAAGGATTCTAAAAGATTTGTACTAGATAGAGTTGATAGCTATCATCGAAAATATCGCTGGCTTTAATCCCTGAAGATTATATTTAATCTTATACCCAGCAACTATATTGATTATTTAATTTTTGGAGAGTTAGTTGGATAAAAATAAAATATTTTCGATTATTGTTGAACAAATATACATTGTTTGTCCGAACCTTGTTGGCACACCCATAGACCCAAATGATCAAATGAGTGAATTAGGTATCGATTCGGTTGATCGACAAGAGATTATTATTCTTGTTCTTGAAGTAATTGGCTTGGAATTACCAATGGTACAACTGCATGGCCCCAAAAATCTTGGTGAACTTGCTGATTTGCTTTTTATCAAATGTGGTGCTTGACCAAGTGAATGCCCCAGTAGTAAGTGGAATTGGGGTTGCAACCTCAGCGGGGTACGGCAAATCCTCTTTTTTAAATGTTTTGTTGAATTCTAGTAATGTTTTTGGCTATCTTCGACGACCTGGACGTATTAGTAAAACACAAGTTATGCCATTTATTGGCGCCGAATTACCTGATCCTCCCCAAATTTTATCCCCACGCCTCTCCAGGCAGACAGGATTAACAGGACAGGTAGCTATTGCAGTAATAGATGAGGCTTGGCAAGAAGCGCAGCTTGATTTGATCGATCCTAATAGGATTGGTTTGGTAGTAGGTGGCTCTAATTTACAGTCACGTGAACATATGCTATTGCTTCAATCATATATAGATCGACCCCATTTATTAAATCCTCGATACAGCTATACTTTTTTTGATAATGATTTATGCGGACTATGTTCTAACACTTATCCAATTCGTGGATTTAGCTATAGCTTAGGTGGCGCCTCGGCATCCAGTGCGATAGCAATATTACATGCTATGGAAGAAGTAAGCTCTGGTCGTGTTGATGCATGTATCGCACTCGGAGCATTGCAAGATATTTCTTATTTAGAATGCCAAGCATTTCAATCATTAGGTGCAATGGGAGCCTCTGATTTAAAGCCGGATCAGGCATGTAGGCCGTTTGACCGAGATCATAGTGGATTTATTTATGGCGAATCTTGTGCTGCAATCGTAGTGTGTCGCAGTGACCTTAAGTCATTGAAAAACAATTACGGCAGTTTAATAGGTGGCGCTCATATTACGAATGGAAATCGCGGGCCCCAATCATCCCTTGAAGGTGAAATTCGAGCAATTAAGATGGCTCTTGCTCAGGCGAAATTAACTGCCTCTGAGATCGATTACGTTAATACGCATGGTACAGGCGCTCCTTCTGGCGATGATATTGAGTTAAAGGCCCTTCACATACTTGGTTTAGAGCATGCTGCAATCAATTCTACAAAGTCAATCATTGGGCATGGGCTTAGCTCAGCAGCATCTGTAGAATTAGCCGCTATTCTTCTTCAAATGCGTGAGGGTTATTTGCATCCAACACGAAACTTAATTAATCCAATTAATACTGACTTTAATTGGGTATTAGAATCTTCCAAACCACATCGATTCATGCATGCACTATCACTTTCATCGGGATTTGGTGGTGTGGATACTGCTTTAGTGGTACGGGCACCATAATATGAGGTATTTATGAAAGAGCCATTCAAAACCATTCGTGCTGAAGTGACTGGAAATATTTGTAGAGTACGCATTGATCGCCCTGAAAAAAATAATGCAATTAATGCACAGCTTATTACTGAGCTTGCTTCAATAGTTGCGCTATGCAAAGATGAGGTGCGTGATATACCGATTACGATTCTAGTGCTTGAGGGTTCACCAGATATATTTTGTGTGGGTGGAGATTTTGATGAAATGAATGACAAGATTAAGAAGGGGGCTCTTGAATCTCCAGACCCAAATCCTCTTTATAATCTTTGGTTGGATTTTATGTATTCCTCCTTCATTACTATTAGCGTTGTAAGAGGCCGTGTAAATGCGGGTGGTCTAGGTTTCGTAGCGGCATCAGATATTGTGCTGGCCGATAGCAGCGCAAGTTTTAGTCTTTCAGAGCTCTTATTTGGGCTTTTCCCTGCTTGCGTACTACCCTTTTTATCAAACCGTATAGGCAAGCAAAAATCCCACTATATGACGTTAATGACTCGCGTCTTTACAGCAGAAGAGGCTCTTAATATGGGGCTTGTTGATGTATTGGGGGATTCGACTGAAGTTTTATTACGAGCACATCTGAATAGACTGCAGCGGATTAGCAAGAAAAGCATTTGCCAATATAAAAAATACTGTAGTGAGATATTTGATCAACCTATTAGGGACAAGCAAATTGCAATATCGGCTAATCAACTCTTATTTAAGGATCCCATAAATCTGAAGAATATTAGTCGATATATAGAGGAATCTAAATTTCCCTGGGAAAAATAGTGCTTCAAAGTCTTAGTTGTAATTTGTTCGCATATCAACTGTCTTGATTTGAGTTGAAGATTTAGTAACGAATCTATTTATTTCATTTTGCTCTACAAAAAAATGATGAAGCAAAATTATTGAAATCAAAAAAATAAAAGCCTGATTTTCCTTGGTGCTAATAGTGTTAGGCGGATTTGTGAGTACCTTTTTAGTTAAGGCCCTTGCAAATTGATGGTGGAGATAAGGTAATTTTGATAGCTCAGCTTCAGATTGTAATAATTCGAGGTAATCAGGCGGCTTTGCAGCAAAGGCTGCACTATCTGGAGATCTATAGGGAAATTTCCTTTTCTTGATGACACTTTCAGGTAAATTATGTTGAAAAGCTCGACGAAGAATGCGCTTTTCCTCGAATCCGTCATCAAAACGATGGTTGATTGATGAGGCTACATCAACTACTGATTGGTCAAGAAAAGGGCATCGATTTTCAACCCCATGGGCTAGGCTCATCCGATCTCCTTGAGTTGATAATAAATAACCTGGAAGAAGTGTGTGAAATTCAAGCCATTGAGCTTTTTGAATTGGCGATAGACTCGTGAAACTAGGCTCTCGCTCAACTAGCGAGACAATTGCGCGAAAAGGGTCGCCTGGCTCCCGCATTAACCTTGTGCAAAAACGACCATTTTGGAATCTAAGTTCATGTGAAAAAAGTCCCGATAATCGCTCGCTTGAGAATTGCTTATAAAGTCCAACAATTGCCTCAAGATCCTGTGGACCAAAGTGATCCAAATGGGGGTAAAGTTTAGATAACTCCATTCTCCTCTTGGAGTCATCCAGCTCAGACCATTTAGAGCGAAGCTGGGTTTCCTTAAAAATATCATATCCAAGAAAAGCTTCATCTGCACCTTCGCCTGAAAGAACTACTTTAGTACCTTTCTCAGATGTTTTTTTGGAAAGCATGAACATGGGCACAAAAGCGCTCCGAAATGCAGGTATCTCAGCATGAAATATCGCTTCAGGAAAATTTTCAGTTATATCGCCATCAGTGATGTGAACCGATTCATGCTCAGTATTAAGCATTGAGGAAATTTCCTCCTGCTCTGCTGATTCATCAAATTGAGCTTCTTCAAATTTAATTGAGAAGGTCTTTATCTTTTGGCCGCTAACCTTACTTGCTAGCATAGTAATAATTGCCGAATCTAGACCGCCACTTAAATACACGCCAACACCTACATCACTTCGCATTCGCAATCGCACACTCTCTTCTAGTGTTTTTTGGACAATCTCTATTGCTTCATCTTCATTTGAAATGGGAATAGTAGGGTGTAATGATAATGAAGTGTAGCGCCGCTTTATTACTTCATTTGATTTGACTAATAGATATTCACCCATTGGCAAGCTATTAATATTGGAAAACCCAGTTTGTTCTGGTAAAGGAGTCCATTGTGCAAGTATGGATGAGAGTTGTTCAGTATCTTGTTCAAAGTAGAAACTTGGAAAAGCTAAAAAAGCTTTCATTTCAGACGCAAATAGCAACCCTTTACCTTTTTTTACATAAAATAAAGGACGTTTTCCAAAGCGATCTCGGGCCAGAACAAGTGATGTTGTTTTGCGATCATAGATAGCAAAAGCAAAGCCGCCATTTAATTTTGTTAGACAAGCTTCTCCCCATGTAATCCATGACTGTAGTACTACTTCGGTATCAGACTGAGTATGAAGTATTTGTCCAAGCGCCTCTAGCTCTGTTCTTAGCTCTTTATAGTTATAAATTTCTCCGTTGTAACAAATCCAGTAGCGATCATGCTGAGCGCTTATAGGTTGTGTGCCTAATTGATGATCTATGATGCTTAGACGTGCCGCTCCAATGGCGCAATTGTCATCAATAAAGTATCCCAAGCCATCGGGACCGCGATGTTCAATTCTCCCAACCATTTGTATGATTGTGGAGGGGTATTCAGAGACATCTAGAGGGGGCTGAAAGAAGCCTGCGATACCACACATGTAATTAAGGGGTCTGCCCGGAATCTGGATTGCTCAATTTTTCTTGAGCAATTAATTTCAATTTTCGGGCAACATGTTCTTGAATCCGAGTTAGGCTAACCATTACATTATTAGTCATGTCTTGCTCAGAAAAAACAATTGAGAATTCTCGCTCAAGAAAACGGCATAGTTGTACATAGCCAAAAGAGTCCATTACCCCTTCTTTGAATAGATCAGTTTCTTCTGGGAATGATTCGTCGAATGTTATGAGGAATTGCTCTTCAATGAATGTACGAATTTTGTCCATTGTATTTTTCAGGAAAATAAGGGGCCTACACAGCTAGACATTGGCGAAAATAAATTAAATCTACAGCAGGTTTCATCTGAATTGCTAATTACCAAACTCCCATATAAAAAAGCCGGACTGAGACCGGCTTTTTCTGTTCACTAGCTAATTGAGCGTTTAGATAGTCAAGCAGTATTTTTGATGACTTTTACGGCTGGAGCTTCAGTTGATGCAGCACTCGCTTCATGATCCTTTTTTCTTTTTTCTATTTGCGCATGGTATGTATCAGTAGCGTAATTCCAGAGAGATTTATGAGTAGTGGCCTTTGCGAAAGAGTCGGCACATACTAGTAGCAGACCTAAGGGACCAAAAACAACTTTTGCACCAAGGCCGATTATTGAATGCGCAGCCCCATCCAAAAATTTACCTTCCATTAGCAGACTTGCTCCCGGCAAAAAAGACTCTCCGACTAGTTTTACGCCGTTAGCTAGAACGCCTGTAGGGTTTTGAGCTTCGATTTGTGCCATGTAATCATCTCCTAGTGGTAGTAATTTACATCAATAAGAACAATAAAAATTATCTCGATTTTAGCATTTTTTTGATTAAATCAAGCCATTCGGAGTTTTTTTTGCTGTTTTAGCAGCTTGGTTAATTTGCACCTATTTGGGGAAAAATGGCAAAAATACAGATTTTTGGGATTTTAAGGCTTTTTATCGCAGAGGCTTTGTGTGCCTGGCTGTAATTTTGACATTATGAAGTCGACCAAAGTCTGTGTATTTTCATTTAAAAAAAGATGCCCCCCATCAAACCATTGAGTAGAGAATTTGCCTGTGGTGTAATTGCCCCATCCTTCTAGGGAGGTTGGCAGCAACCATATATCTTTGTGTGAACCAATGGCTATAAGATCGGCAAGAACTTTTTTATTGGGTTCATGTGTGCATTTCTCGGCAATAGAAAAATCAGCCTTAAGCATTGGTAGCAATATCTTAATGAACTCTTGATTTTGGAGTATCTCAGGGGGGGTGCTTTTGTATTGCGCTAATTCATTTAAAAATTGATCATCAGGTAAATGGCCTATTGGGCTTCTTAGAGATATATGGCCGGGTGATTGTCTTCCTGAGATAAATAAATATTCGGGATAGAATCCTTTTCGCTCAAGCTCAAGTGTTAATTCAAATGCTAGGCTTCCCCCAAGACTGTGGCCATAAATAGCAAAAGGACAATGTCCAAAGTTCATGATGATGTTAGCAATCTCCTGAATAAGAAGACTAAGGTCTTGAATTGGTGGCTCAGAATATCTGGATTCTCTTCCAGGTAGTTGGATGGCAAATAATTCAATGTTGGGCGCCAAAAACTCCTTCCATTTCCTAAAGACTGATGCTCCGCCTCCCGCATAAGGTAGGCAAAATAATCGCAATGAACGTTTTTCAGTGCTTGCGATTGGTACTATCCAGGGGCTTAACATTTTTTTCTTTGAGGGTTTTTTAAGGGGGACAAGTAAAACTACAACGGGTTTTCAGTATTTACAGTGCAATTTAGGTCCACGACTAATAAGGATTACGTATTTAACTGAGTTATCTAGTAGTTAAGTTATTGGGTGAGAATTTACTAATATTATTTTCACCCCAACGTAAGGTAAGTACTGCAAACATGGCATAACCACCGATACGATTTTCTACCCAAGATTCTTTATATCCACGAACGTTTAAATATGTCATTGGGATGCCATTCCCACCTAGGGTAAATAAATATCCTACCTCGGGACCTAAACCCAAAACCCTCCCTTTGTTAGGGCCTACAGTGTTGCCACTGCCACCGTCTGCTGTTAACTGGTAGTAAACATAGCCGGCAATACCTGCAGATAATTCTCTAGTGATGCCTTTAGACACAGCGAAGTCTAAATGGGAGTCAATGCCGCTCTTGTAGTTGGTGGTAGTGTTTTTGAAGTTGTTAGTTACGCCTAGGACTGCTGAGGCCTCAATAAGAGTTTGTCTATTGGTATAGGTATAGCCGCCACCTCCATCAATAGCAGCGTGTCCCATGCCAATGTTAGCTAGATTATTTTTGCTGTAATTTCCTGTTGGAACGTTACCAGTAATGTATGCCATCACGTGATTTTGATCGCTATCCGTCCAATAGAGATTAGTGTTTAGGTAAAGATCCGAGGCACCTTTGGTTGTTTGGTTTCCGGAATACATTGGTTGGCCACCGTAAAGATAGTTAAGCCCTGTGAAGGCACTGCCTCCACCAATGCCGATGCCAATCGAAGGAGTGGCGCCTAAGATTTTTGTCTCGAATGCGTAGCTTGGTTGTAACAAGATATCTTGCGCAGTAGCGTTAATTTTGGTGTTAACTCCATTGCTAGTGGTGTTTGAAGTACCCTTATAGTTGTAATAAAGGGTGGTTAATGCAAATCCTGGTGTTGGTGGCAGGGCTGAGCCGCTAGCATACGAACCTGGTAACCAAAATCCCCCCCCATTCTCATCCGCATATGACGAGGTATTGATAAGCGTTAAGCTACCTAGCACTAAGAAGTTTACCGTCAAAGCAGTTATTTTTTTGACATTGTTTTTCATTTGAATTTTTCAAGCAAATGATTGAAATCTAATGCGAATGGTAATGAATTGGCCATATATTCACTCAGAAAGCGATAAGGTTTTTTGAAATTGAACTTCCGTCAATTTAGGTCCATGACTAAAGAACACCACCCTATAGTAAATCATCGCAGCAAAATGGGTTGATTTTGTATGGGTTTGGGTGCTTGGGTTTGGGGTGCTGGTGGTCTATAAGCTAATCTACTATGTGGCCCTAACACGGTTGTAATTTTGACCCACTCCCCGGCGATGATCTGCTTCTCTTTCGAACTGTAGAAGACCATCCATCAATGACTGCTCAATTGATTTATAGTTTGGTGCTTTTAAATCAGGCAAGCGTGCCGCTCCTATTGGGCGTAATCCACAAACTAGTGCTAAGCTTCAGATACCAGCTTCTAAAACAGTTAAGTTGACGGCTGGTAAGGTATTTAAAGTCGCCGTCAATATACGCAAGTAATTTAGCCTAAGAATCTAAAGCACTAATCAGAAATGGTTTGAATTTTTTATTTTAGATATAGATACTGATCATATAGTTTGATTTGAATAATTGTTGTTAATTCTGGAATGAAAACCATCCCGAGTGATTCGGGATTTGTATATCTTAATAAATAGAGTTTGATTATGAAAATTCGTACTTTAGTAACCATTGGCATCTTAGGGTTGAATTCTGGTTGCACATCAATTAATTCAACAAGCTTTAGTGATATGTCATCAGCCTATCGTGAGGTGGTTGAGAGATACAGTAATGACAACATTCTTTTAAATGTTGTTAGATCATCCAAAAATATGCCATTAAGTTTTTTGGATATTCCATCTGTTATTGGTACAGGAAGCGTTCTTTCTAGTGCAGGCGTTACAAGCTACCAGGCGGGAGTTCCTTCCAGCTCCCTCCCGCCAACATCAACTACTGCTAATGTGGGCTTGGCTGTAAATAATGGCTTTACATTTACTCAAGCATCTTTAGATAATGCGCAATTCATGCAATCATTTCTCAAAGAGATTCCATTGAGCGTTTTAGGTCTCAAGGGTACGGAGCGACTTTTACCAAGGGCAGTCTCTTATACATTGCTCATTGAAAGTATTGAATTGCGCTCTGATAATTCATTAGTGCATCGATTTAATAACGATCCTTTGGATCCAAATTATCAAGAATTTCAAAACCTGCTTTATTTGCTGATCGAAGTGGGTTTAACGGCCGAGAATAAGAAAATCAAAACTCCATTAGGCCCTCCAATAGATAAAAGACTGCTTACAAAATCATTGGATTCATGGGGTTCTTCTACAGTTGATAACCTAGCAAAAGGCGTAATTTCATTTGAAAAAGTAAATGCTCACAACAGCGATGCATATCAACTGGTTCGTAAAGACTTTCGCCCTCGAGTTTGCGTTAACGAAGCTCTGGCTAAGGAACTCCTTGGAAATTTATTGAGTTCAGAGGCTTACTGCACTGATTCACCAAAATTTCCCAAGACCGATTTTAACTATCCTAATGTAATTAAATCATTTAGAGAGCACTATCCAAATGCAAAAAATATGGAGTTGGTTATTGGGATTCGCTCCCCTGGGAATGTTTTCGATTTCTTAGGCGCAGTCTTGAATGCCCAACTTATGAATGATGGATCAAAGATGGTGATGATTAAGCCTTCTTTATCAGTTTTTGATAGCTATAACGAACGCTATAAAAATGCTCAGCCATTATTTAAAATATATAAAGATCAGTCAGTTGTTAACCCTGTCGCTACTGTCAAATACAAAGGGGTAACCTATTCCATAGCCGATGATGACGATTCTTACAGTAAAGATGTGATGGTATTTATGTCTACTCTTGTAACTATTGCCAAGATCCCTGGCGCCATTCCTTCTTCTCCGGCGGTGATTGTTAGATAGATTTTTTATAAGACGTTTCTAACATGTAGTTTTATAGAGTAACTGAAATATCAACCATCCTTTAAAAAATTGCTTTATTTAAACAATTTGGCGGTAAATTCACTCCTGAATTAATAAGGCAACTGTGCCCATGCCTTATTTAGGCTTTACCCAAGAGTAATATCCACAAGCTCTCATTAATGAATATAAGTGGGCCAGCGCTTCTCCTAAAGACGTTTTTCCACAATCATTTAATTTGAATGATGTGATTTACTGGATTCAGAACGAACCCGAGTTTGAAAAGCAATTAATTTATTTGGATGGTAGATATGAGCAGAAAGGATTTAATGCTGCACAGCCTGAATTATTAAAGCCCACCATGCAAGAGCTCTATGCAAAAGGTGTGCGCTATATTGCTCCTCCTATATGGGTGCTACTGACTACAGGTAGTGATGGAGAAATTACTCCATCGGCTTATGCTAGGGCGGCAAAAGAGGCTAAATTAAACATCATTACATGGTCTCTAGAGCGTGATGGGCCGATGAATAAGGGGGGAGGCTGGTACCACCAGTCAATTAAATCTGCCATTTACACCGATGGCCAAATTTACGAGGTTTTAGATGTACTAGCTAAGCAAGTTGGTATTAAGGGGATATTTTCAGACTGGCCTGCAACTGTTACCTACTATGCAAACTGTATGGGACTTAAGTAAGTAGGTAAATGAATAAACTCTAATAAGGTATTACACAGTCCCGATTTAAGCGTCTAAGTCATTGAAATATATAGACATTCCAGCAGCCACGAATTCTTCTAAGGCGTAGGGATGGTTGGGTAAACAGGTGGCTCTTATAAGGCGCCTGTTAAGTCACTTTAGTTTTCGATCCGATCCCAAACCGGAAACGGATCACCTGCCTTAACCCAGTGGGAATCAGGCAGTTCTTTTTCTGCGGCAGTAAGCTGACAGGCCGCAAGAATTGCCTCAATTGCAGGGCGATCTAGGTACTGACCAATAAATACAATCTCGTTGACACGATCGCCATAGGGCTCTTGCCAGTTTTCTAAAATGAGGGCATGTTCAGGATCTTTTTTTTCTGGCCAACGCGCGCGCTCGGTTGCGGCCCACCAATAGCCAACGGGCTCTACGTTAGCAATATTGCCAGCCCGCGAATACGAGATAGCCCATTCGGGTCGGCTAGCTAGCCATACATAGCCTTTGGCACGCAGAACGCCAGACAGTGGCAACTCTAAAAATGCGGCGAATCGACCTGCATGCAGCGGTTCACGAGAGGTGTAAATGAAACTCTGGATTCCATACTCTTCGGTTTCTGGGGTGTGGTGCCCCTCGAGCTCTCGTATCCAGCCGGGCATAGCACTGGCCTTCTCAAAATCAAATAACTCGGTACCTAAAATCGATTTCAGCGGAACGTCCCCCTGGCTTGCATAGATTACATTTGCGCTGGGGTTGAGGGATTTCACTACAGCCCTTACTTTTTCCAGTTGCTGCTGATCTACCAAATCAATTTTGCTGATGACGATCACATTGGCAAATTCAATTTGCTCCGTTAATAGGCTGGCTAAACTGCGATTGTCGGTTTCATCTGCTACGGTTCCACGATCGGCGAGTAAGTCTTCAGAGTGATAGTCATTAAATAAATTAACGGCATCAACTACAGTAACCATCGTGTCGAGCCGGGCAACGTCATTGAGTGAATTCCCATCCTCGTCCTCAAAATCAAAGGTCGCGGCAACCGGCATTGGCTCTCAAATGCCTGTGGACTCAATTAGCAGATAGTCAAATCGCTTTTCTTCGGCTAGCTTGCGCACCTCGATGAGCAGGTCTTCGCGGAGCGTGCAACAAATGCAGCCATTACTCATCTCTACTAATTTTTCATCCGTGCGAGATAGGGCTGCCCCCGCATTATTAGTGCTTTTGGCGATCAGGGAGGCATCAATGTTGAGCTCGCTCATGTCATTTACGATCACTGCTACTTTTAGCCCCACTCGATTAGCTAGTACTCTATTTAATAAGGTGGTTTTGCCGGCCCCCAAAAAGCCAGATAAAACTGTAACCGGGAGGCGTGGTGCTGGACTGGGTTTCATGGTTTTGCCTTCGAGCAGAAATGGGTGGGGGATATAGCGCTGCTTGTTATTGCAACTAAACTGCGATATGATCTTATCATCTATCGTAACTGACTTGCATTAACACCATGCCCATCCCGATGCAGCGCAATGCCACGCCCCCCGATGCCGATTGGGAGGGGTTACTCCATACAAAAGGGTTGCGGGCAACGCGTGCCGCCGTTTCCGTATTAAAAAGCATTCATAGCATGGAAAAGCCCATATCGCATGATGATTTACAGCAGTACCTTAGTCAGCAAAGCCCGAGTGCATTAGTCGATTCGGTAACGCTTTACCGTATTTTGGATCGCTTGAGTCAGGCTAAATTGATTGAAAAAGTGTTGGGCTCTGATCGCATATGGCGCTATACCGTTGCTGGCGAGCGGCTGCATGGTTTTTACGAGTGCGAATCATGCCATCAGCACTTTAATCTACCCCGAAGCTCTCCGCTGGTCACGTTGTTAGAGCAATTTAGTACTCAACTGAAGCGCAAAGGCGATGCCGCGTTTGCGATCTCATTCAATGTTCAAGGGAGATGCCATGATTGTTCGTAAGCAACTTTATTTTTTTTGCCTTGCCACTTTAGTGGGATTGGCAAGTCCAGTCGCTTTAGCCCAGCAAAAGCACAGCCATGCCCATGAGCATGGCAAAGGGAATTTAGAAATCACGCTGGATAAAAATCGCATCGTCAGCCGTTTTACCTCGCCCTTAGAAGCCTTAGTCGGTTTTGAGCGCCCACCCAAAAACCAGGCGGAAACGGATGCAATTGCTACTCTAAATCAGCGCTTACTAAATCCTGTCACAGTCTTTAGTATGAACGCAGAAGCAGAATGTAAACCTGCCATTCTAGAAAATAAGATTGTTCGGGATGCCGCTAACAAACATGCTGATTTGCATTACCAATTGGAATTTACCTGCGCCAAACCTGCTGCCCTCAAGCAAATGACCATTCATCTTTTCAAAGACACAAAACACTTAAAAGAAGTGCGAGTCGAGTTTGTTGGCCCAAGTGGTCAAAAGTCGAGTACGGCTAGCGCAAAATCCAGCACGGTTGCGTTCAATTGACGGCATTGCAATCGACAGCTGCGATACGGGTAGTGGATTTATCGTTTGCTTGTGGTTCCACTAGCAACAGGGTTATTTAAATTCTGCCCAGCTTACACATTGCTAGGAATCAATACCGGCAGAAATTGCGGTTGAGATCAATTGCTCTAGCTTCCTCAGGTTTTCATGAAGGCTTATGTTAACAATATATGCGTATAAACGTATATACGCAACATATCTAAAAGGATATCAATGAAGACAGCACATGATCTAGTCACTGCGGCTAAAGCTGCGATTGATGAGCTAAGCTTAGCGGATGCCCAATTAGCTATTCAGAATTCTGATGTATTGCTCGATGTTAGGGAGGCTGACGAATATATGAATGGCCACATTCCTGGAGCTGTTCATATTTCAAGAGGGTTGCTGGAGTTTAAGTTAAGTAACGATCCTGATTTGAGTCCGCGTAGTTTAAAAATAGTTCTGTATTGTAAAAATAGTGGGAGAGCAGCATTGGCCTCTAAAGTTTTGCATGAGATGGGATATTTGCATGTTCAGTCAATAGCCGGTGGATTTGATGCCTGGGCTGGTGCGGGCAATACTGTGGCTAAGCCAGAGGCGATCAAATTTGAATAAAAAAATCTATACGGTAGCGTTACTTTAAGTAACGCCTACTCTTTTTGCAATCTGTTGGAGAAACATAGTGTTACATGGCTGCTCCAAAAATCCTGTAGTTTTGAAAACCAAAGAGCGAGCTAGTGTTTCTTCTGCTCTGTTTAAATTAGTCACACAAATACTCACACACCGATAATGAGACGCTGTAACCTCTTGAAATCCTAATGGTTTTCTTTGGATGTCTGCTCTCATAATCCTTTGGTCCCAGGTTCAAGTCCTGGTGGGCCCACCAGAAAAGCAAACCCTCACTAGAAATGGTGGGGGTTTTGTCTTTAGGTTGGCCTGATTTTCTTCTGTAATTGCTCAGTCATACATCGTCACACCACCACCAATCTTTTTCATCCCGTTCATACTCAAGGTCAGGATCTGATGGTCTCTTCTCTGATTCTTTATGAATAGAAGAGTTCTGTTTCTGCTCTTCTTTGAGTTTACGAGAGCAATATTGCGGTCTACCTAGTATTTCCAGATCACTCATACATATCCCTATATGGCTAGCCAAACCTAATTTGCATTGCAAGGGTTTCTGTATTTGAGTTTACTGATATCAAGTAGAGAAGTATTCCAATACTAATAATGAACAGTATCTGATAAATCTTATTATCTACATAGAGTAGCAACATAAAAATGCTTAATAAAATTAACTCAATCATCTACCGTCAAAACCCAATACAGATTCTCCTTGTTTGGCTTTATCTTTTACCCCTAGATTAGCACTTTTATAAGAATTCAATAACTAGTAGAAAGATTTTTAATACAGAAACTATTGTCTTCGGCGTTTTTTCCATGTGTAAGCCTCCCCGTTGGGGAACTTACCGTCAATAATGCCATCCGCTCCAAATTTACCAGACACTTCCATGCCATTAAATTGAATCGTCACAAACTCACCTAATTCTTTTGCCCACGCCATGGCTTGGTCTAATGTATTAAATTCGTATGTTTCGGAGTTATGTTGTACGGTAATCAACTTAGATTTGCTTAAATCAAAAATTTTATAACTTAATATATGGGCTTGTTAAGGTGATAATATTTCTAGATATTACTGATCTATTCAAAAAAGAACATTTTCATGAACTTCATCAGACGGGCTCGAAAGTTTTATGACGAAATTGTAAGTTTAATTAAGGCTTATGCTCGCTAAGTGATCATTTTTTTTAGCCCTAGCCCCAGGTTCAAGTCCGGCTGACCCCACCATACATGCTTAAGACTTATCCCCATTCCTTTTTAAGGCCCTAGATGCAATCTCAATTTGTAATCTCGATCGTCCTAGCCAGTTTAGGGGCGATTCTCTTTGCTGCTAAAGCCATCGTGGTGAAATTTTCCTATCAGTATGGCGCGACAGCCGATGTTGTTCTAACACTTCGAATGGTGTTCTCCTTGCCTATTTTCTGGTTTGCCGTCTGGTGGAGCCAGCGAAATACCTCATTGCAACCCTTAATTCGAAAAGATGTTGTTAAGGTTTTCGGTATCGGCCTCTTAGGATATTTTTTGTCAGCTTATTTAGATTTTCTAGGCCTTCAATATATTTCTGCTGGGTTAGAGAGAGTGATCTTATATCTAACCCCCGCCATCGTTTTAGTGTTGTCTAAATTTCTGTTAAAGAAAGAAATCGATCGTCAGCAATATTGGGCGATGGCAGTTGCATATCTCGGCATTGTTCTTGTGTTTATCCACGATATTGAGCTAAATGGTAGCGGTGCGGTGGCATTAGGAAGTACGCTAGTCTTTTTGGCAGCCGTGGTGTACTCGTTCTACTTAATCTTTGCGGGTGAATTGGTTGGGCGTGTGGGTAGCATTCGCTTAGTGGCCTTAGCAAGTGCTTCGGCAACCATTGCAGCTTGTCTCCAGTCTCTTGTCTTGGATTTCAATCAGTTATTTATTCAAACTCCTAATGTTTATCAGCTAGCATGGATTAATGCACTATTTTGTACATTTATACCGATGGTATGCATCATGATGGCCGTTCAACGTATTGGCTCAAGCATGACAGCGCAGGCTGGGACTATCGGTCCTGTTGGCACTGCCTTTTTAGGGTGGTACTTCTTGGATGAAAAGATTAGTACTCTTCAGCTTGTTGGTATCGCTGTGGTGTTGATCGGAATCGCCATCTTACTATCGATTGGTAATAAATCGAATATAAGCTCAGCCCCTACGGAATAAGGATTTATCGTTTGAAGGTCACTACGTGATCAGCACCCAGGCGGATACCAATTTTCTCTCCGATCGCATGATTGTGATGGCTGGGTACAAATGCAAAAACTTCTTGTCCCGAATGGAGTTTGAGGGTGTATAAAAAATCCGCACCCCTAAACGCTTTGCGTACCACTTCTGCTTGCATGGGACTCTCATCGTCGTGTTGAATATCATCGGCGCGTAAGAGCACATCAATCTGTTTGCCAGGGGAAATATGTTCCCCATCATCTAGTTGTAGGTTACCCAGTTCTATAACCACCTCACCGCCAGCTTGCGTTTGCCCTTGTATGAATACCCCGCGTCCAATAAATTCAGCGACATAGCGATCAATCGGTTTGTGATAAAGATCGTAAGGGCTATCCCATTGCACAATCTTGCCATTGTTCATGACGCCAATATGATCAGCGATAGCAAAAGCTTCAAATTGATCGTGTGTCACGAGTAAGGCGGTTACATTGTTTGCTTTGAGAATATCGCGCATTTCGTCAGCCAATCGCTCACGTAGATCAATATCTAGATTCGAGAACGGCTCATCTAGAAGAATTAAATCCGGTTCGGGTGCCATTGCTCTTGCCAAGGCCACGCGTTGCTGCTGTCCTCCCGAAAGTTCATGAGGATAGGCTGCTGCTTTGTCTTGCAAGGACACTCGCTCTAACCATTGCATCCCCGTTTGTTTACGTGTACTGATGGAGCCTTCACGCAAGCCAAAGATCACATTCTCAAGAACGGTGAGGTGAGGAAAAAGGGCAAAGTCTTGAAAGACCATGCCAACCTTACGATCGGCAGGGGGAATGCGCATATTCTTTGAGCTAACCGTTTTGCCATGAATCTTGATATCACCCATTTGCAAGGGTTCAAAGCCACAAATAGCGCGCAAAACGGTTGATTTACCACAGCCAGACGGGCCCAGTAAGCAGGCAATATCGCCTTGGGGCAGGCTAAAGCTAAGCCCCTTCACAATTTCTAGGATGCCAGAACCATCTTGCCGTGGAAACTGAATGGCGATGTTTTCAAGAGAAATTAGGGTTGGATTGGAATTCATCCCTATAATTTTCTCATTGAATTGCTTAAATTCACAAATACTGTACAAATAGCAGATAAGACCCCCACAGATCTCCATTTAATGCGCGCTACTGCAATTCTCCTTTCTCTGTTTTTGGCATTGCCGATGATTGGCTTGCTATTACCCATTTTTTTTGGAACAGGTCAGCCTTTATCTTCTGCCGAATTAGGAGAAATAGGAGGAAGTACGCTTTTTCATCTGTGGAGCTATGTCTTAAATGACTATGTTGTCACGACAGTTTTGTTAAGTTTTGGTGTTAGCATTGGCGTTTTTATTCTAGGGGTGGGTAATGCCTGGTTAGTCGCAAACTATCAATTTCCTGGTAAGAAAGTATTCGAGTGGGCGCTTATTCTGCCCTTGGCAGTGCCCACCTATGTGATGGCCTATCTCTTTGTCGACTTTTTGCAGTTCTCAGGACCTTTGCAAACCATGATGCGTGATAGTTTCGGAATCAGTTCATCTTTGCCTGATCCTCGTTCTTTGGGTGGAGCCATCTGGACCTTTTCCCTCTGTTTATATCCCTATGTGTACTTAGTGGCTCGTACTTCATTTTTAGATCGAAGTGCGCGTCTGATGGAGGCAGCAGAAACATTGGGCTATAGCAGTGTTGAGGCCTTTATTCGTCTAGTGCTACCGATGACAAGACCTGCTATCTTTACCGGCATTGCTTTGGCATTGATGGAGGTCCTGGCAGATTTTGGGGCGGTCTCGTATTTTGGTTTACAGACTTTTGCAACCGGTATCTTTAAAGCGTGGCTTTCGTTTGGGGACCGAATTGCTGCTGTGCACTTATCACTCATGTTATTAGCTTTTGTGCTCATCGTATTTTATTGGGAACAACATAATCGTTCTCGTCAGCGTTATGCCTTAGGTAATACCAATACTCAGCCACCAATACCAAAACGCTTAAGGGGATCACATGCATTCTATGCATCTTCCTTTTGTGGGGTCACTTTATTCTCAGCATTTATATTGCCCATGTGGGTATTGCTTCACCTGCTCATGAGTGAGAGCTTCAGTATCGATCCACGCTATTTTTCTTGGCTCAAGAATTCTTTAGGACTATCCGCGCTCACTGCAATCCTAGCAGTGATTTGTGCCATATTTCTTGCTTATGCTGCGCGCCTGAGTCAAAGCAAAATACTGCGGGGGGTCAATCGCGTTCTAACGGTTGGCTATGCGCTACCCGGAGCTGTATTGGGTGTTGGAATCTTGTCATTGATGGGATTGCTTGATATTGCATGGTTTATGTCGGCGAGCGTTGCTGTTTTGATTTATGCCTATCTAATACGTTTTTTATCTTCTGGCTTGCAAAGTATTGAAACTGGATTAACCCGAATTACTCCAGCGATGGATGGAACGGCCGCACTTCTGGGAGCAAAACCGTGGGAAATGATTCGCAGAATTCATTTGCCATTACTGCGCCGTAGCGTGCTGACAGCTTTACTGTTTGTGTTTGTCGATGTGATGAAAGAGTTACCTGCTACCTTGCTATTGCGGCCCTTTAACCTTGATACCTTGGCAGTCGCTACCTATCAGCTGGCTGCTGACGAGCGACTTTCTGAGCTTGTGCTACCAGCCTTAAGTATTGTATTAGTTGGACTTTTACCAGTCATCTTGCTTTCAAGGGCCATCTCCAAGGGGCGCTAGAAACCCCAGGAACCATCAATATTATTGATAATCATTCTCATTTGTGATAGGATGATGCCTATAGAATTCATCAATAAGGAATGGCGAAATGGTTTCGGTGTTAAGCAGTTTGTACGGGAAAGCAAGAAAATTCTTTTTCAGCATTGCTTTATCTTTTACTCTCTTAAACAGCGGATATGCCGTAGAACCAAATAAAGAGCTAAATCTATATTCTGCTCGTCATTACCAAACGGACGAGGCTTTGTACGCTAACTTTACGAAGTCAACAGGAATTAAGATTAATCGCATTGAGGCCGATGACAATGCCCTGTTAGAGCGTTTAAACAGTGAGGGCTCAAGAAGCCCAGCAGATGTTATTTTATTGGTTGATGCTGCACGACTTTGGCGTGCCCAAGTCAATGGCTTATTTAGACCTATTCAATCGAAGATATTAGATCAGCGTATTCCAGCTAATTTACGGGCCAAAGCAGATGCCGATGGTATTACTTGGTTTGGGTTCTCAACCCGTGCCCGCGTCATTGTGTATAACAAAGCTAGTATCGATCCACAACATGTGAATACCTATGAAAAACTTGCCGACCCTATGAATAAAGGTAAGGTCTGTACGCGCTCAGGTTCTCACCCCTATATGCTGTCTTTAGTAGGCGCATTGATTGAGCGTGATGGATCGGTAGCTACAGAGCAATGGGCCAAGGGCATGGTGGCTAACATGGCTCGCGCACCAAAGGGAGGCGATACTGATCAAATCAAAGCAGTAGCCTCGGGGGAGTGTGGCGTTGCTCTAACAAATTCTTACTATCTTGCTCGCTTAATGCGCTCCACAAAACCAGAGGACATTGCGGTCATCTCTAAGATTGGTCACATTTGGCCCAACCAAAATGCTGGCGGAGTTCATATCAATATCTCTGGAGGCGGCTTAGCCAAAAATGCCCCTAACCCAAAAGCCGCTGTCCTATTTTTGGAGTATTTGGCTAGCGATGCTGCGCAGATCTATTTGGCAGATGGCAATAATGAATGGCCTGCAGTGGCCTCAGTGAAAGTAGATAACCCAGCCCTGAAAGCCTTAGGACCTTATCAAGTCGAGAAGGTCTCGGTAGCAGCTATTGGGCGTAACCAGGTGGTCGCACAGCGAATCTTGGATAAGGTTGGATATAAATAAATTAGTTTTAGCCACGACCCACAAAAGGCATTTTGCTAGCCATGATGGTCATAAATAAGACATTGCTCTCGGGCGGTAGCTTTGCCATGTGCAACACCGCCTGACCTACATGATCAACATCCATACGAGGTTCTACCTTGATAGACCCATCGGCTTGCATAATGCCATTGGCCATTCGCTCGGTCATCTCCGTAGCTGCATTACCAATATCAATTTGCCCACAATTAATATTAAAGGGACGACCATCTAATGCTATAGATTTGGTCAGACCTGTAATCGCATGCTTGGTTGACGTATAGGGAGCTGTGTTGGGGCGGGGTGCATGAGCAGAGATGGAGCCATTATTTATTATGCGACCTCCTTGTGGAGATTGTGCTTTCATCATGCGCATGGCCTCTTGTGAGCACAAGAACGCACCGCATAAATTACTATTGACCACATTCATCCACTGATCGTACGTAAGTTCATCCATCGGAATAGCGGGAGCACCAGTACCAGCATTATTAAAGAGCACGTCAATCCGACCGAACTTATTCTTGAGAGCGGTAAATAGCGATTTAACCTCCTCGGGCTTTCCAATATCACAAGAGACCGCTAGACAGTTCTTGTCATTACCCCCAATCTCCTCAATGGCCTTCGTAAGGCGTTCTAGCTTGCGACCTGTCAGCACAATGCAGAAGCCGTCTGCTAAAAGGGCTTTGGCAGCAGCTTTTCCTATTCCAGTTCCAGCACCAGTAATAAGGGCAACACGTAAAGAGTTTGAGTTCATAGTCATTTGATTAATCAGGGCATAATTGTTAAAAATACAATGATAAAGCCATGAACCTTTTATCAGCTCACTTTCTAGTTAGTCTTATTTCATGAGATTTTTTCTTAACTTGAATATGGGTAAATAGGCTAAATTCAGATTAACCAACCATAACTATTTGTTTAATTATTTGATGTTACTTCCTCCCTTTACACCAATTGAGCAAGCACACTCTTTTTTAGGAGAGCGTGGTTATGTTGTTTTGTCTCCTGATAACTTGGCTAAACAGGTTTCTTTATCCCTAGATCAGTTAAATATGTTTAAGTCATATTGGAATCATTTACCCCGTGATCCTTATTTAAAGGATGGCGGGCGCTATCGTTATCGTAGGCATGCTAGCTATATCGTACGTGACTCTAGCCTGGAAATGGCACCACATCGAGCGCATTGGCAATCATTGGATTACAACGCCTTGCATGGCGGCATTGAGCGTTGGTTTGAGCCATTGCAGCCTGAACTTGCTCAGAATCAACACTGGCAACAACTAATTATCAAGATAGCTCAATTGCTATCCGCAATCGCTCCATCACCTGCATGGTTTGTAGAAGTGCATCCATTCCGTATCGATACGAGTGATGGAATTGGTCGGCCCACTCCAGAGGGTGCGCATCGAGACGGAGTTGATTTTGTGGCAGTGATCTTAGTTGATCGGGTTGGGGTAAAGGGTGGGGAGACCCGTATTTTTGAGTCTCAGGGCTCAATAGGACTGCGCTTTACCTTGCAAAACTCATGGAGTGTATTGCTGCTAAATGATGCCAAGATGATTCATGAAACGACCCCAATTCAGCCAACTGCTGCACACGGCTATCGCGATACCTTAGTTATTACCTTTCGTCGCAACGGCTTTCAAGAGCCACCCCACGGCCAAGATCAATAAGACCAATACATGAGTATTTTGAAAGGTAATACGCCACTAATGTTATTGGCACAGATTGGTGCTTTATTAGGATTTGCGGCGTATGCAGTTACCTTGACCACCTTACAGAATGAGTGGGGTCTTAGTAATTTTGAATCTGGCTTAATCGCGAGCTCCTTTTTTGTTGGTTATGTTCTTTTAGTACCTTTTGCAACTGCGCTAACCGATCAAATGGATGCGCGCCGTATTTATTTATTTGGCAGTACATTAGCAATTTCTGGTTTATTGGGAATGGGCTTTCTGGCAAACGATTTCTATAGCGCTTGCCTGTGCATGGCAATTAATGGCGCAGGACTTGCCGCTACTTATATGCCAGGACTTAAGATCTTATCCGATCGTTTGACGCAGGGCGAGATCACCCGTCACATCTCTTTTTACACCGCGTTCTTTGGTGTTGGTACCGGTTTATCGTATGTTGTATCTGGCTGGGTTCTTAATTTAGGAGATTGGCATCATGTTTATCGGTGGCTTGCACTAGGCCCTACGATTTCTTTATTGATCGTTTATTTCTGCGTTCGGCCGATGCATGATGTTCATTGGCACGATAGGATAGTAATTAACTGGCGCGATATTTTTCCAGTGGCAAAGTGGCAGCAGGTATTACAAGATCGCAATGCATCTGGCTTTATTCTAGGCTACACCTTTCATTCTCTAGAGCTGTTCGCATCGCGTAGCTGGTTAGTGGCATTCTTCATTTTGAGTACTCAGTTATCTGGTGAGCAATTTTTCTTAGCAGCGACTACTCTAGCCGGCGTTATTAATTTCTTTGGGGTGCCAGCATCTATATTAGGTAATGAGTTAGCTCTCAAAATAGGTCGTCAAAAGTGGATCTGCATTGTGATGATCACGAGCGCTATCTTTGGAGTTGCTCTAGCCTACTCGATGGGTCACGCCAGTTGGCTCATTTTGGCTTTGGCTATTGGACATGCCATTTTTATTATGGCCGATTCAGCGACCTTGACGGCTGGCTTGGTTACTAGTGCTGACCCAAAGATTAAAGGTGCGGCAATGGGTTTGCATTCTCTGATGGGCTTTGGCGGCGGACTTCTTGGCCCCGCTATTTTTGGCTTCGTTCTTGACCTAAGCGGCTCACAAACGGATCGGATTTCATGGATCTGTGCATACGCATCGATTGTGATTTGGGGAGTGCTATTTGTGATCTATGAGCGCCGTAAGGGTTGGGTGCATTAAGTCCCCTTGTGTTAGCCTCTAAACCATTTTTCTGAGTATTGACTCACGTAATAAGCAAGAACAGAGCATGAAGCGGTCAAAATACTTCCCCAAACGATATCTATTAAAGCTAACTTGCTGGGAAAGTCACGAATCACTGCTAGATTTGTTAAGTTATAGGTCATGTAGCAAAAGAACCCAAAGAGGGCGCCATATATCAAGGCATCAAGCCAAGCTTGCTTTTGGAGAGCAGGGTAAACAGCAAAGATGGTTGCTCCCAGACTATAAAGAAGATAAAAGCCTAAGGCAGCAACTAAATTAGGATTTGCGGTCATCAGAGAACCCATTTCGGAGCGATAAAGACCTTTGGCAATGCCTAATAGCCAAATGAGATCTATCACCAAGAGACCAATTAAGAAGGACAAATATGGGACTAAATACTTGAGCATTTTGGTTAGAACCCTTCCCTTTTCGGGGTAATAAGACTTAACATAGTCTTATGAGTATAAATCCTCAAAACTACTAATAAGGGGTGTTCAATGTTTAAGAATTTAATTGTTCCAGTTGATGGTAGCGATCTTAGTTTTAAATCCTTAAAAAAAGTTGCACAATTGGCTAAATCGGGTGGAGCTAAGATCACCTTGGTGTATGTATCTGACCCATTGCCACCCATTGCATATGCAGATAGCACGATAGGGATACCTTTCTCTGATGCTCAGCATAAAAAAGCCTGCGAATCATTTGCTAAGAAAATCCTCAAGAAATCGATGGAAAAAATAGGCAAGGGCTTAACTGTGGACATGCGCCATGTTTTCAATGTCAATTTATTTGAGGGCATTATTGAGACGGCTAAAAAAGCCAAAGGGGATGTCATTGTGATGGCATCGAACACAAACACAGGCTTAAAAGGAATTTTGCTAGGAAGCGAAACGCATGCAGTGATCGTTCACAGCAATTTGCCCGTTTTGGTCTTAGGTTAACCCCATTTATTTTTTAGAACGATTCATTGCCTCTGCCTTTGCGGAGGCAATATTTTCTGTCATACCGCGAGCAAACTCGCTATCGGCAGGAACCAAGTTCTTTGCCTTAGTCCAGTATTCCTCAGCCTTCTTAAAGTCACCTAGCTCAAAATAAGCGGTGCCTCCTAAAGCAAGGGCTTTTAGATTATTCGGCTCAATTTTTAAAGCTTGTTGGATTAGGCGCATCGGCTCGCCTCGAACGCTCTTGTTCTGGAAAGCAAGTAAATCCGCATAATCAACCATCAGTTGTGCATTATTGGGACTCAGCTCTAATGCTTTTTTATAAGCAGCAAGAGCCTCAGGCATTTTCTGTAGGGCAGCATAAGACCGACCTAACATTTGCCAACCTTCGGCATTATTGGGCTCTTTCTTGAGCTTATCAGCAAGGCGCTCGACCATTCCTTCAATATCTTTTTGGGTCAGCTGTGGTTGCCCTTGATTTGCTTCAGGAAGATAGAGGGCGAGTGGTGAGCCAACTAGGAGATAAAGAAGAATGGCGCATAGTGGTAAACCTGTCGCAATCCAAATTGTTGGCCATTTCTTACCAGTCTTTTGAGTGACTTTCTCCGGATTAAACTGATCTGCAGCAATAGCACGCTCTTCTTGTAAAAGGCGTTTCTCAATATCAAGACGAGATTCATCTAATTGCTCTTGATTAATTCGCCCTTCCTTAAAATCCAATTCAAACTGACTTAACTGATTCTGTAGGATGGCAATATTCTCATCTTGCTCAAGGCTAATTTTTTGAAGGTCTAATTGCTTTCTGCGAAATGGAATCACAATAATCAAGACCGCAAGTACAGTCATGATGATGGCAAGGATGATGAAAATGGTCATTACTAGTTTTCTGTCTTACGATCTAATAGTTGTCGGGCACGTTCAATGTCTTGGGGAGAGAAGGATTCACCTAAAAGGTCTTGCCGGCGTTGTTTAATTTGACGGACTAAGAAAAATAGACCAAACAACATTAGTAAAAACGGGCCTACCCACAGCATGATCGTTGCACCATTAAAAGGCGGTTTATACAAAACGAAGTCACCATAACGATCAGTCATGTATTTAAGGATTTCTTCTTTAGAGCGACCCTCACTTAGTTGTTTGCGTACTTGATTTTTCAAATCCACTGCTAAATCTGCATTAGAGTCTGCAATGGTTTGATTTTGGCAGACAAGGCACCGTAGCTCATGAGAGAGTTCTAATACTCTTTTCTCTAATTCGGGATTGCTGGCAACCGGAGTTGCTATCTTTGCTGAGCTATTAGCGCTCGCACTAACTTGGGCGCCTACATCAGCACAAACTATCAGGAGTAGCGAGAGGGTTGCAAGAATGGGAGGCCTAATGAACTTCATTGCTGTAACTTTGCAATCAAGGGAATAATCTTCTGGCTGATCGCCTCCTGAGTAAGGGGGCCAATATGTTTATATCGAATAATTCCAGAACGATCGATCACAAATGTTTCTGGGACTCCATACACGCCATAATCAATACCCACTTGACCCGTAAGATCAGAAATAGAGAGTTCATAAGGATCGCCGTATTGTTTTAGCCATGCCTTGGCGGCCTCGGGTTTATCTTTGTAATCTAAGCCAATCAAGGGGGTATTTTGTGATTTTGCAAAATCAAGCAGTAAAGGGTGCTCCTCGCGGCAGGCTACGCACCAAGAGGCCCACACATTGAGGATCCAAACTTTGCCTTTCATTTGCTCTGGTGAGAAGGCGCTTTGCTCTTTTCCTAATACTGGCAGAGAAAATACTGGTGCTGGCTTACCAATGAATGGGGATGGTACCTCGCGGGGCTTGAGCTGAAGTCCGATGACTAAAAATACTAGTAACACAACAAAGATTAACAACGGAATGAGATAGCGTTTCATCTCAAGCCTCTTTCTTGCGATACCGACGATCTGTAATAGCCAAGAAGCCACCTAAGGCCATTAGAAAACAACCACCCCAGATCCAATCAACAAAGGGTTTGTGATAAATACGCACACTCCATTCATTGTCATTAATAGGCTCACCCAATGAAACATATAGGTCTCGTGTTAGGCCAGAGTCAATGGCCGCTTCGGTCATCGGCATCTGGCTAGCGGTATAAATCCGTTTTTCTGGATATAGACTTGTCACCGGCTTACCATTTCGGCTCACATCAAAATGACCCTGTATAGCAGCGTAATTGGGACCAGCAATGGTTTTTAAGGAAACTAATTGGAAATCATAGCCACCTGATTGAGAGACGCCACCCACTTGCATCCGCACATCTTGTTCGGTTTCAAAGCCACGTACTGCAGTGACACCAATAATAAAAACGGCAACTCCAAAATGCGCCATTAGCATGCCGTAATATCCAGCAGGCTGAATCCGTAAATTCTGCCACCAGGATCGATCAGGATTAATGCGCGCACGATCCACCAATTGTGTAACCCCAGAGCTAATAATCCAGGCAGAGACCAAGAGTCCAAAGCCAATCATTGGGGTCCACGACCGCAGCATGATTGGTGCAATGACAGCCGTTATAGCGCTCACAGCAAAAGCCCATTTCAACTTCACAACTAGTTCAATCGGCGGAGACTGTCGCCAGCGTGCAATTGGCCCAACGCCCATTAAAAAGAGAGCAGGGGTCATTAGAGGAACAAATACCGCCTCAAAATAGGGCTCGCCAACTGAGATCTTGCCTAGATTAAGCGCATCTAAGATTAATGGATACAGAGTTCCTAATAAAACTGCAGCAGCAGCTACGAGTAACAAAACGTTATTGACGAGGAGCATGCCCTCACGCGACACAGTCTCAAAATTACCACCGATGTTGGCTTTTGGGGCACGCCACGCAAAGAGTAAAAGTGAGCCGCCGACCACGAAAGCGAGGAAACCCAAAATAAAGATACCGCGCTCTGGATCGGTAGCAAAAGCATGCACAGAGGTAATGACGCCAGAGCGAACTAGGAAGGTACCTAGTAAGGAGAGTGAGAACGCAAGAATCGCTAAGAGGGCGGTCCACATCTTAAAGCCGCCACGTTTCTCGGTAACTGCCAATGAATGAATCAGAGCGGTGCCCACCAACCAAGGCATGAAGGATGCATTCTCCACCGGATCCCAGAACCACCATCCACCCCAGCCCAGTTCGTAGTATGCCCATGCGCTACCTAAGGCAATACCAATGGTCAGAAAGCACCATGCGGTTGTTACCCATGGGCGCGACCACCTTGCCCATGCAGCATCTAAGCGACCCGATAGCAAGGCAGCGATAGCAAAGGCAAAGGCTACAGCAGAGCCCACATAGCCCATATATAAAAACGGCGGATGAATAATCATCCCGGGGTCTTGTAAAAGAGGATTGAGATCTCTACCTTCAGGCGCAGGAGGAAATAAACGATCAAAAGGGTTGGAGGTTAAGAGCGTAAATAACAACACACCAATACTCAAAATACCCAGAATCCCTAAAATCCGTGCAACCATTTTGTCGGGTAAGTGTTTAGAAAATACCGCAACGGCTAAGGTCCAACCAGCCAGCATAAGAGCCCATAGGAGAATCGATCCCTCATGGCCGCCCCAAACTGCACAGATTCGGTAAATGAGAGGAAGTTGGGAGTTTGAGTTTTGTGCCACATAGAGAACACTGAAATCATTCTCAATAAATGTAATAGTTAAGCAAATAAAAGAGATGGCCACCCAAACAAAAAGCCCCCATGAAGCGGGTCTGGCAATGGCATTGAGTTGCGGACGATTGGTTTGTGCGCCAAGGATTGGAAATACCGCCAAGATGATTGCGGTAAACAAAGCCAGCACTAAAGAGTATTGACCAATTTCAGCAATCAATTTTTGCCTCCCGCAGATTCTTTAAGAGTGGGCGCTGTTTGTGGTTGTTTGGATTTCGCTTTTTCGAGAGCTTCAGCAGCTTCTGGAGGCATATAGTTTTCATCATGTTTGGCAAGAACTTGTTTGGCGGCAAAGATGCCATTGCTACCAAGCTGACCTTGTGCGACAACGCCTTTGCCTTCTTTAAAAAGATCTGGCAGAAGTCCCTCGTATTGAACCTGAACATCATGGGCCGTATCCGTCACAATAAAAGACACTTTGAGGCCACCCGGGTCACGCTGAATACTTCCTTCCTTAACAAGCCCGCCAATGCGAAAGGGTTTATTTTTTGGAGCTTCATTTGCCACCACCTGGGAGGGGCTAAAAAAGAAAACCAAATTACTTTGAAAAGTTTGCAAGACTAGATAGGTTGCAATCCCTAAAGAGGCTAGGCCGCCAGCGATCGCAAGACCGCGTTTTGTACGGGGTTTCATAACCTCGTATTTTGCCTAATTTTTAGAAGACTCGTGGAATTCAGAGAATAGGGTTTTTCTGAGGGCCCGATTTCGGCTTCTTAGCCTTAAAACCTCAATGATTAGGACTAAAGCGGTGACTAGATAAGACCCCCAGACATATAGGCCATAACCCCCCATATTCAAGAAATCGGCAAAGTTTGACCAGTAAAACATTACATAGCCTCCTTAACCCATTGGGCATTGCGATCACGCTCTAAGATCAGAGTTCGGCAGCGGTATAGGGCTACTGCAATGGAGTACATCCAAAACGCAAAAACCATAATTAACATACCGGTTAGCATTTGGGTTGCCATGGTTGGTGCCTTGGTGAGGCTAATGGAGGCTCCTTGGTGAAGGGTGTTCCACCACTTCACCGAGAAGTAAATAATAGGCACGTTCACCACCCCAACAATAGCTAATAGGGCTGCGCTACGATCTGCCTTGCGCACATCATCGATTGAGGCGTGCAGAGATAAGAAACCAAAATATAAGAACAATAAAACAAGCTCGGAGGTCAGGCGCGCATCCCAGACCCACCATGTGCCCCATGTGGGTTTCCCCCAGACCGCCCCTGTCAAGAGTGCAATAAAGGTCATGATTGCCCCAGTGGGGGCGAGCGATAAAGCCAACATGCTTGCTAAGCGGGCATTAAAGATGAGACCAATTGCAGCCCAAAATGCCATCACAACATAAATCAGCATGGACATCCAAGCAGCCGGTACATGAATAAAAATAATCCGATAGGAATTACCTTGTTGATGATCGGTTGGGGCGATACCAAGACCAACAACAAGACCGATGATGCTGAGAATAATGCCGCTGATCGTAAACCACGGGATCAGCTTTCCTGAGAGCTCATAAAAGCGCTGCGGCGGGGCATACTTAAACCAGTTGTTATCACGAATAGACAAAATAGGTCACAAGTTCTTAATGGTGGTCTTGGCAAGTATTGTAAGTCGAATCATTGTATTGATTGGTCTTATTCCAGTGCAATTCGTAAACTAGCAGCGGTGGCGATGGGTGCCAGAAATAAAGCAATTGCCAGCATTGCACCCAATAGTGAAAAATGAGCAGTTAATCCTAAGCCTGCTTGATAGGCCTCTACAGCGCCTGCTCCAAAAATGAGCACTGGCGCTACCAGCGGAAGAATAATTAAGGACAAGAGGGTACCGCCGCCCCGGCTAGCTAGGGTTAAACCCGCGCCAATCGAGCCAATCAGGCTTAGTAGGGGGGTGCCTAAGAGAAGAGATAAAAAGAGTACAACAACGCTATCAAACGGCAGGTTAAATTGCAAAGCCAGAATTGGTGAGATCAGCGCTAACAAGACACCACTACTCAGCCAATGTGCGATGGTCTTTGCCAAGACCACAAGAGATAGTGGTAGTTTTGTCAATAGAATTTGATCTAAGGATCCGTCCATAAAATCCTCAGTAAACATCTTATGCAAAGACAGCATGGCTGCTAATAGTGCAGCGATCCACAGCATACCGGGGGCAATTTGCATTAAGAGTTTTGTTTCAGGACCAATCCCGAGAGGAAACAAGCTGGCAACAACTGCAAAAAATATCAATGCCGAAAGACTGTCACTCTTACGTCGCAGGGCAAGTTGCAGATCACGTTTGATAATGCCGATAAAGATAGAGGTACTCGTTGCAGAATGACTCATAGTACGAGCCTCATTACTTGCGGGTCATCATCAATACTCAGAGCTTGATGACTGCTAATCGCCACCATTCCATTCTGTCTCACATGGGCAAGCAATAAAGATTGAAGCAGTTGATTAGATTGTTGATCCAAGGCATTAAATGGCTCATCCAAAATCCAGAGAGGCTTCGGGTTGGGTAAGCGGAGGCGAGCAAGTGCGATACGCTGCTTTTGACCTTGTGAAAGGGTGCGAATAGCACGATGGGCTTGATCTGCTAAATCTGCCGCGGTGAGGGCGCTCAAGGCCTCTTCCGCTGTAATCGATTGACCACTAAGGAGCGCAAGACTCATCAAGTTCTCAATCGCAGTGAAATCTGCTTTTAAAGCAGGAATATGACCCAGATAAATTAGTTCGCTATGAAATTGATCGCGATCTTCATGGATCAATCGGTCACCCCAAACTACCTTTCCTGCTTGAGGGGGTAGAAGTCCGCACAGAATACGCAAGAGGCTGGACTTACCCGAGCCGTTATCACCTGAGATGCGCAAAATGGAGCCAGGCTTTATTTCTAGATCAAGATTAGTAAATAAAGACTTACCTCCCCGGATGCAGAAGACGGATTCAAGTCGAAGAGTTTTTAACATGGCAACTTCATTCTGGATTAATGTTACCAAGCAATAAAAGCTGTTTAGTAAATTGACCACTATCACTTGGCCGCATTGTCCATAAATCTAACTGTATCTTTGGGTTATAGGGGTCAACGTAAATTCCATTCTTACGTAACTCGTAATGCAGGTGGGGACCGGTTGACCGACCGGTTGAGCCTACATAGCCAATCTCCATCCCTCGCCGAATATCGTTACCCACCATCAACTCATTGTTGTAGTTGCTTAAATGGGCATAGTAGGTTCGGTAGTTGCCAGGGTGATCAATGATGATGAGCTTTCCATAGGCACCGTTAAATCCAATGTAGGCCACTTTACCGTCTGCGACGCTAAAGACTGGCGTGCCCGTTGGGGCTGCATAGTCAATGCCCATATGAGTTCGATAGCGCCGGTCTTTATTTTGTGCTTGTGGATTATTCGGATTTGGTCTGGACCGAATCAAAACTTGCCCAACCCCTCTCGAAATTCGTCGGTAACTGAGTGGATTGGTCCAGAAAGTTCGTTCGATCGACTCACCACTCGAAGTAAAAAATGAGCCGGAGATTTCAGGGCGATTGAGCCAAAATGCATCTGCAACAATTTGATTCGTTTTGGTATTGAGGATTTCTACTGCCCAAATTTGTGCCCAACGGTCGCGGGTTCCAAAATCAACAATTAAGCGAACCTGCATGGGTGTGCTCTCAATCGATCCAGAATCATCTGGATAAATCTGCTTCACAATAGAGTTTAATTCCCAAACGAGTTCTACCGGCAATTTGTCTCCAAGACGTTGGGGATCATAGAGGACTTCTTGAAGTGGAATCAGAACTTCGGTCCAGAATTGCATTTGGTCGACTAGGTTTTCTTCCTGAACGCGATATCCCCCAAAAGACGACATACTGAATGTAAGAATTTGCGATTTTTCGTTACGAGTCGGCCCATTCATAATACTGAGTGACTCTAGCCGATTGCGTTTACCAAATGCTGCAACATAGGGAATGCATGAACCTTGGATGGTGTTAAAAAAACGAGCCGTCTGATTTCTAAAGTAATCTAAAAATTCAGGGTCTTCGATACCAATTCTTTCAGGTAGTCGGCTATCTCGAAAACCACGTTGCATGCACCCTCTGCTAACCCTAAAGTCGGGAGCAATATCAAATTGACTATATTCTTCAGTTCCAGGGTCGGTCAAAGAAGCGCTTGTATCTTTAACCGTTTTATTTGCCTGACGTTGATTGACCTGAATCCCTTTTTGTTTGCTAACCGCCTTCGCTTGAACAGCTTTACTCGCCGGAATATTTTGAGCGCTCACTACAGAGCTAGTGAGGGGCACGACGACGAAGATAGAAAAAAACACCCCCACTAGGTTAAAAAGAATATGTGGTCTTTGGGACTTGAGGATATTTTTTTGATGCACAGACTGATTATCCAATATCCCAAAATTTAGGGATAACTATTATGCGGTGCTGCACCATTTTTCTAGATGTAAATTGGGTATGATGTCTAGTCCATCACCAGGAGGTAGCGATGATGAAAATGTCCTTAATGACTGCAGCCCTTCTTTCTTTTTCCCCCTTATCGGAGGCGTGGGGTAAGACTTGTGCTCAGAAGTCTGGAAGCCAAAATCCATCAAACCCTAACTCCAAACCCCTATCCTATCAAGATTGCATGGCACAAGCACAGTCTGAGTGCGAGCACAGTGCCCGTCAGCGTAAATTAATTGATGCTGCAAAAGATACTTTTATGAAACGTTGTCTTGCTGAAGCTACAGGAAAATAATCGCTACAATCATTTTTCTTTGATTGATGATTAAGTAGGAGAAAAAAATGCCGATTATTGAATCTGTTCAGGTCGCAACAGTGCCTATCCCTTTAGATGTAGTAACCTCCTTTTCGACCCGAACTGTCAGCGAGCGACACTATTGCATTGTTAAAGTTAGAAGTCGAGAGGGTGTTGAAGGCATTGGCTTTTGCTACGTTGGCTCTGCAGCAGGTGATATTGCAAAGACTGCGGTTGAGCAGCTCTTAGCACCCAAACTAATTGGGCAGAATAGTCATCGTAGTGAAGGTCTCTGGAACGATATGTATGCTGAATCCATTCTCCAGGGACGAGCTGGTTCGGTCATGCGAGGTATCTCAATTTTGGATACTGCTATTTGGGATCTCAATGCACGCTCTGTGGGCCTACCCTTGCATCATTTTATGGGCTGCGTCGTCGACGACCGCGTTCCAGCCTACGCAAGCGGGGGCTACTATCTGGAAGGCAAAACCCCCGCCAAATTGGGCAAAGAGATGGAGTCTTTTGTAAAACTAGGTTTCAAGGCGGTCAAAATGAAAGTTGGGCGCCTATCGCCACGAGAAGAAGAGGCGCGAGTGAAAGCCGCACGTAGCTCTATCGGTGAGGATATATTACTAACCCTTGATGCCAACAACGCTTGGCGTGATCTTCCAACTGCGATGGAATATGTTCGCCGGTTTGAGAAATACAATCCCTATTGGTTAGAAGAGCCATTCTCTCCTGATGCCATCGATTTGCATGCTCGCTTAGCTAAAAGCACATCGATCACGATTGCTACCGGAGAAATTGAAGTTGGTCGGTGGCGGTTTAGAGAACTAGTAGATGCAGGCGGTGCTGGCATCTTGCAAGCCGATGCGGCGGTATGCGGTGGTATCAGTGAGTTTAGGCGGATTGCAGCGTATGCCGACTCCAAAGGGGTCACTGTATGTCCTCATTGGTTTCATGATCTGCACGCGCCACTCGTTGCTGCAACTCCGAATGCACGCTTTGTGGAGTTCTTCCCAGACAACCAGGTCTTAAATTTCAGGCGTTTAGTGAACAAGCAATTAACGTTCAAGAATGGTGATCTGATCTTGCATAAAAACCCTGGTTTGGGATTTGAGTTTGATGAAGCGGCTGTGAAAAAATATGCTGGCAAATCTGCTTGGAGCAAGATTGGTAAGTAAATAGTAGTCCCGTAGCACAAGAAAAATAGCCAGTTCAATACTGGCTATTTTTTTAATGAAGGGAGTTAGCTGGCTTGTTTAGGTCTTGTCTTGAAGTGCTTAAAGAACTGAATGACCAAGACAATCGCAAAGCCGGCAAAGCCAATCATGTCACTCGTGGGTGATGTATAGGCAAGAGCGACACCCGATACGATCATTAAGAGACGTTCAACAATATTTGTTTTCTCAATAAACCATCCTTGTAAACCACCAGCAAGGCAAACAATACCCACAATTGCTGTAAAGGTTGACCAAGCAATCTCAATCCAATTCGCTTGTGCTAATGCTGTGGTTGAGCCCATGAGGAGCAAGCTCACACCGGATTTATCTAGGGTGAACATAAATGGAACCAATATGGCTGGCGCAACGTATTTCCAGCTTTGTAACGTTGTTTTGTAGGGATTGCCCTTACAGATTGCCGCTGCCGCAAAGGGTGACAGTGCTGTTGGCGGAGACACCTCAGATAAAACAGCGTAGTAAAAGATAAACATGTGTGCGGCAAAGGCGGGCACCCCAAGATTAATTAGTGCTGGAGCCGCAATCACTGCACAAATAATGTAAGAGGCGGTGACAGGTACAGCCAGACCCACAATCCAAACAATCAGGGCGGTAAAGATAGCCGTTAAAAGTAATGAGCCGCCTGCATATGCAATGACGATCGAGCTAAATTTAAGCCCTAAGCCAGTCAGCGTAACAGTACCAACAATGAGACCGGCGCCAGCGCAGGTCGCTGCAATGGCAAGCACACCAGTAGACCCAGAAGAAAGCGCCTTCGTTAAGTTAGATTCGTAGAGACCTTTTAAGAAAGGCTGCTTACCAGTAAGCCAATCGTAAGAAAGAATAGCGGTATCACGGCGCAACATACTTGTCAGTGCAGAAACAACGGTTGCCCAAAATACTGACATGATGGGTGAGAAGCCCATCATCATGAAGACAACAATTGAAATGAGTGAGAAGAAGTGGAACCAATATTTTTTACTAAGTGACCAAGCGCTCTCCACGGTCTCAAAATGAATTGCCTTCATCCCGTATTTACGTACATCAATTTCCACCATCGTAAAGAGACCCAGATAAAACAAAATGGTTGGAATGCACGACATTAGTAAGACGTCTAGATAGGAGATCCGGAGAAAGTCAGCAATCAAGAAAGCGGCTGCTCCCAATACGGGCGGAGAAATAATCGCACCTAAACCACCGGCCGCTAAAAGACCGCCCGCAGCGTTTTTCTCATAGCCTACTTTATCTAACATGGGAGCGGCAACGGAGCCTACAGTAACTGTTGTAGCAACACCGGAGCCAGAGGGGCCGCCAAGTAAGAAAGAGGATAGAACAATCGTTCGCCCAACCCCAGAGGATTTACCACCCATGGCTGCAAAGGAGAAGTCAATAAAAAACTTACCAGCCCCGGTAAATTGTAGGAAGGCACCAAAGATCGTAAATAAGATAATTAAAGTAGCTGAGACATCGACAGCAGTACCGTAAATACCCTCCAAGGTCATATACATAAAACCGACAAGGCGATCGACGGAGTAACCCTTGTGAGTCCATGGAGCAGGCAGGAGGTCACCAAAAAGTGCATACATCAAAAAGAGGACGGTAACCGTAACCAGAATCATGCCATTGGTTCGGCGCACGCCTTCCAAGATCAACAGAATAAGCCCCACGCCAATGAACACATCAGTAGAGTTTGGTGCAGTGTTACGATCACCAAAATTATCGCCACCAGAGATGGCGTAATAGGCAATGTAGATGGCCGCTAAGGAAAAGATAATGTCCCACCACATTAGTCGATTTTTAAACTTGGCAGTAAGTGGAAAGCTTAAGAACACCAGAAAAAGTACAAAGCTAACGTGGACAGTTCTTAATACCTGAGTGGGAACAATGGCATAGGCTGCATATAGATGGAATAAAGACATTGCCACTGCTGCAAGCGTTAGGAAGATCGCAAATAAGCCTTTATAGCTATTAGAATCACCTTCTTCTTGTCGTATCAGGGCATCTAGTTTTTCTTGGGTTGCACTGTCGATTGCACTTTGGCTCATATTTTTATTCTCTATTAAAAAATGGCCGCATTAGCGGCCATTACTACACAGCATTCTCAACAATCTAGCCTTAATTCAATTTGACATTCTTTTCTTTAAAGTACTTCAAAGCGCCAGGATGAAAAGGTATTGGTGTGGAAGCAGTTTTTTGACCTTCCAATGTTACGCTGATGTACTCATAATGAGTCCGGACCAACTCAATCTTATTATCAAAAACAGCTTTGACAATGTTATAGGCATCCTTTTCAGACATTTTTGGACTGGTTACTAAAATATTAGCAACTGAGATCACATTATTGTCTTTCTCCATACCCTTGTAGGTTGTTTTTGGGATCACATCTTTAAAGTACAGATTGCCATATTTTTTGTTCATCGCATCCACTTCTTTGGAGTGATCAATCATGACAATTTGAGTATTCGGGGTATTAGCAAGATCGGTAACAGCCGCAGTTGGTAAACCACCTACCCAGAAAAATGCATCAATCTTACGGTCTTTAACAGCATTTACAGACTCGGCAACACTTAAACGCTCACGTCTCATGTCTTTATCTTTATCGAGACCAGCAGCCTCGATTACACGAAATGCCATCACTTCGGTTGCACTTCCAGGGCTGCCAGTGCTAACGCGCTTCCCTTTGAGGTCTTGCATCGTTTTGATACCAGTAGCACCAGTGGTCACAATGTGCATCCGATTAGGATACAAAACGAGTAGGGTGCTGAGATCTACCTTTTTACCTGTAAATTTATCCTGACCCGATTGTGCGTCTTTAGCAGCGTCGGCCATCGAGAAGCCAACGTAGGGTTTGCCGGTACCAATAAGATTTAGGTTGTCCACCGATCCACCCGTGACTTCTGCGGTTGCTGACATACCCGGTACTTTTTTGGAGAGAACCGATGCTAATCCGCCACCCATCGGGTAGTAAACGCCACCAGTACCGCCGGTTGCAATAGAAATATTCTGCGCTTGTACGCTGCCCCAAACGAGGGCAGAGCAAAGGGCGAGAGCTTTAAAAAGTTTCATGCAATATCTCCTAATTTTTCTATTAATAATGAATGCTTAGCGTATAAGTCTATATCATTTTTGACTATTAAAGCCCAGGCATCTGGAAGCCAATTTTTTCAAGTTCCGCGATTAGCTTGCTGTGTTGACTGGGCACAAGTGCCAGTAGCGGCGGCCTGACCCGAGACCATTCTGGGTCTTTGCTGTAATGGGCTACGGCGGCCTTCATCGCCGGAATCATTGGATATTGGGCATAGACCGAGCGAAGAGCTGTTAGAGCCTCTTGCGCATGATCTGCAGCCGGCTCCTGCCAGCGAGCTGCTAAATCCGCAATTGCCTTAGGGTTAACATTTGCCATTGCTGATATACAACCTACTCCGCCTGCACGTAGGGCGCGAAGTAAAAATACCTCGCTACCGGCATAAACCCGAAAACCAGTCCCAAGCAAGGCTTTAATGACAGACTCGGTATAGGGCCAATCTCCCGAGCTATCTTTAATCCCAATGACTGTGTTGGGATACGTTTTTACCAAGCGCTCTAGTAGGGGAACACTCAAACCAATTTTGGTTACTGGGGGGATGTTGTAAACATAAATTTTTAACTTTGCATCACCCACTGCTTCAATAATCTCTGCGTAATACTGAAAGAGTCCATCATCCGCGACATCCTTGTAATAGAAGGGTGGGAGCATTAACACTCCAGCACAACCTGCTTTGACAGCAGCCTTGGTCATCGTCGATGCATCCGCTACAGAGCATGCCCCAGTCCCTGGCATCATGTTCTTAGGATCAAGTCCTCCTCCAATAAGCTCATGAAGTACATCTATTTTTTGACCAGCAGACATTGAGTTGGCCTCTGAGTTGGTCCCAAATACAGCTTGTCCAACCCCATTACTTTGGAGCCATTGGCATTGACGTAACAACTTTTTGCAATTGGGACTGCCGTCCGCATTAAAGGGGGTCAATACGGGAGATAAAACAGCAGATAGGGTAGAGGTATGAGTAGACATAAAAATCTCCGACTAAATAGAAATGGGGGTTGGAAGTGATTGGTGATTAAAAAATGCCTCAAGATTATCGATCGCTAAATTGGTCATTGCTTGACGGGTTTCTTGGGTAGCGCTGCCAATATGAGGGGCTAGTAGTACGTTAGAAAGACTTAAGAAAGCAGGCTTGGGATTCGGCTCGTTTTCAAAAACATCAAGGGCGGCGCCTGCAATGACTTTGTTTTGCAAGGCGCTGATGAGATCATCTTCGTTAACCACACTGCCTCTTGCGACATTAATCAAGTAACCCTTTGGACCCAATGCGTTCAGGATCGAAGTATTAATAATTTTCTCGGTTGCCTTGCCCCCAGGGCATGTCAGTATGAGGACATCACTCTCTCGCGCTAAATCCATCAGGGATGGAAAAAATACATACGGTAGGCTTTTTGAACTAGGGCCGTGATAAGCAATCTCCACTTTGAATGGCAAGAGACGCGCAGCCAGTTCTTGACCGATACGACCCATACCGACAATCCCTACTTTCTTTCCAGCCAGGGAGGTGGTGAATGGAAAGGTCTCGGCCGCCCAAGTTTTCTGGAGAACAAATTGGTGAGCCTCCGGAATCTTTCTCAAGAGACCAAATAGGAGCCCAATAGTTAATTCGCACACCGCATCATTTAGTACGCCGGGCGTATTGGAGGCAATGATCCCCCTTTGTTTTAAGTAATCTAGTGGAAGGTTGTCGTATCCCACTCCGCAACAGGCAATCATTTTGATTTCGGGCAGTTGGTCCAGTAGGGTGGGGTTAATGGTAAAGCTGGGGCGCGTTAAGATGGCCTTTACATTTCGGTCGGGGACCGGTCCCTTTGGGTCCAGCATGGAAACGGGAACAAGACGGCGATCAATCTCTAACTGCATGATTTCAGGGAAAAAGCCGACCTGTAATACGCTATTGACTGGAATCATGTCTCTTTTGCAGTTTTATTGGAATAATGTGTCATTGTAAGTCGATATTTTTGTCATTTTGGAACCCATCAAATGAGTGTAGCGAAAGACCCGAAGGCACAGGCAAATCAGAGCCTACAAACTGGAATTCGAAAGGGGCTGACTCGCTACGGCGACACAGAGTTCTCGTTGTTTCTTCGTAAAGCCTTCATTAAGGCAATGGGCTACAGCGATAGCGCTTTAGAGCGACCTATTATTGGCATCACAAATACCTATAGTGATTTCAATCCATGTCATGGCAATGTGCCGCAAATGATTGAGGCCATCAAGCGTGGGGTGATGCAGGCGGGTGGTATGCCAATGGTATTTCCAACCATTTCAATTCATGAGTCCTTTGCATTTCCAACCAGTATGTATTTGCGCAACTTGATGGCACTCGATACCGAAGAGATGATGCGCTCACAACCCGTCGATGCAGTTGTTTTAGTGGGGGGATGCGATAAAACAATTCCCGCTCAACTGATGGCGGCAGCTAGCTTGGATATTCCGGTGCTTTCAATACCCACGGGTCCGATGTTAACGACGCTTCATCAGGGAGATCGCTTAGGCGCTTGTACAGATTGCCGGCGCTATTGGGGAAAATTTAGAGCAGGCGAGATTGACCAAGAGGAGATTGATGAGGTCAACGGTAAGCTGGCCCCAACAACTGGAACCTGTATGGTGATGGGCACTGCCAGTACGATCGCTTGTATGGTGGAAACAGCAGGACTCAGTTTGCCAGGAACGGCAGCCGCACCAGCAGTCATGGCAGAACGTTTTCGTTTGTCGGAACTAACCGGACGTAGAGCCGTAGAGTTAGCAAAAACAGCAGATCAAAAAACGTTCTCACCACGAGCAATCCTCACACCCAAAGCTCTCACAAATGCCTTGACTGTGTTACACGCGATTGGTGGTTCTACTAATGCCTTAATTCATATTACAGCCGTGGCAGCTCGCTTGGGCATCAAGATTGATTTGGATATGGTCGATCAATTAGGTAGAAATGTTCCTGTTTTGGTTGACCTAAAACCTAGCGGCGCTCATTACATGGAACATCTTTATGAGGATGGGGGGCTGATGGCGGTGCTAAGAGAGCTCAAACCCCATTTGTATCTCGATTGTTTGACTGTTTCAGGAAAAACCTTGGGCGAGGAGATTGAGGACGCCAAGGTGAGCAAAGCGAGAAAGGTGATACGGATCTCAAGCGATCCGATTTATCCTGTGGGCGGTTTGGCAATCTTGAGAGGTAATTTAGCTCCTAGGGGCGCTGTGATTAAACACTCGGCAGCTAGCCCAGATTTATTAAAGCATCGCGGGCGTGCGGTGGTATTTAGCTCACTAGAAGACTTGGCATTGCGGATTGATAGCCCTGACTTGGATGTCAATGCCGATGATATTTTGGTCTTGCAAAATGCTGGACCAAAGGGCGCCCCAGGAATGCCAGAGGCGGGGTATCTGCCGATCCCTAAAAAATTAGCGCAGGCTGGTGTTAAAGATATGGTTCGTATCTCGGATGCGCGGATGAGTGGAACAGCATTTGGAACAATCGTGTTGCACATCACCCCAGAATCTGCCGAGAATGGCCCACTTGCAGTCGTTCGTAATGGCGACATGATTGTCTTAGATGTCAGTCAGAGACTTTTGCATCTGGAGGTCGATGATGCCGAGATACGCAAACGCATCGATGCGCTCGCATCTCCAGCAGAGCGTCTCGCTATTCCAGAATCAGGATATCGGCGTTTGTATCAAACTACCGTAACGCAAGCAGATATTGGTTGTGATTTTGATTTCATGGTTCCATCGATGACAGGAACTGCTCCCGTCTTGAAAGGTCGGTAAGATGCTATTTAGTCCAGTAGATACTAAGGTTCTGATTGTGGGTGGCGGAACGATGGGCGCTGACGTTGCACTTGTTTGTGCACGCGGTGGTTGTACGACATATGTATTTGAAGCAAATGCTGAGCGCTGTAAAGTCTTGCCACATTACTTTCAAACTAAATTACTGGACATGGGCTATGGTCAGCGAGCCCACTTAATTTCTTTGGTAGATTCGCTTAATCAGTTTGATTGGTCAGAAATTGATTTAGTAATCGAGTGCGTTCCAGAGAAATTAGATATTAAGCAGGACTTGTTTGCTCAATTAGAGCAAGTTGTTAATCCTCAGACTGTATTGGCTAGTAATAGCTCTAGTTTTCCGATCAGTCAAATTGCAGAAGGCTTAAAAACCTCTGCCAGAATGGTTGGCCTGCATTTCTTTATGCCCGCACATATTGTTCCATGCGTGGAAGTGGTTTATGGTGAAAAAACATCACCCCTTGTTGCAGATAGCTTAAGCCGTTTAATGACCGCATGCGGCATGGTGCCGGTTACTGTTAAAAAGGATTTGCCTGGATTCTTAGCTAATCGCTTACAACACGCACTCTCTCGTGAGGCCTTTGATTTAATCGATGCAGGTATTGTGACCCCCGAAGACGTCGATAAAGCGGTACGTTTTGGTTTTGGCTTTCGTTATCTAGCAGCCGGGCCCGTATTGCAACGCGATCACGCGGGTTTGGAGATTCATGCGGCTGCAGGTGCCAGTATTTACCCCTCTCTTAACAACAAAGGCGAAGTAGCCAAATGCCTGAAAGAAAAAGTGGATGCTAAAAACTTGGGTATGAAAACTGGACAAGGATTTTATTCATGGGATGCGGACGCCATTAAAGCTGAGCGACAACGTTACGACGAGTTGCTACGAGCCGGTTTGAAGCTCATCCAAAAAGAACTACCTGAAATTAAATAAGGTGAAACAAAAGATTCGCGTCTGGGATTTGCCGATAAGGTTGTTTCATTGGGCGCTTGCCCTTTGTGTCATTCTAGGAATCATCTTTGTAAAAATTGGGGGCAATGCCATGCAATGGCATGCGTATTGTGGATACATTGCTTTAGCCTTAGTACTGTTTCGGATTATTTGGGGCTTTCTAGGGTCTTGGCATTCCCGTTTTGCCAACTTTATCCCCACCCCAAAACGTCTCATTGCCTATCTTAGGGGTGGAATGGGTGACAGTCTTGGTCATAACCCCCTCGGAGCACTCTCGGTGATTGCGATCTTGTTGGCGGTTTTGATACAAGCTTCCACTGGCCTCTTTGCTGACGACGACATCTTTTTCCAGGGGCCATTTGCTAAATATGTATCGAATGCGACTGTTGCGTTTTTAACGAGCATGCATCGCTTTAATCAATACATCATCATGGCACTGGTTGCATTGCATATAGGCGCCATTCTTTTTTATCAATTCTATAAAAAAGAAAGTTTAGTAGCCCCAATGATTACCGGAGATAAGAATGGCGAAGAGGCTTTTGGGGGTACAGCTCCCCCCGAGCCTATTGATACAGGGAAACAGCGCTTGGTCGCCCTGACGATTTTTATAGCGGTAGGGCTTGGACTGTATTACCTGATTAACTAGCTACAGTTAGTACAGTCCGTGTAATACACTTATTACTTCTTGCGGAAATCGTCGTGACAGGCTTTGCAGGTTTGGCTAGTAGCCCCCAATGCTTTTTTGAGGTTCTCAGGATTACCTGATTGAGCTGCGCTATTTAGATCGGCTACAGCAGCCATCATTTTCTCAGAGGCAGATTTGAACTTGGCGCCCTCAGACCAAATGACGGGAAGTGCATCATTTTTCCCTGACGTTTTTCCACTCTCGGTTCCAGAGGTAAATGCTTGCCATGGCATGCCAGATAGCATGCTAATGATGGCCGCATTGCGAACCACATCATCTTTGTTGTATGGCGTCTCACCCTTAACGACTGCTGCCAAGCGCCCCATGTGAGCGCCCATGAGTGCAAACGCACTTTGGCGATATTTAACTGCATCTTCTGGTTTCGCAAACTGAGCAAAAGCTGGGGTTGCCATACTTAGGCAAATAGCAGAAACAAGTGTTCCAAGAGTAATACGGGAATAGTGGGTCTTCATGTAAACCTCCAAGGGGTAAAAACTGCTTAGGTGCTGTAAAGCATACCTGAATTTTATGAAGGATATTATTAAGTTTGCCTCAGTCGATTTTAGGGTGTAAACACCATTCTGAGCGGGGAGGTGAGGGTGCGAACGATGGCAATAAAAAAGTCACTCAATGGAACCATCCACCACTGCGAGATGACACCCGTAAAGAGAAGACCAAGAACGATAAAAAAGCCCCAAGGCTCTAGTTTGCCAAACATCACGGCTTGTCTATAGGGCAGTATTCCGGCAAGGATGCGACCGCCATCAAGGGGTGGCAAGGGAAACAAATTAAAAACCAAAAGACCAATATTCCAAAAAATCCCCGCCTTTGCCATCGAAATCAGGAATGGCTCATTAATACCAAAGCCCTGTATCAATATCCAAAATACCGCCCAGAAAATAGCCTGTATGAAATTAGATCCCGGACCGGCTAGGGCTACCCAAATCATGTCAATACGTGGATTACGAAGATGATCAAAGCGAACCGGGACGGGTTTGGCATACCCCACCAAAAAAGGGGAGTTTGCCAAGACCAGGGCAATCGGGATTAAAACTGTGCCGATGGGGTCAATGTGTTTTAATGGGTTTAAAGTAACCCTACCAAGTAAAAAAGCGGTGTTATCACCAAAGCGTTTTGCAGCATAGCCATGAGCAGCCTCATGGATTGTGATGGCAAAAATGAGGGGAATAGCATTAATTGCGATTGCTTGGATAGAATAGTCAGTAAACATAGCTACATCATATCGACAGGAGCCCATTGTGACCGATGAGAAGAAACCCCTAGCCAAACCCGCAGTCAAAGCCCCTAAAGTTCCTCAGCGTCCTCCAACGGGCAAGGGCCCACAAAGCTTAGGCGGAAAGCCTCAGCAGGGCTTTGGTGGAGGCAAAGGAATGATGCGTAAGGCTGGCCGCGGTCGTTAGATAAATGCAATCGTGGATAATGTCATTTTTACAGTATTGCTGGAATTAGGGGATAAAGATGAATGAATGGCATAACGAAGATAAAGGCTCTATCAACAAAAAAATTATTACGTTGATTGTGATGCTTGCTGCTGCCACAAGTCTTGCTATTTTGTTTGCTTTGGTTGCCGCCCATACCGGCTATGTGTTTAGTTAGAACCTATTCATCATCCCAACAATGGGACTCTCACTGAGCGGCCTATCGCTCGCAGCTATTTTTTGTGGGGCAGGTCTTGGTGCTCTACTGAGAGTTTGGTTTAATACAATCTCGGCTGGCCTTTCGGCGATTGTGCCGCTGGGTACCTTAATTTCAAATCTATTTGGTTGCTATCTCGTCGGAATTGCAGTCGCATACTTTGTAAACCATCCCTCCGTCTCTTCAGAGTGGCGACTTTTTATCATCACTGGGTTTTTAGGAGGGCTGACAACCTTCTCTAGCTTCTCCGCAGAGGTTGTGGCTCTCATTGAGCGAGGTCAGCTCACCTGGGGCTTAGGTCTGGCCTTGATGCATGTTTGTGGGGCGATTGCATTAACTCTTTTAGGTATTTGGACCTATCAGTCTTTTAAATAAAACCCAATACACCGAGCAAAGCCCCTAAGCCAATTAAGTACAGCGGATGCTTGCGACTTACTAAGACAAAAACAATGCAAAAGACTGTTAGAGTATAAGCCATTGCGTTGCCGTTAATCCGTTCTGCAATTTGCCAAGCCGATGCTAAAACAAGCCCAACCGCGAGCGCACCAGCTGAATACTCAATCGTTTTTTTCCAACGAATGTGTTGGAGATTAGCGAGCACCCGTTGTAAATAAAAAATAAGAATACAAGAGGGCCAGCAGACTGCAAGGGTGGCCAGTAATGCCCCAGCCAAGCCAAACGCATTCCAACCAATGAGTGTGACCGTTAAAAGATTGGGGCCTGGCGCCGCTTGAGCAATTGCAAAGTAATGAATAAAAGTATCTGCATCAATCCATTTTTCTTGATTTACAGAAATATCATAAAGAGTGGGCAGCAGTGCATTGACTCCACCAAAGGCAATTAAGGAAAACAGAGATAGCTTGATAAATAAGCCTAATAAGCCGATCAACATTTGGCTTTATTCCAGGCAAACAGGAGAGCTAAGGGAAGAGTGATGGCAACCACCCAGCCTAAGGCCAAATGAAATACAGTCGCCATGACAATGCTAATTATAATCACAATCAGCATTGGAAGATATGAGAGCTCCTCTTTGAGCATCTTAAAACCAGTAGCAGCAATCAATCCAACACCAACGGCTGAGATGCCCCGTAACATTCCTTGCACCTGTTCAAATTGACCATAGTGATCGTACAAAAGCGCCAGCAGAATGACAACGGTCATTGGGGCAAGCATTAGTCCTGCCACTGCGGCAATGGCTCCACGTAGACCTCCAAATCGCTGACCAACGCAGACCGCTAAGTTCACGATATTAGGCCCTGGTACCAGTTGACAGACGCCTAAGAGAGCATTGAACTCTTGTGCGCTGAGCCATTTCTTTTGTTCCACTAAAGTGCGTCTAGCCCATGGCAATACACCACCAAAACCCGATAAACCAATGAAGGTGAATGTGATAAATAAGTGACCAGGACTGTGTTGCACCGTGGGCTTTATGGAGAATATTTATTTAAAAGGTAAGGGGATGGGTTTGCCATCAAGCCATGCTGTAAGTGAGTCAACCATACCTTTTGCAAAACTGCTAAAGATGGGCTCTGCGATAAAACCGAGGTGAGGGCTCATGAGTAGATTTGGAGTATGTCGCAAGGGAGAGTCCTGTGGAATGGGCTCTATATCGAACACATCTAGGGCTGCCTTACCGGGGCGACCCATCTTCAGAGCTTCCATTAAATCAGCAGTAACAATTAATGCAGAACGCGCCGTATTCACCAACACAGAATCTGCTCGCATAAGTTGTAGCCGTTCTTTATTTATGAGATCTTTTGTATTTGGACCTACTACTAAATGAAGACTAACCACTTTTGAGGTTTGCAAAAGAGTGTCAAGTGGAACGAATTCGCAATGAGCAGCTTTAGCTCTCTCCGGGGTCATATTAGGGCTCCAGCAAACAACATCCATGCCAAATGCTGCTCCTACCTTGGCAACAATGCCGCCAATGGCGCCAAGACCAATAATGCCAAGGCGTTGACCGCTTAACATCGGTAAGACAGAGTCAGAATTGCGCCATTGACCTTGCTGTAGTAATTGAGTTTGATCAACGATATTTTTAGTAGCGGCGAGGATCAGCGCCCATGTGAGTTCAGCAGTTGTTTCTTTTGACGGACCTCCAGACGTGCACGCTATCGGAATCCCCCGATTAATCAGTACTTGATGGTCTAGAAGATTGTTTCGAGCACCCGTAAATAAAAATAATTGGAGCTTAGGGAGGCGAGCAATCAGTTCAGAATTAAAGGGAGAGCGATCTCGAACCAAGGCAATTACCTCTGCATCCTTGACCACTTCATATAAGTCCTCTCCAGAAAGAGGTTCGTGGTGAAAGCTAAGTTGCGAACGCTCGGCAATGGATGACCAATCTGCAAAGCGTTGGAGGCAATGCTCATAGTCGCCCAAAACGACAATTCTTGGTTTTGCTTGCATACAGAAAATAGTCATCCTTGTATTAAATCGGTGATAAATCGATGATAATTGATGTTTCTAGTAAAGATTTGAAAAGGAAGCCAGATGATTTTAGAGGTCGTTGACATACGTATAGAGGAAAGCAAACAAGCCGAGTTTGATGAGGCTATTGTTCGAGGAGTACGAACAGCTATTGCCCCAGCCAAGGGATTTCGGGGTTTTAAAGTAAACCACAGTATTGAGTCCCCCAACCGCTATCTTTTGATGATCTACTGGGACACATTAGAAAATCATATGGTTGATTTTCGGGGGTCACCAGCATTTACAGAATGGCGTAGCATTGTCGGACCATTTTTTATCCAGCCCCCAGCTGTAGAGCACTTCAACTTAGTCGGTAAATCTGATTAGGGATTCGTTTTTTTAGGTTTGAGTCGACCTTGCGGCTTGGCTGCCAGGGTTGGCTCTAGAGTTTCGCGCTCATCAAAGACAAAGCAGTCTCCTTGGTAGTGTGCGGAGCCAATATCTTCGAAGTATTGGAGAATGCCGCCATCCAATTGGTAGCTATGCTCTAAGCCACGCTCTCGCAGGTATAAGCCAGATTTCTCGCAACGAATCCCGCCCGTACAAAAGCTTACTAAGGTCTTATCAGCAAGTTCCAAAAGATGCGATTCAATCGCCTCCGGAAACTCACTAAATTTATTGATATTGAAATGCATGGCATTGTCAAAGCTGCCATATTCCACTTCAAAGCTATTGCGTGTATCAATCATGACTACGGGTCGTCCTAAATCATCATGCCCTTGGTCAAGCCATTGCTTTAACTTCTCAGGAGCAATAAATTTTGCCCTACCTTTTTCTGGGGTGATTGTCGGATGATTCATCCGAATAATCTCTTTCTTTATCTTGATCAGCAACTTACGAAAAGGCTGGGATGACGACCAGCTATCTTTTGTTGTAAAAGTTCGCAGTCGAGGATCTGCTCGAAGAGTTTTTAGGAAATCTTGAATATCGCTTTCTAGACCTGCCAGAAATAAATTAATACCTTCTTCGGCAAGAAGAATGGTCCCCTTGAGTTGATGAAGAAGGGCGGATTCTTGTAAAGACTCCCGCAAAGACTCTAATTGATCTAAGCGAACAAACTGATACCCAGCAATATTTAGGATAGGTAGCGACTTGGGCTTGTTCGTTAAATCGTTCATAAGCCGTATTATTAATCAAGTTTGTCGCTAAACTAGAGGGAAAGAAAAACATCGAACCCCTACAATCATGTCAAATTCCCGCTTAATACCGTATCAACCCCTTGATTTATCAGAACCCGCTGATCTGGTCGCTGAGATCAGAAAGCGGCGTGGCGGTCAGTTTATTAACCTTGATCGCATGTTGTTGCATAGCGAACCGTTTGCCAGGGGCTGGAATGTCTTCATCGGCAATGTTCGAGAGAAGCTATCTTTAGATCCTAAATTAAGAGAGCTTGGTATGTGTGGCGTCGCGATTCTGAATGGTGCCGAATATGAATTCTTTCACCATGCGCCACCGTTTCTAAAAGCAGGAGGGACGCAAGAGCAAGTGGATGCTATGCGCCACCTTGGCCAAAAAACATTTAACCCAGACTGTTTTAGTGATTTAGAAAATGATGTCCTGGAGTTAACCTTGCAAATGACCCGTCACATTAAAGTTGATCCCGCATTAATGGAGCGACTTTTAAACGTATTAGGAAGCACTGCCTTAGTAGAGTTAGTGGGCGTAATCGCTAGCTACAATATGGTCTCTCGTTTCTTAATCGCATTAGATATTCATCCCGAAGACCACCCACTAAGCTCTTAAATTATGAATCGAGAAATTACGCGCATTATTCCTGGGGTCCTTACATCGGATGGCGCAGGAGTACGTCTGCGCCGAAGTTTGGGTGGGCAAGATCGCCAACGCTTGGATCCCTTTTTGATGTTGGATGAGTTCTCATCCAATGATCCGAATGATTATGTAGCTGGCTTTCCGCCGCACCCCCATCGCGGTTTTGAGACCGTGACCTATATGCTCGAGGGCCATATGTTGCATGAAGATCATTTGGTCAATCGGGGGCATTTAAAAACAGGCGGCGTCCAATGGATGACCGCTGGTCGAGGCATTATTCATTCAGAGATGCCACAGCAAGAAAGTGGTGCAATGCGCGGCTTTCAACTGTGGATTAATTTACCCGCTAAAGAAAAAATGAAGCCAGCCGGCTATCAGGACATTCAAGAGGATGCGATTCCTCGCAGCACTCTTCCAGGCGGAGGCCTTATCAAAGTGATCGCTGGTGAGTATCGCAATCTGCGCGGGGAAGTTATTCGTGGTCCTATTTATGGTTTAAGTACCGAACCACTCTTTTTTGATATTCACCTACACGCTCAAGAGTCTTTTTCTCATTCAATACCCATTACCCATAACGCTTTCATCTATATCTACGAGGGCGATCTGAAGATCGGCTCAGCCTTACAGGCCTTACCCAAACAATCAGCAATTATTTTGAGTGAGGGTGATCAATTAAACATTACCGCCTCAGAGCAGGGAGCAAAGGCGATTGTGTTGGCCGCAAAACCCCTTCATGAACCCATTGTTCAACACGGACCGTTTGTGATGAACACCCGTGAAGAGATTGAGCAAGCGATTGATGACTATCAACATAACCGATTAACAGCGATATAACTAAATTTCATGAGCCTTTATCAACAGTTACAAGAACGCGAAATCAGTCAGAAACCTGTTCGGATTGGTCTGATTGGAGCCGGTAAATTTGGCGCCATGTATCTGGCACAAATACCCAGAACCCCAGGGGTCCATTTAGTTGGAATTGCTGATTTATCCCCAGATGCTGCTAGAACCAATTTAAAGCGGGTTGGATGGGATATGAACCGGATTCAGGCTAAATCGATTGAGATGGCAGTTCAGGAAAAAAGCTGCTTTATTACAGACGATTGGACAAAATTAGTTAATGCACCACAGATTGATGTAATTGTGGAATGTACTGGCAACCCCATTGCTGCAGTCGAACATTGTTTAAAAGCTTTCTCCCAAGGTAAACATGTGGTGAATGTCACCGTAGAGGCTGATGCATTTTGTGGACCGCTATTAGCAAAAAAGGCCAAAGAGGCCAATGTGATTTATTCCCTAGCATTTGGTGATCAGCCTGCCTTAATTTGTGATTTAGTGGATTGGGCGCGTACCTGTGGATTCCCAGTGGTCGCAGCAGGGCGTGGCCATAAGTGGTTGCCGCATTATGCTGATTCCACTCCAGATACAGTATGGAATCATTACGGTCTTAGCCCTGAGCAAGCGGTACGAGGTGGATTAAACCCAAAAATGTTTAATAGCTTTTTGGATGGCTCTAAACCCTCTATCGAATCGACCGCGGTTGCCAATGCAACGGGGCTACTCGTACCAAGCAATGGTTTGCTCTACCCTCCTGCTAGCGTTGAAGATATCCCAGTTGTCACAAGACCTATGAGTGAAGGCGGGCACCTTGAACAAAAGGGAATGGTAGAAGTAATTTCATCCCTTGAAAAAGATGGCAGAACAATCCCTTATGACATTCGCATGGGCATCTGGGTCACAGTTGAGGCTGAAACCGAATACATCAAAAATTGTTTTGAAGAATATAAAGCACATACTGACCCCAGCGGGCGTTACTTTACGCTCTATAAGCGTTGGCACTTAATTGGTCTAGAAGTCGGTATGTCGGTAGCTAGCGTTGCTCTTCGAAAAGAAGCTACTGGAGTTCCTTATTGCTGGAATGCTGACGTGGTTGCTACTGCCAAGCGCGATCTAAATCCTGGAGATGTATTAGATGGAGAGGGTGGATATACGGTTTGGGGCAAACTCTTGCCAGCTAAAAAATCATCACAAATGGGTGGACTGCCTTTAGGCTTGGCGCATCAAGTGAAAGTGGTGCGACCAGTTAAAAAGGGTCAAAGCCTTTGTTGGGACGATGTCGCCATTGATAAAACAACCGACGCCTATCGCGTTCGTAAAGAAATGGAAGCCATGTTTTGATGGAAAAATGACTGATCGCTCTGCGCGATAGTCGAAAGGAGATAATCCTAGCAAAAGGGTTGATCTAAAAAATGGTGGAGTCGGCGGGAATCGAACCCGCGTCCGCAAACACTCTACAACAAGTTCTACATACTTAGTCTAATTATTTGATTTAACCAGTGCAACGCGAATCGACACGCTTTGCATTAGCGATTCACTAGATTTTCGAATCATCCCTCGTGACTCGAGATGACCTTATCTCTTGTATATGACCCTGATGTAGCTTTCGCTACCTGACCCAAGAGAGAATCAGTTCAGGGGCAGCCGCAATTAAGCGGCTAGTGCGTAACGTTCGTCGTTAGCAGTTATTGCATTCCCATTGATTTACGAGATAACGGGTCCTCGGTATGCCCTTGATGCTTTGTAATCCACGTCGAAACCATGTCGACCCCGGAATTCCTTGCATTGGGGTCACAATTTTAAGTCGTTTGGACTTAAATTGCACACCTTATTTTGCAAAGATGATTTGCTGAAGTTCCCAAGGATGCTGAATTTGGTAGTCAGCCCCCCATTGGTGAGGGGGTTCGTCACAGCCACAATAGCCATACAAGGCTGCAGCGGTATGCATCCCAGCTGCCTTGCCCGATACAATATCTCTAATATCGTCACCTACATAGAGTGCCTTTTTGGGGTCAACTTTAGCTAGCTTAGCGGCATGCAAAATGGGTTCCGGATGGGGCTTGGAGAAAGGGGTGGTATCACCAGAAACGACACAATGCGCTCGCTGCATGAGGCCCATTTGCTCGGTGAGTGGAACGGTAAAACGTTCTTGTTTATTGGTCACAATACCCCATGGAAGCTTTTCATCTTCGAGCCTTTGCAGTAATTCTTCCATGCCCTCGTAAAGCTTGCTATGAACCAAGAGAGCTTCCTCGTAGAAGCTTAAAAATTGATCTCGCAAAGCAATAAACTCCGGATGATCTTTATTGATCCCAAAACTTTTTTGGATCAATCCTCTGGCGCCCGCAGATGCCATGGGTCGCAGAGTCTCATAGGGCATCGGTAACTTGTTCTTAGCAATTAATAAGCGGTTTGCCGCAGCCACCAGATCAGGAGCAGTGTCGGCTAAGGTGCCATCCAGATCAAAGAAGACCCCCTCGAATGAAGCAAGAGAAGGCATGGCTATGGTTTGCGTGTAGCAATCATATAGTTCACATCCGTATCGCTGCCTAGTCGATAGATCTGGGTAATTGGGTTATAGGTCATACCCTTGATATCATTTAGCTCAAGACCTGCTTGCCTTGTGAAGTTTGCTAATTCTGATGGCTTGATAAATTTATCGTACTCATGTGTTCCCTTGGGCAATAGCTTCAGGATGTACTCCGCTCCAATAATGGCAAATAAATACGACTTAGGGTTGCGGTTCAGAGTAGAAAAGAAAATATTTCCACCGGGCTTACAAAGAGAGGCACATGCTTGAACGACTGAGCTTGGATCTGGAACGTGCTCTAACATTTCCATGCAGGTCACTACATCATATTGCTCAGGCTCTTCTTTGGCTAAATCCTCCGCTGCAATTGAGCGATAACGAACAGATGTGCCGCTTTCTAATTGATGCAGTTCAGCCACCTTTAAAGCCTTTGCCGATAAATCTATTCCTGTAACGATGCCACCGGCTTTGGATAGAGATTCAGCTAAGATACCCCCGCCACAGCCAACATCTAATACTTTTTTACCAGACAGTGCAGTGATCGACTCAATCCAGCCTAAGCGGAGGGGATTGATAGCATGAAGAGGTTTGAACTCACTTGTAGGATCCCACCAGCGATGGGCTAGGGCGCTAAATTTATCAATCTCGCTTTGGTCTACATTACTCATGGCTTAAATCACTTATCGGCAGGAAACCACCACTATACAAAAGAACCAATAAAAAAGCCCGGCGAACCGGGCTTTTAAAGTCTTAAGAGACAGATTACTTAACTGGCTGTGTACCAACTACTTCGATCACAGCACGGCGGTTCTTAGCACGACCTTCTGCAGTAGCGTTACTAGCTACAGGATCAGCTTTACCTTTGCTCTCGGTGTAAACGCGAGTTGCCTCAACACCACCAGCATTGGTGAGGAAAGACTTCACGGCGTTTGCACGGCGTTGACCTAGGGCAATGTTATATGCATCGGAACCAACACTGTCGGTGTAACCAACAATAATCACTACCTCAAGCTTCATCTTAGTAATATCTTGAGCAACCTTATTGAGAGTAGCAATTCCCTCTGATTTCAAGGTCGACTTATCAAAGTCAAACAATGTGTCGGCTTGGAGGGTAATTTTCTTTTGAGCTACTTTGCTAGCAGCTGGCTTAGCGGCAGCCGCAGGTTTTGGAGCAAGCCAGCCGTCGCAATTAGCAGCAGCAGTAGCAGGGGTCCAAGCAGCATCACGCCAGCACAATGTGCCGTCGCCGTTTCTCCAAGGAGTTCCGGCTGAGTTGACCCAGTTGTCAACATTCTTTGGCTGAGCCATGACTGAACCAGCAGAAATAGTAATCAATGCTGCGAGCATCAGTTTTAGGGTTTTGTTCATTTTTTATCCTCAAAAAACATTTAAATAAGTTAATGCAGACTAAATGCCTAAAAGCTCATAAAAGCTCATAAAAGCTCATAAAAGCTTAAAGCATCAATATTAAAATAGGTACCAACTATCAGAATGTTAGCACAGGTTCTGTGCCGGCGAAATGATATTATTTCGAGATGGAACAAGCCGCTAAAGAAACTCTCCCGATATCCCTAGAAGACGAAATGCGGCGGTCCTATCTGGACTACGCCATGAGCGTTATCGTCGGCCGAGCCTTACCAGACGTGAGGGACGGGTTAAAACCCGTTCATCGTAGGGTTTTGTTTGCAATGTATGAATTAAACAACGATTGGAATCGGGCTTTTAAGAAATCGGCCCGTATTGTGGGTGACGTAATCGGTAAATACCATCCCCACGGGGATACTGCCGTTTATGACACGATCGTCCGGATGGCTCAGGATTTCTCCCTACGCTACATGCTGGTAGACGGTCAGGGTAACTTTGGGTCAGTTGATGGGGACAACGCGGCAGCAATGCGTTATACCGAGATTCGTCTTCGCAAGATAGCTCATGAGCTATTAGCCGATTTGGATAAAGAAACCGTTGATTTTGGCCCCAATTACGACGGTAGCGAAAAAGAACCCCTGATTCTCCCCGCCAAAGTACCTAACTTATTGATTAATGGATCCTCTGGTATTGCCGTGGGAATGGCGACCAATATCCCGCCTCATAATCTAGATGAGGTTATCAGGGCTTGTCTACATGTGCTCCATAACCCTGAGTGCACAGTTGATGAGTTAATTGAAATTGTGCCAGCTCCCGATTTTCCAACTGCCGGAATCATATACGGCGTTCAGGGAGTGCGAGAGGGCTATCGAACTGGGCGGGGCAGAGTAGTTATGCGCGCCAAGACCCATTTTGAAGATATGGACAAAGGCCAACGCCAGGCAATTATTGTCGATGAGTTGCCTTATCAGGTTAATAAGAAAAACTTACTCGAGCGGATTGCCGAGCTTGTCAATGATAAAAAGATTGAGGGTATTTCTGATCTGCGTGATGAGTCAGATAAATCAGGAATGCGCGTAGTCATAGAACTCAAGCGCGGTGAGGTGCCCGAGGTAGTGCTCAACAATTTATATAAGAGCACGCAACTCCAAGATAACTTTGGGATGAATATGGTGGCCTTGGTGGATAACCAACCACGCTTACTCAACTTAAAGCAAATGCTGGAATATTTCTTGGCACATCGCCGTGAAGTGATTACCAGACGGACGATCTTTGAACTGCGTAAGGCGCGTGAGCGCGGACACGTTTTGGAAGGTCTTGCTGTTGCCTTAGCTAATATTGATCGCTTTATTGGCATCATCAAAGCTGCCGCTAATCCAGTTGAAGCTAAACAAGAGCTCATGGCACAAGCGTGGGACTCTTCTTTGGTGCGTGAGATGCTCGCAAGAGCTGAGGGCGAGGCACCTGGTGGACGCAATGCATTCCGACCCGAGGGTTTGTTGCCAGAGTACGGTATGCAAGACAGTGGGCTCTATCGTCTTTCGGATGGACAGGCTCAAGAGATTTTGCAAATGCGCTTGCAACGCTTAACAGGGTTAGAGCAAGACAAGATTGTTGCTGAGTACAAAGAGGTGATGGATCAGATTGCTGATCTCTTAGATCTTTTGGCTAAACCAGATCGAGTGACCAAGGTCATCGAGGCGGAGTTGAAGGAAGTGCAGGACGAGTTTGGTCAGGCGGGTGGTGATACAGGTCGTCGTTCATATATCGAGATGAACGCAACAGAGCTTTTCACAGAAGATCTCATTACCCCAACGGATATGGTGGTGACCTTGTCGCATGCTGGCTATATGAAGAGCCAACCCTTAAGCGAGTACCGTGCTCAAAAACGCGGTGGGCGCGGCAAGCAAGCAGCCACAACCAAAGATGAGGATTGGATCGATACCTTGTTTGTTGCGAATACGCACGACACCATTCTTTGCTTCTCCGATCGCGGTCGGATGTATTGGTTAAAAGTTTGGGAGGTGCCGCAAGGCAGCCGAACTTCTAGAGGTAAGCCGATTGTTAATATGTTCCCCTTGATTGAGGGCGAGAAGATTACGGTCATATTGCCTATCAAAGGCTATCAGGATGATCAATATGTTTTCATGTCAACCCGACGCGGCACGGTTAAGAAAACCCGTTTATCGGATTTCTCCAATCCTCGTAAAGCCGGCATCATCGCTGTTGATTTGGATGAAGGCGATTTCTTAGTCGGTGCAGCAATTACGGATGGCAAGCATGATGTGATGTTGTTCTCCGATGCCGGTAAGGCAGTACGCTTTGATGAGAATGATGTCCGTCCGATGGGTCGAACAGCACGCGGTGTTCGTGGCATGAACTTGGCCGAAGGTCAGGAAGTGATTGCGATGCTAGTTGCGCCTGCAGAGATTGCAGAGGGCACGCCAGTGAGTGCGGATGATGCTGTGAGTGATGCTGCCCCGAGCAGCGTCTTAACCGCGACCGAGAATGGTTTTGGTAAGCGTACGCCAATTGCTGAATACACTCGTCATGGTCGTGGCACGAAGGGGATGATTGCGATTCAGACTAGCGAGCGTAATGGCAAAGTTGTTGCTGCAGCATTAGTCTCACCCGAAGATCAGATCATGTTGATTACCACCGGTGGCGTTCTGGTTAGAACCCGCGTCTCTGAGATTCGGGAGATGGGCAGATCCACGCAAGGGGTTACCTTAATCAATGTCGATGAAGGAACACATTTATCTGGTCTGCAGCGGATTGCTGAAAGCGACTCCGATGATGATGAGCTTGGTGATGAGCAGTCTGAGAAAGATTCAGAACCACCGGCAGGCGATGCCTAAGCTCATCGATCCTAAACCGTAAACTATCATGAGCTTTGACCGCCGCATTTATAACTTCGCAGCGGGTCCAGCAACCTTGCCAGAGGAGGTCTTGCAACAGACTGCTGATGAGTTACTTAATTGGCATGGACTTGGTACGAGCGTGATGGAGATCAGCCATCGCAGCAAAGAGTTCATGGCGGTTTATGAAGAAACGCTCGCCGATCTCCGTGAGCTAATGTCCATCCCCGACGATTACGAGATTTTGTTATTGCAAGGCGGTGGTATTGGTCAGAATGCTGCCATTCCCATGAATCTGATGCCGCTTGCCAAAAAGCCCAAGGCTGATTTTATTGTGACAGGGATTTGGTCTGAAAAATCAGTGAAGGAGGCCCAAAAATATGGGGAAGCCCATGTTGCGGCCACATCCCTTAATGGTCACTTCAGAAGCATTCCTGAGCGAAGTACTTGGCAATTGTCTAAGGATGCCGCCTACGTTCATATTTGTGCCAATGAAACGATTGGCGGCGTTGAGTTTGCACACTTTCCGGATGTTGGCACAGCCCCCTTGGTTGCTGACATTTCTAGTAATATCCTCTCAAAAAAAATGGATGTGCGCCAATGTGGAGTCTTATTTGCTGGCGCCCAAAAGAATATTGGACCTGCAGGAGTAACGATTGTCATTGTTCGCAAAGACTTGATCGGTCATGCCATGGCAATCACCCCATCGATTTGGGATTGGGCCAAGGAAGTTGCTAATCAGTCGATGTTTAATACCCCACCCACTTTCCCAATTTACGTTTCAGGCTTAGTATTTAAGTGGATTAAGCGTCAGGGCGGAATTAAAGAGATGGAACGCCGCAGTCAGGTCAAATCATCTTTGTTGTATGACTTTATTGATCAAAGCTCTCTTTATGAGAGTCGCGTTGATAAAAATTGCCGATCTAGAACGAATGTCACTTTTTTTCTGAAAGATGAAGGTTTGAATGCAGAGTTTTTGGCACAGTCCAATGAGGCAGGATTGGCTGCCCTGCGAGGGCACAAAGCCGCAGGTGGCATGCGTGCGAGCATCTACAACGCGATGCCTATTGCTGGAGTGGAAGCCTTGCTGGCGTTCATGCAGGAATTTGAGAGGCGGGCCTAATGTCAAAGGATGAACAACGTTTAACTCCCTTGCGAGCCAAGATTGATGAGATTGATACTCAACTCTTGGAGCTTTTGACTAAAAGAGCTAAGGCAGCTCAAGAGGTCGGGCATATTAAAAATGAATCCTCGGCTCCCATTTTTAGACCCGAGCGTGAGAATCAAGTCATTCAGAATGTCCTCCAGAAAAATTCAGGGCCTTTGCTGGCAGATGGGATTGCTTCGATTTGGCGTGAGATTATGTCTGCGTGCAGAGCGTTGGAATCAAGACAAACAGTTGCCTATTTAGGACCCGTAGGCACCTTTTCAGAGCTGGCGGCGCACCAGTATTTTGGTCAATCTGTCCAAGGCTTACCGTGCGTTAGTTTGGATGAAGTTTTTAAATCGGTTGAGAAGGGCGCTGCAAATTTTGGGGTAGTGCCAGTGGAGAACTCTAGCGAGGGTGCCATCTCCCGCACTCTCGACTTGCTGTTGGAGAGCCCACTACAAATTAGCGGCGAGGTGGTATTGCCGATTCGTCATCACCTATTAAGCAAGACCGGAAGTTTGGATGGTATCAAGACGGTCTGTGCTCACGCGCAAGCATTAGCCCAGTGTCAGCAATGGTTGAGTGTGCATGTCCCTCACTTACAACGCCAAGCGGTTAGTAGCAATGCAGAAGCTGCTCGTATGGCAAGTGTTGATACAAGTATTGCAGCTATTGCCGGGGATCCTGCTCAAATTGCTTATGGGCTACAAAGTATTGCTGCGCAAATTCAGGATGATCCAAATAATCGCACTCGCTTCGTAGTGATAGGCCAATATGCTTGCCAACCCTGCGGTCAAGATCAAACCTCTTTGGTGTTGTCGGTCTCAAATCAACCTGGCGCTGTTCATCATTTGCTAGGCCCATTAGCTAAACATGGCGTCTCGATGACCCGCTTTGAGTCAAGACCAGCTCGCAAGGGCTCTTGGGAGTATCACTTTTATATCGATATTGAAGGCCATGCGGACGATGTAAAAGTAGCCAAAGCTATTGAAGAGTTAAAAACAATCGCAGCGTTCTATAAAAAGCTTGGCTCTTACCCGAGAGCTAAAAACTAGGCCCATCCTTATTACGTACAACTGAATTCAATGGCAAAGAAAATTGGTTTAGACCATGTGCAAGCAATTGCTCCTTATGTAGGTGGCAGGCCCATTAGCGAGGTTGCCCGTCAATATGGCTTAGACGAGAGCAAGATTGTGAAGTTGGCCTCCAATGAAAATCCTCTTGGGATGCCCGAATCGGCTAAACAGGCGATGATGAAGGCGGCCAGTGATCTAGGGCGCTACCCAGACTCCAACGGCTTTGAGTTAAAGCAAGTTCTATCGAAGCGCCTTGCAGTTCCAGAGGATTGGATTACGCTCGGTAATGGTAGTAACGACATCCTTGAGCTTACCGCTCGAGCTGTTGCGGATGCAGGAGATGCAGTGGTGTTCTCTCGACATGCTTTTGCGGTCTATCCCTTGGCCACTCAGGCTATTGGCGCAAAGGCTATTGAAGTTTCTGCGGATGCCAACTATGGCCATGATCTGCCAGCGATGTTAAAGGTCATTCGGTCTTTAGGCGATCAAGTTAAGTTGGTATTTATTGCGAATCCCAATAATCCAACCGGCAGCTATTTACAGCCTGATGCTATTCAAGCATTTATTACCCAAGTCCCTGAAAATGTTGTGATCGTTTTGGATGAAGCCTACAACGAGTACTTATCTCCTGAACAGCGCTATGACGCCATTGCTTGGGTTCGCGCTCACCCTAATTTGATGGTATCGCGAAGTTTTTCAAAGGCTTATGGATTAGCTGGCCTACGCATTGGTTATGGCATTGCTCAACCTGCTCTCACTGATTTGCTCAATCGGATTCGTCAACCGTTTAATGTGAATAGCTTAGCTCAAGCTGCAGCCATTGCGGCATTGCAAGATGAAGCGTTCTTATTGAAGGGCTATGAGCTGAATAGAGCTGGCTATGCGCAATTAACAAAGGCATTTGAGCAGATGAAACTCGCATTTATTCCATCAGCGGGTAATTTTGTTCTCGTCAAAGTAGGCAATGATGATCAGGCCGGCGCACGAGTTAATCAAGAGTTACTTAAGCGTGGCGTGATCGTGAGACCAGTTGCTAATTATGGTTTGCCTCAATGGCTTAGGATTTCGATTGGATTACCAGAAGAGAACGCGGCCTTCTTGGAAGCCTTTTCTCAAATCCTCAAAGATGAGAAGGTGCTGGCATGAGCACAAATCAGTTTGGTGTTGTGAGTATTGTTGGTGTCGGCTTAATAGGCGCATCATTAGGATTAGCGCTCAAAGGGGCGGGGGTCGTGCGCGAAGTCATTGGTGTGGGGCGAAGTAGCGCCAATTTAGATCAAGCCAAAAAGATGGGCGCTATTGATCGGGTGGCTGATTTAGCCGAAGCTGTGCAATCTTCACAATGGATCGTCTTGTGCGTACCGGTTGCACAAATGCGAGCAATCTTTACTCAATTAGAGCCCCATTTGGGATCCAACACCTTAATTACAGATGCAGGCAGTACCAAGAGCGATGTAATTTTGGCTGCCAAAGAAGTCTTAGGTAAAAAAGTCTGTCAATTTGTTCCTGCACATCCGATCGCGGGAGGAGCGCAGCACGGTGCTGCTGCAGCTCGCGCTGATTTATTTCAAGGAAAACAAACAATCATTTGTCAGTTTCAAGAAAATAGCGCAGCCGATGTCGCTCTGGTAGAAGAGTTTTGGAAAGTACTGGGTTCAAATACTAAACGGATATCAGCAGTACAGCATGATGCGATCTATGCTGCGGTCTCTCATTTACCCCATATCCTCTCCTATGCTTTGATGGCAAGCGTGCTTAATTCGGAGGATGCGGAACAAAAGCTTGGGCATGCGGGCGCGGGGTTTAGAGATTTCACACGGATTGCTGCATCGAGCCCAGAGATGTGGCGCGATATCTGTATTGCGAATAAGCAAGCAATCCTCAAAGAACTCGACCAATACTTGAGTGTGACTGGACGTTTGCGCGAGATGATTGCTAAAGAAGACGCAGCTGGTCTTGAAAAGGTTTTTCAAAAGGCAAGTCAGGCACGACAAAAGTGGGATGCGTCTTAATGGCCAGTCCAGCAATTCAGATTGGACCATTTCAGGGGGCAAAAGGTCAGATTACCTTACCGGGCTCTAAAAGTATTTCAAATCGTGTTCTATTGCTAGCCGCTCTTGCCAAAGGAACCACAACCCTTAAGCAATTACTGGATGCCGATGATACGCAGGTGATGCGCAAGGCCTTACGTCAACTTGGTGTCCAGCTTGAAGATCATGGTCTTGATTGCATTGTGAACGGATGTGGTGGGTTATTTCCAAATAAAGAAACTGATTTATTCATGGGTAATGCTGGGACCGTAATACGTCCATTAACTGCAGCATTAGTAATGCAGCAGGGCAATTACCGTTTATCGGGCGTACCCCGAATGCATGAGCGCCCAATTGGTGATTTGGTTGATGGGCTGCGGCAAGTGGGTGCACAAATTGATTACGAAAAAGAAGTGGGGTATCCGCCGTTGTTGATTCATCAGAGTGTGATTAGCATTCCGGAGGCGATTCAGGTTAGGGGTGATGTATCGAGCCAATTCTTAACAGCCTTATTGATGGCGCTTCCATTAATAGCTCGCAAAGCAGTTCGGATTGAGGTGCTCGGAGAATTAATTTCTCGACCATACATTGATATCACTACGAAGCTTATGGCACGTTTTGGTGTTGAGGTGAGCTGTCCAGATGGAAATACCTTTGTGATTGCTCCCACTGAGGCGGGTGCTGTCTATACCAGCCCACAGACTTTGTATGTTGAGGGCGATGCCTCATCAGCATCCTATTTCTTGGCGGCCGGAGTTTTAGGACAAGGACCGGTACGTATTTTAGGAGTGGGTAAGACCAGCATTCAAGGTGACATTGCCTTTGCAGATGCGATTGAAAAAATGGGTGCTGTGGTTGAGCGCGGCGACCATTATTTACAAACTAGTGGCGTTCGTCATGGCCAGTTAAATGGCATCACCATCGATTGCACTGCTATACCGGATGCTGCGATGACACTGGCAGTGATGGCACTCTTTGCCAAAGGCAAAACCCGTCTAGAAAAGATTGCGAGTTGGCGTGTTAAAGAAACCGACCGCATTGCAGCGATGGCAAAGGAGTTGCGAAAATTAGGAACCCAAGTTATTGAGGGCCCCGACTTTATTGAGATTCATCCCTTGGGTCAGCAAGATTGGCAATCACCGGTCAATGGAATTGATACCTACGATGATCATCGTATGGCCATGTGCTTTTCATTGTGCGCATTTGGTCCCAAGCAAATTCAAATTAATGATCCTCATTGCGTTGCTAAAACCTTCCCCCACTATTTCTCTGAGCTAGCCAGTATTACGTATTAATTGACTTCCATGAGAACAGCGAGTAATCCACCCCCAGTTATTGCCATTGATGGCCCTACTGCTTCGGGTAAAGGAACCGTAGCGATGCGTGTGGCTGACCAACTGAGTTTTCATTACTTAGATAGTGGGGCGCTCTATCGTCTAGTTGCTTTCGCAAGTGAAGAGGCCGGTATTTCAGTAGACGATGAGTCGGGTTTGGGGGCTATTGCGTCCCGTATGCAGGTTATTTTTAAGGACAATAAGATTTTTCTGAACGGTAAGGATGTTACTAAGCTTATTCGGGAGGAAAAAATAGGGACTAGAGCATCGCGGCTGGCTATTTACCCCAAGGTTAGGGACGCTTTATTGACCCTTCAGAGGGAATTTAGACAAAACCCCGGCTTGGTGGCCGATGGCCGCGATATGGCCAGCCGGATCTTTACCGATGCGGTTTTAAAGGTCTATTTGACAGCTAGCGTACAAGCCAGAGCGGAGCGTCGATATAAGCAATTGATCGCTAAGGGAATTTCTGCTAGAATGAATGTCCTTTTGCAGGATTTGCAGGAGCGCGACGCCCGCGATATCAATCGCGGCACTGCGCCCCTCCAGCGCGTGGAAGGGGCATATTTGCTGGATACCTCGGATTTATCGGTCGATCAGGCAGTTACGCAGGTTTTAAACTGGTATGCAAAATTGCATCACTAGTTGTTGTTTTGGCGCTTTAGTTGGCATCTACGGTTTATACCCGCCTTCTAAGGTTTTATTAATTTAACCCGTCGGTTTTTTTGACGGCACAAAAAGTGAAACTCATGTCTGAATCGTTTGCAGCATTATTTGAAGAATCCCTAACCCGATCCAATATGAAAACCGGCCAGGTTATCTCGGCCGAAGTCGTTCGTATTGATCATAATTTTGTCGTTGTGAATGCGGGACTAAAGTCCGAAGCATTTATTCCTGTTGAAGAATTCCAAAATGACCAGGGCGAGCTCGAAGTAAATCCTGGTGATTTCGTTTCTGTCGCAATCGATGCGCTAGAAAATGGTTACGGCGATACCATCCTTTCTCGTGATAAAGCCAAGCGTTTGGCCTCATGGATGAACCTTGAGAAAGCGCTTGAAGGCGCAGAGATCGTGACCGGTACTGTTACTGGCAAAGTGAAGGGCGGCCTGACCGTTATGGTTAACGGTATCCGTGCGTTCCTCCCAGGATCTTTGGTCGATACTCGCCCCATTAAGGACACCAGTCCTTATGAAGGTAAGACCATGGAGTTCAAGGTCATTAAATTAGATCGTAAGCGTAATAACGTTGTCCTCTCTCGTCGTGCTGTTGTAGAAGCTAGCCAAGGCGAAGAGCGCGCCAAGATGATGTCTAACCTCCAAGAGGGTAGCGTTGTTCAAGGCACCATCAAAAATATTACCGATTACGGCGCATTCGTAGACCTTGGTGGTATCGATGGACTCTTGCACATTACCGATTTGGCATGGCGTCGCGTGCGTCACCCCAGTGAGATGTTGACCGTTGGCCAAGAAGTGACCGCCAAGATTTTGAAGTTTGATCAAGAGAAGAATCGTGTTTCCTTGGGTATTAAGCAATTAGGCGATGACCCATGGGTTGGTATTGCACGCCGTTACCCACCCAACACACGTCTCTTTGGTAAGGTAACCAACCTCACTGATTACGGCGCATTCGTTGAAATCGAAAGCGGCATTGAAGGTTTGGTGCACGTTTCTGAAATGGATTGGACCAATAAGAACGTTGCTCCAAGTAAAGCTGTTTCTTTGGGGACCGAAGTTGAGGTGATGGTCTTGGATATTGATGAAGACAAGCGTCGTATTAGCTTGGGTATCAAGCAATGCAAAGCCAATCCTTGGGAAGAGTTCTCACGCAGCCATCAAAAGGGCGACAAAATTAAGGGCGCCATTAAATCGATTACTGATTTTGGTGTTTTCATTGGTTTGCCTGGCGGTATTGATGGCCTGGTTCATTTATCTGACCTGTCTTGGAACGAGCCAGGCGAAGAGGCTGTTAAAGCGTTTAAGAAGGGCGATGAGCTCGAGGCAGTGGTCTTGGCTATTGATGTTGAGAAAGAGCGCATTTCTCTTGGCATTAAACAGATGTCAGGCGACCCCTTCAATAATTACACATCAACTAGCGACAAGGGTAGCCTAGTCTCTGGTACTGTGAAGAGTGTGGATGCAAAGGGTGCAGTGATTCATTTGGCGGATGAGGTAGAAGGTTATCTCCGCGCTTCTGAGATCTCAACGGATCGTGTGGAAGATGCGCGTAATGCCCTTAAAGAGGGTGATACTGTGTCTGCCATGATTATCAATATTGATCGCAAGTCACGCGCTATTAATTTGTCGATTAAGGCAAAAGATAGCGCTGATCAACAAGATACGATGAATAAGTTACAGAGTGATGCTGGCTCTGGTACAACGAATTTAGGTGCCTTGTTAAAAGCGAAAATGGATAACCAAAGCTAAGGTGATTCCGCCACTCTTAGAGTGGCGGACTGATTAGACTATGTCAGATCAAGAGCATCAAGCCATTACCCGTTCCGAGTTAGTCGAGAGTTTAGCGGAGCAGTTTCCGCAACTCTTGCCTCGTGACGTTGAGTTGGCCGTCAAAACATTACTCGACACCATGACCCAAGCATTGGCTGAAGGTAAGCGTATTGAGTTACGTGGCGTTGGTAGTTTTGTTCTGCACCATCGTCCTGCTCGTACGGGGCGCAATCCCAAGTCCGGTGAGAAAGTATTAATACCTGAAAAGCGGGTACCTCATTTCAAGCCAGGTAAAGAGCTACGTGAGCGAGTGGATTACAAACCACTTAATCAAAAATTAGTTACAGACAAAGGGAGTTCGGGTGCCTAGTCCCGCGGTGGCAGGTCTGCTACAGATCTAAAAATAAGTTCTTTTCTAAAAGCCACTGAACATGATTCAAATAGAAACCGGTTGGTTACTCCTAATACCTATCTTTTTTGGTTTGGGTTGGATTGCTTCGCGCTGGGATTTGCGTTTAGAGGCGCGTCAAGATGAGCGCGAGCGCTTAAAGCAACAGCGTTCCACCTTTAAAGGTTTAAACCTTTTGCTCAATGAGCAGCCGGATCAGGCCATTGAAACTTTGGTCAAGGTCGCACAACTTGATCCAGAGACAGTCGATTTGCACTTCTCGCTAGGCAATTTGTTTCGCCGCCGTGGCGAGACCGAACGTGCAATTCGGGTACATCAACATTTAGCAAATCGTGATGATATTAAGCCGCGTGATCGGGATCATGCGGCCTATGAGTTAGGCCGAGACTTCTTACGTGCAGGTCTATTGGATCGCGCAGAGGCGTCTTTAAATCAGGTGGGGCAGGGTAAATATGCCATTCCAGCAAAAGAGAGTTTGTTGGAGATGTATCAGGTTGAGAAGGATTGGAAAAAAGCAATCATTGCGGCTACAGAACTCCAAGGTTTGCAAGACAAAAGCCATCAACTAGAGATTGCCCAGTTTTACTGCGAGATCGCACAGGAAGCCTTAAGACGTAAAGACATGGCAGAGGCTGAAACAAGTATTAACCATGCCTTACAAGCGATCCCGAATCAAGCCCGCGCTCTTATTTTGCAAGGCGATTACTTTCTGGCAATGGAGCGTCCATTACAGGCTATCGAGGTTTGGGGGGTTGTTGCCAAAGAGAGTCCTGCTTTTATGCATTTAGTGGCTGATCGCTGGATGGCTGCACATTCTGCAGTGAGTCAGGCCGATACAGGCTTAGACCAATTGTTGGCTCTATTAAAGACCCAAGCTATTGGAGAGTTGTTAGATATTGCGCATAGGCATGTTATGCAAATACGTGGCGCACAAGCCGCTGAGAAAATGCTAGTAGAGGTGATGCAACATTCACCTACCTTGAGCGCACTCTCAAAATTAGCAGAGACGCGCTTAGTACTTGCCGAGGTCTCTGGGCCCGAAAGCCGAGTCGCTGATTTGAAATCCACCTTGGGTTTACTCAAACAGCGCACGACAGCCCTAGCGCGTTATACCTGCGGCAATTGTGGCTTTAGAGCTCGACGTTTTTATTGGCAGTGCCCAGGCTGCAATCATTGGGAAGCGTATTCTCCAAGGCGGAGTGAAGGCGCTGTACCAAGTGGCCCGTCTATGTAAGAAATGATTCAAAATTGTTAGGAATAATAAGCGGTAGTTAAGGAATAAATTCACGAGGATTTTAAGGAGCTTAATTGAGGGTAACGATTGTTGGAAGCGGATACGTGGGGCTTGTTACTGGAGCTTGCTTAGCAGAGCTTGGTAATACGATTTTTTGTTTAGATATTGATCAAAAAAAGATTGATATCTTGAACTCTGGCGGCGTCCCCATTTATGAGCCTGGTCTGCAAGAGATGATCGCCCGTAATCGTGCTGCGGGACGTATTCAGTTTTCTACCGATGTAGCGGCCGCAGTAGCGCATGGCGATATCCAATTTATTGCGGTAGGCACACCCCCCGATGAAGATGGTTCTGCTGATTTGCAATATGTGATCGCTGCCGCTCGTAATATTGGTAAGCACATGACTAGCCCAAAGGTTATTGTGGATAAATCTACTGTGCCGGTTGGTACTGCAGAAAAGGTAACCACTGCTATACAAGAAGAGCTTAAGATACGAAATCTTGATCCTGCTTTGTGTTCAGTGGTTTCAAATCCTGAGTTTTTAAAAGAGGGGGCTGCAGTCGAAGACTTTATGCGCCCTGATCGTATCGTGATTGGCACCAATGCAGATCCAGCGGGATTACGGGCCAAGGAAATGATGCGCAAGCTCTATGCGCCCTTCAATCGTCATCATGAGCGTACTTATTACATGGATGTAAAAAGTGCAGAGTTAACAAAGTATGCAGCCAATGCCATGCTAGCTACCCGAATCTCATTTATGAATGAGTTAGCCAATTTGGCAGATGAAGTTGGCGCTGATATTGAGGCAGTTCGCCAAGGGATTGGTTCAGACTCTCGCATTGGTTATGGTTTTTTATATGCAGGCACAGGATATGGCGGCTCTTGTTTTCCGAAGGATGTTTCGGCACTTTCTCAAACTGCACACCAATATGGACGTGATCTAAAGATTCTGGAAGCTGTTGAGTCTGTGAATCAAGCTCAAAAAACGATCCTGATTGAGAAGATCGTTAAGCGATTCGGGGAGAACCTAAAGGGCCACCAATTTGCTCTTTGGGGTTTGGCATTTAAACCGAATACCGATGATATGCGTGAGGCACCCAGTCGCCTAATTATTTCCGAATTGGTCAAGCGAGGCGCTAATATTTTGGCGCACGATCCTGTAGCCATGCCAGAGGCGCAGCGCTGTCTGGAGCTTGACTTTAAGTCGCACCCTAAGTTTTTGGATCAAGTAAAGATGGTAAAGGCTCCAGAAGATGCTCTGGACCAAGCTAGCGCTCTGATTATTGTGACCGAGTGGAAAGCGTTTAGAAGCCCTGATTTTGAGATACTAAAACAGAAGATGAAAACCCCTATCATTTTTGATGGACGTAATTTATATGAGCCCCAAACTATGAAAGAGCTCGGTTTTGAGTATCAAGGTATTGGTCGGCATAATTAGAGTGTTTAATAGGTAAAGAGCTCAAATTGACTATAGAAAAAGCCGATCGCAATCAATTTAGTAAGGCGCGCTTGCTAGTGGTGGGTGATGTCATGCTAGATCGTTATTGGTTTGGAGATACTGGACGCATCTCACCCGAAGCCCCGGTGCCAGTGGTCCAGGTCGCAAAAATTGATGAACGTTTAGGCGGTGCTGCCAACGTGGCTCGCAATGCCTCTGCCTTGGGTGCGAAAACCACGATCCTCGGTGTTATTGGTCAAGATGAGGCTGGTAAGCGGGTTGAGCAGTTACTCCAAGAAAGTGGTGTCCAAAGTCAATTACAAGCTGATAGTATGGTACCCACTACAGTTAAGCTGCGAGTAATTGCTAGACAGCAGCAGCTCATTCGTCTCGACTTTGAAGAGACGCCCAGTCAAAACTCCTTGGATGAGAAGCTAAAACGTTTTGAGAGTTTGCTGCCCCAAGTAGATGTCGTCATTTTGTCTGATTATGGCAAAGGCGCATTAGAGCAAGTGTCCGCCATGATTGCTCTTGCGAAGGCGAATAAGAAACTAGTTTTAGTCGATCCCAAGGGTGATGCTTATAGCAAATACAAAGGCGCTACGGTTTTAACTCCCAATCGGAGTGAGTTGCGTCAGGTGATTGGGCAATGGAGTGATGAGGCTGATCTTACAAAAAGGGCTCAGTCCTTGCGTCAAGAACTAGAGCTTAGTGCATTGCTATTGACCCGCTCGGAAGAGGGCATGACTCTCTTTACCGAAAAGGGTACGGAACATGTTCGCGCTCAGGCGCGTGAGGTATTTGATGTCTCGGGTGCTGGAGATACCGTGATCGCTACCCTGGCAGTAGCTATGGCAGCCGGTTGGCCACTTGAGCGTGCGATGGCATTAGCAAATCGTGCAGGCGGTATAGTGGTGGGTAAGCTGGGTACAGCAACCGTTTCCGCAGAGGAGCTTCAGTGACATATATCGTAACTGGCGCAGCTGGTTTTGTAGGCGCAAATATTGTGCGGGCACTGAATGCTCGTGGCGAAAAAAATATTATCGCTGTTGACGATTTGCGTCCTGCTGATAAATATCGAAATTTAGCTGATCTTGATATTGCTGATTACATCGACAAAAACGATTTCTTAGAAGGATTTGATGAGGGCTGGTTTGGGAAGATAAAGGCAGTCTTTCATGAGGGGGCCTGTTCTGACACCATGGAAACGGATGGTGTTTTTATGATGAATAACAATTATCAGTACTCCGTCAATCTATATGAGATTTGCACTACACAAAAAGTTCCATTTTTATATGCCTCATCTGCGGCAACCTATGGCGGATCGGATGTTTTTGTGGAGCAACGACAACATGAGAAGCCTTTGAATATTTACGGCTACTCTAAATTTTTATTTGATCAGTATATGCGTGCTCGTTTTGCTGAGAGAGCGCCAACCGCCCAAGTTGTTGGTTTTCGGTATTTCAATGTCTATGGCCCACGTGAATCTCACAAGGGTCGCATGGCTTCCGTAGCATTTCATCACTATCACCAATTTAAGACCAATCAAACTGTAAAACTCTTTGGTGAGTATGGAGGTTATGCAGCAGGTCAGCAGGCTCGAGACTTTGTCTCAGTTGAGGATGTCGTAAAGGTCAATATGTTCTTTCTTGATCATCCTGAGAAGAGCGGTATCTTTAATTTAGGAACGGGAAGAGCGCAACCCTTTAATGATGTAGCCATTGCTACTGTCAATACAATGCGTAAATTAAAAGGTGAGAATGCATTACCTTTAACAGAGTTAGTAAAAGCGGGTCTGATTCAGTACATTCCATTCCCGGATGACTTACGCGGTAAGTATCAATGTTTTACCCAGGCCGACCTTACTCAATTGCGGACTGCGGGTTATGCAGCAGACTTCCTAAATGTTGAGGAGGGTGTCAGCCGATACATCGCTTGGCTGTCAGCGAATTCTGATTTTTTGGCTAATCCTCTCTAAACCCTTTTTTTAGTCAACACAATCTATTTCCTAGCGTTGAGGAAGACCATGTCTTTTTGTCATGGGAATTTCGTTAACACTCAAGGAGAAAATATGGGTTTATCAGCACTTATCAATACATCTAAAAATAGCTTATCCAAAAAATCAGCTATTTGGATGATTGCGTTAGCGCTTGCTGCGCCACTTTGTATGAACTATGCGCATTCAAGTCCTATTAATGTGAACACTGCTAGCCAGTCAGAGCTCGAAAGTATTCGTGGTTTAGGGCCATCAAAGGCCAAAGCAATAATTGCGGAGCGAGAGAAGGGTGGCGTCTTTTATGATTCCTATGATTTGCATTCACGGGTGCGCGGCATTGGTGAGCGATCGGTTGGTAAGCTGATGGAGAATGGTTTAAAGATTGAGGGACAGAGCGGGTATCGTGAGACCAAAAGTAATGCGCGTACAGAGTCACGATCAAACCGGAGAAGTTCCAAGAGCCAAGCTAAAGCGCCTCAGACTGAGACCGAGAAGCCGAGTACGCGTAAACGGTTTTGAGTAAATTTACCGATTTATTTGCTTGTGGCTAAAATGGGTTTATGACTCAATCAAACCCTGCTCATTCCCTATATCCAACTATTTCTCAAACCATTGGGAATACACCCTTGGTTCGCTTACAGCGTATTCCAGGAATGGAGAATGAGCGCCGTGGCAATATCATTCTGGGCAAATTAGAAGGTAATAATCCTGCGGGGTCGGTGAAAGACCGCCCCGCACTTTCAATGATCTTGCATGCACAAGAGCGCGGTGATATTAAGCCTGGCGATACCTTAATTGAGGCCACCAGTGGTAATACAGGCATTGCAATCGCCATGGTTGGCGCAATGTTAGGTTACAAAATTATTTTGGTCATGCCTGAGAATCAAAGTCTAGAGCGTAGGCAGAGTATGGCGGCTTATGGGGCCGAGTTAATTTTGACCTCTAGTTCTGGAGGCATGGAGTTAGCCCGTGATTATGCCGAGCAATTGCAAAAAGAAGGGCGCGGCAAACTTCTGGATCAATTTGCTAATACAGATAATCCCCGCGCTCATATTGAAACCACCGGCCCCGAGATCTGGCGTGATACACATGGGCAAATCACTCATTTTGTGTCGGCGATGGGAACGACGGGAACCATTACTGGGGTCTCCACTTACCTAAAGTCAATGAATCCCGAGATACAAATTATTGGTGGGCAGCCGGAGGATGGTTCCCAAATTCCGGGGATTCGTAAATGGGCACCAGCATATCTTCCTAAAATCTATCAAGGGGAGCGGGTAGATCGTATTGAGTATGTGACCCAGGCTGAAGCTGAAGAGATGGCACGTCGCATGGCTAAAGAGGAAGGGATTTTCTGTGGAATCTCAGCAGCTGGCGCATTGGTGATTGCATTGCGTGTCGCACGAACAGTTGAGAACGCAACGATTGTCTTTATTGTGTGTGATCGCGGTGATCGTTATTTATCGACAGGCGTATTTCCTGCATAAATTCAGTTTGCAGGATTCTCAGTCTTCTTAAGCTTTTTCACTTTCTTTTCCTGTTTCTTAGGCTTTTGCTGCTCCTTTGCTCGCTTTTGAGTGCCTTGCTCCTGAACGGGGAAGACGCTTTTATTGCTATAGCCAAGCGACTCTGCAAACTCCGCAACACTCTGTGCATAAAAATAGCTACGGTTGTAGTTGACGATACTCAAGAAGTTGGCAAGACCCACGACATATTCCACTTCAGGATCCTGTCTATTGCCAGGGGATGGAAGATCAACAATAAGAGCCTTACTGTTGGATTCAACCCCACCTTGAAGAAGATCGCCTTGCTTAGGGTCTAGGATGCCTAACTCTATTAACTGGTTGACCGTTAATTTAGCAATGGGTTGACCATCCGCCAGCTCCATAATCTTGGGCCGCGTCTGCTCATTGATTATGGTAGGAAAGTAGATTGGCATACCAGCCTGCCAACCATGTACTTTAAGAAAGTTGGCTACGCTAAAGATTGCATCTCTATTACTTTTACGCAAATCAATAATTCCGTTGTTATCGCCATCCTTAGCAAATTGCAAGATACTGCCCGGCATAAATTGTGGAAGGCCAATGGCACCGGCGTAGGAGCTACTTTGATTAAGACAGCGGTTAAAGCCTTCTTGTTTGCGATTCGCATCTCGCCAACATAGGGCAATCAAATCTTTTAATTGATCCCTAAATAAGGCCTGACGAGCAGGTCGGTTTGGAGCCTCTGGGTAGTCAAAGGAAAGGCTCGTTAGGACATCTTTCACTCTAAAGTTACCCATTTGGCGGCCATAGATTGTTTCAACACCAATAATGGCTGCAATGACCTGATAGGGCACCCCACTTTCTTGCTCTGCTGCCACTAAGGCTGAACGGTTTTGTTCAATAAAGGTGAGGCCTGCCTTAATCCGAACGGGTTCCACAAAACGACTGCGATAAACCCGCCAATTCTTCTGAAAAGTGACCGGAGGAGGGGCAACGAGTTTCTTAATCTGGCTTAAGTTTTTGCTATCCCGAAAGCCCAGTTCAAGGCTTTCTAGAGGAATTGAGTGACTTTTGGAGACCTCGGCGATTAATGCCCGTAACTGCTCTTGGTAGTTTGCCTCTGTTTTTGGATCAACAGGAGGTTCTGATACCTCTTCTAATTTGGTAGAGGCCGAACCTTCTTGGGTAATTGGAGTGGGGGTGGGGGTGGCGCAGGCCCCCAAAATAAGGCTCAGCCCTAAAATCGATAGGTAGGATAGTGTTCTCAAGTTGGCGCTAAGATAGAAGTAGTTTTGATAGAGATGCTAGTTTAGTGAGCAAAGTAGTAATTTGTATACAAAATATAAGAGAGACAAGTAAATGACGACAGCCTATATCAGTCATCCCGATTTTATGAAACACGAGATGGGGTGCCATCATCCCGAGTGTCCCGAGCGTATCCAAGCTATTGAAGATCAATTAATTCAGAGTCGCTTAGATGGCCATTTAAAACGAATTGACCCACCTCTGGCAACTGAGGCTGATATTACCCGTGTGCATAGCGAGGATCACTTGGCATTCATAAAAAGTAAGGCTCCAACGAGTGGCTACGCCATGATCGATGGTGATACGATCATGAACAGCTCAACCTGGAATGTCTCTTTGCGTGCCGCTGGAGCTGCTATTGCAGCGGTAGACGCAGTGATGAAGGGCGAGGTTAATAACGCCTTTTGTGCAATTCGCCCCCCAGGACATCATGCAGAGCCCCATCGCTCAATGGGCTTTTGTGTTTTTAATACCATTGCCATTGCAACCCGATACGCGATTGAGCAGTATGACCTAGATCGAGTTACCGTGATTGATTTTGATGTACATCATGGCAACGGTACCGAAGCAGCATTTATCGATGACCCCCATGTGCTCATGTGTAGCTTCTTTCAGCACCCGTTCTATCCCTACAGTGGTTTGGAGGGTGGGGATAATATGGTGAACATCCCCTTGCCAGCCAGTACAAGCGGAAAGCTTGTTCGAGAGATGATTAATAAGATATGGATTCCACGCCTGCAAGAGTTCAAACCTCAATTGATTATGATCTCCGCAGGCTTTGATGCCCACCGAGAGGATGATTTGGGGCAAATGGGCTTAGTAGAGGATGATTATGTGTGGATTACACAGCAGCTCATGAATGTTGCCAATCAGTCTTGCGATGGAAAAATTGTTAGCTGCCTCGAGGGTGGCTATAACCTATCCGCATTGGGTAGGAGTGTTGCTGCTCATTTGAAGACCTTGGCTGAGCTCTAAATAGCGATAAAATAAGAACTTATTTGGTTGATAAAGGTAGCAAATGAAGGTCTTGGTATCCGTTAAGCGAGTTGTTGATTACAACGTCAAAGTGCGCGTGAAGTCAGATCAATCCGGGGTTGATATTGCGAATGTAAAGATGAGCATGAACCCGTTTGATGAGATCGCCGTTGAAGAGGCCGTTCGACTTAAAGAGGCAGGTATCGTCAGTGAGGTTATTGTTTTCTCCGCTGGCCCTCAACAGTGTCAAGAGACCTTGCGTACCGCTCTCGCGATTGGCGCTGACCGCGCTATATTGTTAGAAACCGATACCGAGCTCCAGCCGCTAGCAGTTGCAAAATTACTGCAAGCGATTTACCAAAAAGAGCAAGTGCAACTGATTATTTTAGGAAAACAAGCGATTGATGATGATAGTAATCAGACCGGTCAAATGCTTGCGGCTTTACTGAACCTTCCCCAAGCAACTTTTGCCTCAAAAGTAAGCATTGCAGATGGCAAGGCTCAGGTAACTCGCGAGGTGGATGGCGGCCTTGAGACCGTATCGATTTCATTACCAGCCGTGATCACAACTGATTTACGCTTAAATGAGCCTCGGTATGTAACTCTGCCAAACATCATGAAGGCCAAGAAAAAGCAGCTAGATGTTCTTAAGCCAGAGGATTTGGGGGTTGATATTGCGCCTCGTTTGAAAACGATTCGGGTGGAAGAGCCCCCAAAGCGCATTGCAGGCATCAAAGTACCAGATGTGGCTAGCCTGATCGATAAATTAAAAAACGAAGCAAAGGTTCTATAAATGGCTGCTTTAGTTCTGGTCGAACATGACCATCATTCTTTAAAAGCGGCTACCCGTCACGCTGTGAGTGCGGCAAAGCTCTGCAGTCCTGAGGTTGATCTGTTGTTAATCGGTAGCAATGCTGGGGCTATTGCTCAAGCTGCAGCAGGTATTGCTGGTATCCGTAAAGTTTTGCATGCCGATGCAACACAGTTTGCAGATCAGCTACCAGAGTCTGTTGCCGAACAAATGATTGCTCTGGCCTCGGATTATGATTATTTCTTGGCACCCGCCACCGCTCACGGAAAAAGTGTGATGCCTCGTGTTGCTGCCAAATTAGATATTGCTCAGCTTTCAGATATTACGAGGGTGGTCTCAGGCGATACATTTGAGCGTCCCATTTATGCAGGTAATGCGATTGCAACAGTGCAATCGAGTGACGCTAAAAAAGTAATCACGGTACGCACAACAAATTTTGAGGCTGCGCCGGAGGGTGGCTCGGCTGTGATTGAGTCGATTAAACCTGTAGATCCATATGAAGCATCTCAATTTATTGGGCGAGAACTGACAAAGTCGGATCGACCTGAGTTATCCGCTGCCAAAATCATTGTGTCTGGTGGGCGCGGCTTAGGTTCTGCCGAGAAATATAAGGAATTAATTGAGCCTTTGGCTGATAAATTGGGTGCTGCTCTCGGAGCCTCCCGCGCTGCCGTAGACGCAGGTTATGTGCCGAATGATTATCAGGTTGGTCAAACTGGAAAAATTGTTGCACCACAGCTATATATTGCGGTTGGTATCTCAGGAGCAATCCAGCACTTGGCTGGAATGAAGGACTCAAAAATAATTGTGGCGATCAATAAAGATCCTGACGCACCGATCTTTGGTGTAGCCGATTATGGCTTAGTGGGGGATTTATTTACTTTGGTACCCGAGTTAACAGCTGCGATTTAGTAAAAAGTTACTGACTAATTTTTCTGGCTTCTTCAATCTGATACATGAAGAACTGCTCAAAGCCAATTGCTAAGAAGATCATCATTACTCCCGCTCCAAGGATTAACGACAGGATCACGGAAATAACCACCGGCCATCCAGACTCTGTCTTTTGATTATCCTTAGCTTCAGTATTGAACTGCGCATCCCATTTTTCATCAGGGCGTAAGCCAAATGCAATGGTTGTTAACCAACTTGCCTCGATAGCAATAAACCCTAGGATCAGTAAGAACCAAGCGGCGCCTGATGAGCTAGTATTTTGTTGTAGAAGCCAATAGCCCATGGCGCCACCCAGCAAGGAAAGCAATTGCATCCAAGCCCAAAAGCTTTTCATGCCTTGGAGATAAAAGCAATTGAATCCAGTCCCCGGCAAAAATAATCCCAGAGCGCAGAACCTTAATTTAGATCGAAATGATTGCGTCATTTGGAGGAAAGATTGATTTGAGAAAAGCTTAAGACCTCACGATTGGGCCCAATAATCAGTAAGCGATCGCCATCGCGCGCAATCGTTCTGTAATCATTTAAGAGGTACAAGAAATCGCGTTCGATTTCTTCTCGTGCTGTAGAGCAAGCCATGCGCGTTGTAGCAATTTGATTAATTTGAAATCCACGGGTATCTTCTACGATCTGCGCCGTAAAGCGATTGCAGGCGCTATACCCGCTCATTCGATTGCCGCTGAACTGTAGTTGGATTTTTTGACCCTGATCATTTGGTAATGAACGAAGACGAACCTCACCCATCGCATTGGGCGGTAGATTCCAGCGAGACAGTTCCCAGTGCGTTCCTTTGAGCTCGGCAGCCGGGGGAGTATTTTTAGCGGCGCACGGGGGGGTTATATTGGCGCAAGCCCCCAAAACGCAGACTCCCGAGACCAATAGGATGGATCGTTGGATTCGTTTACCAAAAGGAGTTAGAAGCTTAAGCATATTTTTTTATAAGTTATTGATTTATATGTACTTTTATAGTTATCTTTAATAATAGTTTGGTAAGTTAGTAGAGTTTATAAGGGTTTTCGTCTAGAATATTAGGTTTTCTGCTGTCTCTACACCTTATTGCATTGCCTTTGCAGACAGTCGGTGTATTTAACCAGTTAATTAACCCGTATTACTAGGATCTTAAGGAATAAATATGGTCGTCATTCGACTCGCACGCGGCGGTTCAAAAAAGCGCCCTTTTTACAGCATTGTTGCTACCGATAAACGTAATCGTCGCGACTCAAATTACATTGAGCGTTTAGGTTATTTCAATCCAAAAGCAGCTGAGAAAGAGCAAGCAATGCGCCTTGCTCAGGACCGTTTAACTTATTGGACTGGCGTTGGAGCTCAGATCTCCCCAACCGTTAAGCGTTTAATCAAGGACCATCCTGCAGCCTAATTCATAGGCTTACGAGCTTTCATGGAGGTGTTGTGATTCATCAGCCTCCTTCTGACCTGATAGAGCTTGGGCAGGTATTTGATGCCCAAGGCCTCAAGGGGCACATTAAGGTGCGCCCCTACTCTCCTGACCCTGTAGCCCTTCTCCAATGTAAGCAAATCTGTTTGCAACGGGATGGCGCTCGAGGGGCTTCAATCGATGCTACCTACACAGTCAACCAGGCAAAATTACACAGCGGTTTTGTGGTCATGGCTCTTGAGGGCGTTACCGATCGTGATGCTGCTTTGTTATTAAAGGGCTCGTCCTTAAAGCTTCCTAGAACTAGCTTCCCCAAGACGGAGCAAGGTACCTATTACTGGATTGATCTGATTGGTTGCAGGGTGCTGAATGAGGAGGGCGCTGAACTTGGTTTCGTTGATGAGATCGCTGAATATGGCGCCCATCCAGTCATGACCGTGGGGAAGGAACTGATCCCCTTTGTGCCCGATCTTGTAAAGTCAGTAGATCTTCAGGCTAGCGATGCCGGGGGCGTTGGAACCATAGTGGTTGCCTGGCAAGCCAATTGGAGCAAATAAGTAATTTGAAGGCCCGTATGCATTTTGATGTTGTTACTCTTTTCCCTGAAATGTTCACCGCTTTGACAAAAAGTGGGGTAACTGGGCGAGCATGTGAGCACGGACTTACAACTGTAAGTACATGGAATATAAGAGATTTTTGTGAGGATCCTCGTAAAACAGTCGATGATCGTGCTTATGGGGGAGGGCCTGGTATGGTCATGCTCATTAAGCCGCTTGAGGAGACCTTGGCGGCGATTCAGAAATCCCATCAACAATCTGGGATAGAGTCCGGTCCAGTTTGTCTTTTAAGCCCTCAAGGAAAGACATTTTCGCAAAAGTTAGCAACAGATATGCTTAAATACAGTAACTTAACGCTAATTTGTGGACGATATGAGGCAGTAGACCAGCGTTTTATTGACCGAAATGTGGATTTTGAGCTATCCATCGGCGATTTTGTACTTTCCGGAGGTGAAATCCCTGCCATGGCGGTTATGGATGCCATGATTCGCTTGATTCCGGGGGTGTTGGGGGACGAGAATTCAGCCTTACAAGATAGTTTTGTTAATGGCCTTTTAGACCATCCACACTATACCCGGCCTGAAATTTATGAAAATTTATGCGTTCCAGACGTGCTTTTAGGCGGACATCACGCTAAAATAATGGATTGGCGTCGGCAAAGGTCTTTAGAGCTGACGTTAAAGCGTCGTCCAGACCTCATTGAGGCTGCGCGCGCAAATGGGTTGCTAAACCAAGACGATGAGCTGTTTTTAAAGGAACTCTCAGAGTAATAAGAATATTGGTTTGGCTTAGTTGTTTTAACTGCATCCTCTATTGGGCCCGCTGATTGATCACGGGATTAACGCCAACATGATGCCTAAGGAGTTGTAATGAACTTGATCCAAAAAATCGAGCAAGAAGAAATTGCTCGTCTAACCGCCAACAAAACGATTCCAAGTTTTGCACCCGGCGATACCGTTGTAGTCAGTGTAAACGTGGTTGAAGGTAGTCGTAAACGTGCTCAGGCTTTTGAGGGCGTTGTGATTGCCAAGCGTAACCGTGGCCTGAATTCTAGTTTCATCGTTCGCAAGATTTCATCTGGCGAAGGTGTGGAGCGCACTTTTCAAACTTATTCACCATTAATCGCTAGCATCGAAGTGAAGCGTCGTGGTGATGTGCGTCGTGCGAAGTTGTATTACTTGCGCGACCGCTCTGGTAAGTCTGCTCGTATTAAAGAGAAGCTCAAGGCGCGTGTTAAAGAAACAGTTGCCGAGACAGCCGCAGAGTAATCTCACTCTTATGTGCATCAAGGCGACCTCGGTCGCCTTTTTGTTTTCTTAAATCACCTAAAATGGATCCATGTCGAATACTCTGGACTCCCTCAAAAAAAGCTTGGCTGCGCCCCCCGGATTCGATCCCCGCTTAGTGCCGATTGATCGTCGTTGCATTGGCCAAAAGCCAGTACCCGAAGCTTTATTTTGTGAGGATGGGCTGCGTGCTCAGTTTGAGACCTCACCCACATGGACCCCCGAGATTACCGATGAAAACCGCCATGTATTAGCAAGTAATATCATCGCCCGCAAGCAAGAGCAGGGCGCGATAACGAAGGCGGCGGTTCTAATGCCCCTGGTAATACAGTCAAATGGACTGCATGTTTTATTAACCCAACGTACCGATCATTTGCATGATCACGCGGGTCAGATTAGTTTTCCTGGGGGACGAATGGATGAGGGGGATGCTTCTATTGTTGCAACTGCAATTCGGGAAAGCGAGGAAGAAATTGGGCTTCCCAGTCAGAATGTCGAGGTGATTGGCTCTTTACCAGAATATCTTACGGTCTCGGGCTATCAGGTTACCCCAGTGGTTGCTTTGGTGAAACCCGTTTCGCAATATCGGCCAGATCCCTTTGAAGTCGCAGATGTATTTGAGGTCCCTTTACGTTTCTTAATGGATCCTGCTAATCATGAGATCCGGGTATGGCAAAGTACAGAGGGCTCACGCCGCTTTTATGCAATGCCCTATGCGGAGCGGTTCATTTGGGGCGCCACCGCTGGAATGTTACGAAATCTATATCATCTATTAAAAGCATGACCTTTTTTTCTATCCTCTTCGCTCTAATTGCCGAACAATATCGGCCAGTTACCTCATCCCATTGGATCCGGAGGGCGAGCCTTGCATGGCTTGATTGGGTTGCCAAGGAGTTTGGTGGCAAGTCTGCAGATGGGGCAACACCAGTGGGTGCTCGGTTAGCTTGTTTAGTGGGCTTTGGCTTGCCTACTATTTTTGTGTTTGCTATTTATGTCGTAGCGTTTGTGGCTCATCCCTTATTAGCCTTCGTCTGGAACATCATCATCGTTTATCTCTTTTTTGGGTTTAGACAATTTAGTCATTCCTTTACAGAGGTCCATGAAGCCATTCAAAACCATGATGTGCCGGCAGCCCGTGCTGCTCTCCAAAGCTGGTTGGGGGATGATATTGATGTTACCCATTTATCAAAGACTGAGATTATTGCGGTAGCGCTCGAGAGGGCAATTATTGGCGCCCATCGCCATGTTTTTGGGGTCTTTTTCTGGTTCTTAGTACCAATTGGCCCTGCGGGCGTTGTTCTATATCGCTTGGCGGATAAGGCCTCTTTGCGTTGGGAGCAATATGGGTTTAATTTATCCGAAGCAGCAAAACACTTTTTTTATATATTAGATTGGTTGCCTGTTCGCTTGAGTGCCATGAGTTTTGCCATCGTTGGTAATTTTGAGGACTCGGTCTATGCGTGGCGTAATTTAACAAGCAAGTGGTCGGACCCTTTAAGTGCAGTATTACTGGCATCTGGTAGTGGTGCCTTGGGTGTCCGTCTGGGTGAACCACTACGAGAGCCGACCAGTGATGAGGCCCTATCTAGAGCTGAGACCGGTGAGCCGCCCGTCTATGAGATTGGGAAAGAGCCTAGCGAACACTCCATGAGATCAGCTATCGGCTTGGTGTGGCGAGCCCTTATCGTTTGTATGGTGGTTTTGGCGATGTTGACCATCGCTCTTTGGCTTGGCTAAAACCCTGCAGTTGAATATCTGCGGTTTTAGAGTCCGATAGCAACTGTTTAAAAAGCGCTAGACGTTCTGCAGCAATCTCACCCGCAAGAACAGCCTCCTGGATCACGCATCCAGGCTCGCTATCATGCTTACAGTTATGGAAGCGACATTTACCCAGCAAAGGCTTGAACTCTCTAAAGGCATGCTGTAGTTGGCTTTCAGAGAGATGGGCAAGACCAAATTCTTGAAAACCGGGTGAGTCAATCATCCCCCCTAAATGCGCTTGATTGCGAGACCACTCGGGTAAATCAAAGTAACGGCATGCTGTGGTGGTGTGCTTACCGCTATCCAGTTTTAAGGAATATTCTTGTGTGAGAGCGGCCGCATTTGGTGCCCAACTATTCAGTAAAGTCGACTTACCCATGCCAGATTGCCCAACCAATACCGATACCTTTCCTTTCAAGAAAGGTTGGAGACCCTCAAGTGATTGGGGATCAAATTTAGCCGAGACCTCGTGGACTGGATAGCCCATGTTTTGATATGGAACAAGACCTCGTCTCGCAATCGTTAATTGATCCTGCAGATCGCATTTATTCAGGATGATGCGCAGTTCAATTTGATCTAGCTCAGCAGCAACTACAGCGCGTCCTAGGAGATCGGGTGAGAAAGCCGGAGCAGTTGCAAGCACCACCAGAATCTGGTCAACATTCGCTGCAATCGATTTACTCTTAAATGCGTCTGATCGATAAAGTAAGTTCTTGCGCTTCTCGATTTCGATAATTCGTGCCTGATTTGGACCTGTCTCCTCCAGAATCAAGATATCACCGACAGCGCCGACGTGGCGCTTAGCCGGTGTGCTAACTTGTATTAAGGGCCCAGCATGGGAGCCATCCGCCTGAATAGTTTGCGCTAAGTAATGTCTCCCGTAGGAAGCGCTTAGCAGGGCACGAAATTGGCCCATCAGCAAACACCGCTCATGCAAATCGTTGTAAATGCGCAATCCGCAGGGGCGCAGGAGGATGGGAGCTATAGAACGCGGTATAGAGCGGATCAGGGGTTAGGGTCGAGGCATTATCTTGATAGAGTTTTACTAGAGCAGAAATTAATGCGCTCGCCGAAGATTTTTGGGCAGCAAAGTGATCAGCTTCGTATTCATGTTTGCGAGACGCCAGGCTTCCTAATGGAGTAAAGAAGAAACTAAATACAGGGGCAACCAACATAAACAAAGCCAAGGCTAGACCGCCGTTATAGCCATTGAGATCGGGGCTGACACCAAGACCGAGATAGAACCACGGCTGTGAGCTCACCCAGCCCAAAATAGCCAGCATGACAAAGCTCAGAGCAAATGAGACTAGTAAACGCTTACGAATATGTTGACGTTTAAAGTGACCAAGCTCATGGGCAAGAACAGCCTCTACTTCTAGGGGCTCAAGCTTCTCAATCAAAGTGTCAAAGAACACAATCCGCTTTGCCTTACCAATGCCTGTGAAATAAGCATTGCCATGCGCACTTCGTTTGCTACCATCCATCACAAATAAACCTTGACTAGCAAAATCACAACGTTCTAAGAGACGCTCGATTTGTGCTTTCAGGGGGCCATCTTCTAAGGCCTTGAACTTATTAAACAGGGGTGCAATAAAGGTAGGAAAGAGCCAAAGAAGAAGAGCATTAAAAGCGGTCCAGACAATCCAGGTCCATAGCCACCAGTAGGGCCCACTACTAGACATCAACTCCAAGACCAACCAGAGAAGAGGAAGCCCAAGGGCCGAGGCTAATGCGACACCTTTGATCATGTCCAGCCAAAAGAGACCAGGGGTCATTCGGTTAAAGCCATAGGCAGCCTCAATACCAAATTGTTTTTTCCAGGTAAAAGGTAAATCCAAAATGCCCGAGATTAAAAATATAGATATCAACAAAGCCATCTGTTGCAAAGTGCCTGGACCCAAAAGATCGATTAGCATTTGATTGAGAAGCTCTAGTCCGCCCAATAGAGTGAATGCAATTAATACAAAAGCAGCAAAGAAGTTTTCAATCAGGCCAAGACGTAATTTAGCAATCGTATAGTCAGCTGCCTTTTGATGATCCACTAAACTGATCGTATGGGCGAATTCATTAGGTACACTAGTGCGGTGGTTGGCGACATGGCGAATTTGGCGCATTGCGAGCCAATGGCGTAAACCAACGCTAAGGACTAAAGCCAAAATAAATAGATATGTAAAGGTCATGGAGTCATTATAAAGATGAGTACGGAAAATAAGGGGTCTGGTAATAGCGCAGAACCCATGATTTGGGTAGATATGGAGATGTCGGGATTAAAGCCTGATTCTGACCGTATATTAGAGATCGCCATGATTGTGACCGATGCCCACCTAAATATCATTGCTACCGCCCCGGTATGGGTGGTCCATCAAGCTAATGAGGTTCTTGGCAGCATGGACGCTTGGAATACTGGCACTCACACCAAATCGGGCTTAGTGGATAAGGTTAGAGCATCTGATTTAGATGAGGGGGCGGTGGAAGAGCAATGTATCGCTTTTCTAAAGCAATACGTCAAAGCCAATACTGCGCCGATGTGCGGTAACTCGATCTGCCAAGACCGGCGGTTTATGGCTCGCTATATGCCAAAGCTAGAGAGTTATTTTCATTACCGGAATGTCGATGTATCGACTGTGAAGGAGCTATGTAAACGCTGGCAACCGGAGCTTGTGAAGGGCTTTAATAAGCAACAAGCCCATACCGCCCTAGCCGATATTATGGAATCGATTGAAGAGCTCAAATACTATCGCGAGCGATTCTTTATTCCCTCTCAAAACTAATGTTTAGAAGAGATAATGAAAGACTGTTAGCGCTACTTCTTTTTCTTTGGACGGAACGCTTTCACAATTGCCTCATCCGTTTCAATACAAGGCCCGCCGATTAAATCGATGCAATAGGGTACAGCAGCAAAAATACCGTGTGCAAGCACTTTGCCATTAGCATCTTTCAAGCCTTCTAAAGTCTCCTGAATCGACTTTGGTTGCCCAGGAAGATTCATAATCAATGCAGCATGATTCTCAATCTCTCGTAATACAGCAACTTGACGAGAGAGAATGGCGGTGGGCACAAAATGAAGGCTAATTTGCCGCATCTGCTCGCCAAATCCTGGCATTTCACGAGTTCCCACATCCAGAGTGGCTTCCGGTGTCACATCTCGTCGCGACGGGCCTGTACCACCGGTAGTCAATACCAAATCACACCCCAACTCATCAACCAACTCGATCAATGAGGATGAAATGTGCTCGGTCTCATCCGGAATAAGGCGCTCATGGAAAACAACTGGAGTGGTGATCACCTTGCCAAGCCAATTTTTTAAGGAAGGGATGCCTTCATCGACATATACCCCTTGGCTGGCACGATCAGAAATCGATACCAAACCAATCTTTACCTCATTAGGACTATTGCGATGAAAAGGGTTTTGATGCTTCATGGACATATTCTAGCTATCATTGAGGAATGTTTGCATATTCTCCGGATCAATTTAGGATCATTATTGACTTTATTTTGGCAGAAGCCAAGCGCGTTGGGGCTTCAGACGCCGCCGCAGAAATCTCCGAGGGTCAAGGTCTCTCTGTAACGGTCCGCAAGGGTGAAGTAGAAACCATTGAGCAAAGCGTTGATAAGCAGGTGGGCGTAAGCATCTATCTAGGTCAGCGCCGAGGTAATGCCAGTACCAGCGATTTTTCTCCAGACTCATTACGTTTAACGGTAGAGGCGGCTTTTCATATTGCCCAACACACTGCAGAAGATGATTGCGCTGGCTTGGCCGAGCCAGATCTCTTAGAGCAGAACCCTCAGGATCTTGATTTATTTCATCCCTGGGATCTAGATACTAAAGAGGCGATTCAGATCGCTCGTAAAGCAGAAAAGGCAGCATTTGCAGTTGATAAAGCAATCCAGAACAGTGATGGAGCATCGGTATCTGCCCATCAGGCGCACTTTATGCTGGGAACCAGTAATGGCTTTATGGGTGGATATCCATATTCAAGGCATTTCATATCCTGCGCCCCCATTGCCAGTTCCTCTAAAAATTCGAGTGCGATGCAACGCGATGATTGGTACAGCACTTCTCGCATTGCGAGTGAGTTAGCAAACCCCTCTTTGATTGGTCGGTATGCTGCTCAACGAGCATTGGCAAAGCTAAACGCAAAATCGTTAACAACACGGCGTTGCCCAGTGATCTTTGAAGCCCCGATCGCAGTCGGTCTGATTGGCTCTTTGGTCCAAGCAACCTCAGGTGGTGCTTTGTATCGTCGTTCTAGTTTTTTGCTCGATAGCCTGGGGAAGCAAGTAATGCCAAAGCATATCGACTTGTTTGAGTTGCCTCACCTAAAGCGAATGAGTGGAAGCGCACCGTTTGATGAGGAGGGTGTCCGCACTAAAGCTCGATCGGTGATATCCAAAGGAGAATTGCAAGGCTACTTCTTGTCTACCTACTCAGCCAGAAAGTTGGGCATGCAAACTACCGGTAATGCTGGAGGCGCACATCATCTGAAGTTGCATAGTATGCATACCCCATCTGGGGGCTTGCCAGGTTTGTTAAAAGAAATGGGAACCGGCCTGTTGGTAACAGAGCTGATGGGCCAAGGGGTCAACTATGTGACGGGAGATTACTCGCGAGGGGCATTTGGTTATTGGGTCGAAAACGGCATCATCCAACATCCTGTTGAAGAAATCACTATCGCTGGTAACTTAAAAGAAATGTTGATGGATATTCAGGCGGTGGGCGATGACACGATTATTCGGGGAACTAAAGAGACTGGATCAATTTTGCTGGGCTCAATGACGATTGGTGGAAAGTAATTAGACTGCCTTTCGTCGAAGAGTCACATAGGCAAACTGAATATCGCCCTCACTTTCTAAGATGCGTTCTGCCTCTTGCCAGTCATTGGGATCTGGAATTTCAAAATACGTATCACCATCGACCTGAATTTCAATCTCAGTAATGAAGAGCTCATCGGCTTGAGGGAAGGCTTGGGTAAATAATTGCTGACCACCAATAACAAAGACACGCTTAAATTCTTTTAACAACTCTAAAGCCTGATCTAAGGAACCAACCAATTCAGCACCGATTGCTGAGTAATTGGTGTTACGACTCACCACTACATTGCGCCGACCCGGCAAAGGCCTACCAATTGATTCCCAGGTTTTGCGACCCATAATGATGGGGTATCCCATGGTTACTTTTTTGAAGAACTGTAAATCAGCCGATATTTTCCATGGCATTTGATTATCTTTGCCAATGACATGATTACGAGAGCGCGCCACGATCATTGAAATAGCAGGTGTACTCATGGGCTAATTAGCTCAAACTGCAACTGGAGCTTTGATGTGGGGGTGGGATTCATAGCCCACAATTTCAAAGTCCTCAAATTGGTAGTCAAAAATACTATCGGGCTTACGATGGATTTTTAATTGGGGAAGAGAGTATGGCTTTCGAGATAGCTGTAACTCAACCTGCTCGAGGTGATTGCTGTACAGATGGCAATCACCACCAGTCCAAATGAACTCACCGACATCAAGACTGCATTGCTGCGCCACCATATGGGTCAGCAATGCATAGCTAGCAATATTAAAAGGTACACCTAAAAATATATCTGCGCTGCGCTGATAGAGTTGACACGATAACTTACCATCGGCCACATAAAACTGGAAGAATGCATGGCAGGGCGCTAGCGCCATCTTGGGGATATCTGCCACGTTCCAGGCCGACACAATAATGCGTCGTGAGTCGGGATTGGTTTTAATGGTCTGAATAATCTCCTTGATCTGGTCAATATGTTGCCCATTCGGTGCTGGCCAAGAGCGCCATTGGTAGCCATAGACCGGGCCAAGATCACCATCAGGCGCCGCCCATTCATCCCAGATAGAGACTCCGCGTTCCTTGAGCCATTGATTATTAGTATTACCACTTAGAAACCAAAGGAGTTCATACACAATGGATTTGAGGTGAAGTTTCTTCGTGGTGACCAGAGGAAAACCTTCTGATAAATCAAAGCGCATTTGATGACCAAAGACCGATAAAGTGCCCGTACCAGTACGATCTGATTTCTTTGCCCCATGATCAAGGACATGGCGCATTAAGTCATGAAATTGGCGCATAGAAAAGGCTCATTGAATGGAGCGTTGGCGAGGATTATTTTTCGAGATGCTCAAGCTTGCTCTTTACATCCTTCCAATCATCTGCATCTGGCAGTGGAGCCTTTGATTTGGTGATGGATGGCCACTGTTTGGCAAGCTCCAAATTCATTTTGATAAATTGTTGCTGGTCACCAGGCACATCGTCCTCTGCATAAATTGCATTGACAGGACACTCTGGGACGCAAACTGCACAATCGATGCATTCATTAGGATCGATTGTTAGGAAGTTGGGCCCCTCACGAAAACAGTCAACTGGACAGACGTCCACGCAATCGGTGTATTTACAACGGATACAAGATTCAGTAACAACGTAAGTCATGATTTGGCTCTACGACGATTGTTTAAGGATATAAACCAAGCAATACAACAGATTATTGCCTCTGAATTGATTTTAGCCCAAATGGTGTAAAGTTTTGCTTCCGAGCCTTTTACCTCATTTTCTATTGAATCCTATGTCCACTAAACCACGAATTCTTGTCGCCAGAGCTATTTTTCCAGATGCCTTAGCAAGCTTAGAGGAGAGCTTTGAGGTGAAGTCCAATCAGGCCGATGAGGTCTTCTCCACAGATAACTTACGCAAAGAGCTTGCACAAGTTGCGGGCGCACTGGTATTCGGAAGTGAGCGAATCGATCAAAATGCCCTGGCGGATGCAAAGAATCTAAAAATTGTGGCCAATATCTCGGTGGGTTATAACAATTTTGATGTGCCAGCAATGACCACAGCTGGGGTGATGGCAACGAATACCCCAGATGTTTTAACGGATAGTACGGCAGACTTTGGCTTTGCGTTGATGATGGCTGCTGCTAGACGTATCACAGAGTCTGAGCATTGGATTCGTAATGGCCAGTGGGACAAGATGTCCATCGTATACAACCCATTGGGGATGGATTTGCATCACACCACCCTTGGTATTATCGGTATGGGCAGAATTGGACAAGGAATTGCGAAGCGTGGACTTGGTTTTGGTATGAATGTGATCTATCACAATCGTAAGCGCCTAAGTGAGTCCGATGAGAAAGCCTGTGGAGCTCGTTACGTTGATAAGGAGACCTTATTACGCGAAGCAGACCATGTGGTTTTAGTTGTCCCCTATTCTGCAGAAAGCCATCATCTGATTGGCGCAAAAGAAATTGCGTTGATGAAATCCACAGCAACGCTTGTTAATATTGCGCGCGGCGGTATTGTGGATGATGCCGCTCTGGCAGAAGCCCTGAAGGCAAAAAAAATCTTTGCTGCTGGCTTAGATGTATACGAGGGAGAGCCGAAGGTTCATCCTGAGCTCTTGAAGTTAAGCAATGTGGTACTAGCCCCACATATTGCGAGTGCCACTGAGAAGACTCGGCGCGCAATGATTAACTTAGCAGTTCGTAATTTGCGAGCAGCATTAGCGGGTGAGAAGCCACCCAGTTTAATTAATACCGAGCTCTGGAAGAAATAGGGTACACAAAAATACCTTACTGGATATCGTCAGTCTCTTCAGATAGTTCTTTAAGGGCTAACTCAATACCCCCAAATTTTTGGGCAACCCAGTTGTAGACTTTACATGCGATCCAAAGAAGTCCAAAGCCCAGAACAGCGTTCAAAATAAGTGCTGAGATCACAGTAAACCCGGGCATCGAGCCATCTCGAATAAAGGCTACAAAAAGGGCTAATAAAACGATGGGTACGGAGAAGCATAGGTAGACCAAAACAAGAGTTTTGGCGGTATGCATTGGGTCTAAGAAGACAATTTCTTTTTTAGTGAATTTCATGATCCTGCAATCTTAAAGCAGTCCATCAAAAATCTCTACATCCACCCAGTCTCCGGGGGCAATATTGCCTTGATGGTGATGAAGAATCATGAAGCAATCTGCTTCGCTCATCGAGCGCAGAATGCCCGCACCCTGACTACCAGTCGATTTGACTAACAACCTACCTTCTGGATCCCGAAACAAAATCCCGCGTTGGAACTCTGTACGACCCGACTTTTTCCGAATAGCCTCGGCAGATTGGATTGATACGAGCGGGATCTCAGGGTTAAGGGCGCCACTTAACTGTAATAGCGCATTACGCACAAATTGGTAAAAGGTAACCATCACCGCTACGGGGTTCCCTGGTAAACCAAAAAATACGGTGGGAGCCGTCTTTGGGGAAACCGGCTTTAGGCTACCAAAAGCCATTGGTCTGCCTGGACGCATTGCAATTTTCCAAAATCCTACTTGCCCCAACTCTTCCATAATTTGTTTGGTGAAGTCAGCCTCTCCAACAGATACTCCGCCTGAGGAGATAATTACGTCCGCTTTCTGTGCTGCTTGCATAAATGCTTGACGAAGATCATCGGGGGTATCGCGGACGATCCCGCAGTCAATGATTTCAAAGCCAAGCTTACTAAGGCAGGCATGAAGACTAAAACGATTACTATCGTAAATTTTGCCAGGCTGTAACGGGACACCAATACTGCAGAGCTCATCACCCGACGAGAGAATAGCAACTTTAATCCGTTGATAAACCTCAAGCTTGGCGATTCCTAATGAGGCCGCTAAACCAATATCGGATGCTTTTAGTATCCGCCCACGCTGGATTGCAGGTTTACCCGCTTGCAAGTCCTCACCGCATAAACGACGATTATCGCCCGCACGAACAGTATCTTTAGCAAAGGTGATTGATCCCTCCTCGCTTGACTTCGTAAACTCCTGAGGAATTACGGTATCGCAATTCGGGGGCATCATTGCGCCAGTCATCACCTTAATGCATTCACCCATTTGAATAGACGGGGAATGGGTTTGACCTGCGTAAATCGCACCCGCGATGCGCAAATTGACAGGGTCTTGCGCTGTATCAAGCTCTTTACCATTGAATGCAAACCCATCCATCGCTGAGTTATCGTTTGCAGGAACATTGATAGGGGATAACACATCACTTGCCAAAATGCGACCTAAACACTCTTTTAGAGGGAGGCTTTCTATGGCCTCATGAAGTCTAGCTTGCGCTTGAAGCGAATGGATGACAGCGGAGATGGCGGTCCGAGCCTCGGTAACTGATAAAAAATCAGACTGAAACTCTTGATTGGCGTTTACTGGTTTATTCATCAATGCGAATGTGTAAATGATTCCAGCTGTGCTAATTCTTCGGGAGTATTGGCATTTGCAAATACAACGTCATCAGCAAATAGTGTGGATGCTGCATTTTCATTAGCAAACCAACGGTCTATTTTTCGTTCACCACTCGCTAAGAAGCTTGTTAAGGAATCCAGTAGATCTCTACGCATCAAACAAAAGACCGGTTGTGCCCATACCTTACCGGCCATGTCTTTGCTAGATGCATATCCAATCTTTGACTGCTCTGCCTCAAGAGTAATCGCCAGTTGCTTGGCAAGATTAAGAGGGAAGAGTGGGGAATCACAGGGTACGGTCATTAAATAGGGGGTTTTGCAAGCCTTGAGTCCTGCCACAAACCCAGCTAGGGGGCCTGAAAAACTATCGTCCTCATCTGCTAAAACAGGATAGCCATACGATGAGTAGATTGAATGATTGCGATTGGCATTGATCAGTATCGTATTCACTTGGGGTTTGAGTCTTTCGAGAGCAGACTCGATTAAAGGCAATCCTTTAAACGGAATCAAGCCTTTATCAATACCGCCCATTCGTTGAGCGCGACCACCTGCTAAGACAAGACCAGTGATATCGGATACCGAAATTGATCCCATTGAATTAGCCGCCGATATAAGACATTTCAACTTTACGATCAGCTCGTTTCGGATCTTGGGTATTGAGGTGTCTTAGTTCAGAGTAGCGATCCTCTCTGGAGGACCAGGTATGCATCACTGCATTCGCAATTTCTAGGTCACTTTTTCCAGAACGCAGAAGTGTTTTGAAGTCAAACCCTTGCGTCGCAAATAAACATAAAAATAGTTGGCCATCGGTAGATAGACGTGCGCGAGTACATTCGTGGCAAAAGGTTTGGGTCACGCTCGAGATCACACCAATTTCACCAGAGCCATCTTGATAGCGCCAACGCTGAGCTACTTCCCCAGAGTAATTGGGATCAACTTGCTCAAGTGGAAAATGCTCATGAATCATTGCAATGACATCTGCCGAGGGAAGCACCTCAGCCAAGTTCCAACCATTTGAACTACCAACATCCATAAACTCGATAAATCGTAAGGTAACCCCGCTATTACGAAAGTGTTTTGCCATTGGCAAAATCTCTTGCTCATTCGTACCTTTTTTAACAACCATATTGACTTTAATTCCGGTAAAGCCGGCGTTCTTAGCCGCTTCAATTCCATTTAAGACATCGGAAACGGGATAGTCAACATCATTCATTTTTTTGAAAATGGCATCGTCGATTGCATCAAGACTCACGGTAATACGCTGTAAGCCAGCGGTCTTTAACTGCGCCGACTTTTTTTGCAAAAGACTGCCATTTGTTGTGAGTGTTAGATCGAGAGATTGACCCTTGGGTGTTTTGATCTCGGACAACATGGTAATGAGTTTTTCAATATCTTTACGCAGAAGAGGCTCGCCACCAGTCAAGCGAATTTTCTCAACACCCAGTGTGGCAAAAATATGAGCTAAGCGATAAATTTCTTCAAAGCTCAACAATTCTTGTTGAGCTAGGTACGGATAGTTTTGATCAAAAACCTCTTTAGGCATGCAATAGGTACAACGAAAGTTGCACCGATCGGTCACGGATATGCGTAAGTCTCGCAAAGGTCTATGTCGTAGATCCAAGGTTCGACCATGAGCCTCAGAAAGAGTCTCAGGAATCAATGGCAAAGGACCCTCTCGAGTCTCTTTGCGAATGGGGATTACGCGTTCAACCATGATGCATTATGGCTTCAAAAGTCTATCTTAGGCGTACGGAAGCTCTAACCATTTTTATCAATGGTTTTTTCTTGGCCACCCGTTTCCACAAGAACCATAGGCCCTGCAGGGAGATTGGTAGGTGGCTTTGGCTCACGTTGCGCTCTAGGCGCAGGGCTCTCAGACTGAATCTGGTTTTGTACTTCAGCGAGTTTGTTGCTATCGGTACCAACCCAAACCATTCCAGCAGTCTGAATAACATTTTTTAGCGGTTCTTCAGCAAGTGGCGTGAAGGCAACTTTGGGTAGTTCGGGAACAATAATCGGTGCTGTAACTCTAGTCTCCGAAATGCTCTGGCCGCTAGATGTTGGAGTAGGGACGCTCTCACTTTGCACTCTTTGTTCTGGTCTGGGGCTGCGATTAGATCCTGAACGACGCGGTGCAGAACCCTCTCTAAAGCTGCGAGTCAGATCCGATAGCGGCATTGAGGCAGAACGACCACCTAGACCCATTGGAATACCGCTATTTAATTCTTGGGCGGGACTGTCATTGCGCTCAGATCGCTCACCGCGGTTACGACCGCGACCACGACGATTACGACCACGACGCTGATCCTCGTTACTCACTTCTGAATCGCTTAAGTCAGGCGCTGGACCCTTAGTTTGTTGGGGGGATGCTTGATCGTTACGCTCTTGCTGTTGATTGCGCTCACCGCGGTTACGTCCCCGACCTGCCTGACGTGGGCGATTCTGGTTTTGCTCACCAGTATCTGCAGCTTTTTCTGGACGATCCGTATTATCGCTACGCGCAGTTCTGTCTTGACGATTGCGACCGCGATTACGATTATTGTGATCGCCGTTACGTCCCCGACCTTCTGGACGAGCATTAGGTTTGACCTCTTCGGGTTTGGCGGGGGTAGCAGGAGAGAATATCTTTTTAAAGAATCCGAAGATTCCACCAGAGGATGCCTCACCTGTTTTAGCAGAGGCGCTTTCGCGAGCGGGGCGAGCACTTGCCATGGGCGCTGGCTGGCTGGGAGTAATGCCCTTGACGGCCGCCTCAGGACGTGTGCGCACTTCTTCATTCTTGCGACCAATCACAGTGTCGGTCTCAAGCTCACGCGTAGACTCTTCCACCATTACATAGCTAAGCTTTTGTTCATCTAGGCGGGGGTCATCGTGACGTAAGCGCTCTAATTTGTAATGGGGCGTCTCAAGATGCTTATTTGGAATCATTAAGACATGAACCTTAAAGCGAGACTCAATCTTGATAACCTCAGCACGTTTCTCATTTAAGAGGAAGGCAACGACATCGACTGGAACCTGACAGTGGATTGCAGCCGTGTTCTCCTTCATCGCCTCTTCTTGAATAATGCGCAATACCTGAAGGGCAGAGGATTCTGTATCACGAATATGGCCTGTGCCATTACACCGTGGGCATGTGACATGACTTGCTTCCGATAGGGCTGGTCGCAAACGCTGACGTGATAATTCCATCAAGCCAAACTTGGAGATCTTGCCGGTTTGAACCCGTGCACGATCATGACGAAGGGCGTCGCGTAAGCGATTTTCAACATCTCGTTGACTCTTCGCTGATTCCATATCAATGAAATCAATCACGATCAGACCGCCTAGGTCACGAAGACGCATTTGTCTAGCGATCTCATCGGCAGCCTCAAGGTTGGTACGAGTAGCAGTTTCTTCAATATCAGATCCACGTGTTGCACGCGCCGAGTTGACGTCAACCGATACCAAGGCTTCAGTGTGATCGATAACAATTGCTCCACCAGATGGTAGAGGGACGGTTCTGGAGTAGGCGGTCTCGATCTGATGCTCAATCTGGAATCGAGAAAACAGGGGCACATCGTCTTGATAGCGCTTAACTCGCGGTAAGTTATCTGGCATCACGACCGACATAAATGCCTGAGCTTGCTCATAGATATCATCGGTATCAATCAGGATTTCACCGATATCCGGTTGGAAATAGTCGCGGATTGCACGAATTACCAAGCTTGATTCAAGATAAATCAATAATGGCGCTGAGTTTCCCTTGACTGCTTCATCAATGGCTTTCCATAACTGCATGAGATAGTTCAGATCCCATTGCAATTCAACGGCATCGCGACCAATACCTGCAGTTCTGGCAATAATGCTCATGCCATCAGGCACCTCTAACTGTGCCATCGCCTCACGCAGCTCTTGACGATCCTCCCCCTCGATACGACGGGATACTCCGCCTCCTCGGGGATTATTGGGCATTAGAACGAGATAGCGACCAGCTAGGGAGACAAAAGAGGTCAGTGCAGCACCTTTTTGGCCCCGCTCTTCCTTTTCTACCTGAACAATAATTTCTTGACCTTCGCGCAAGGCATCTTTGATCGACGCATTGCGGACATCAATACCTTCCTTAAAGTAGGTGCGGGCAACCTCTTTAAATGGCAAGAAGCCATGGCGCTCTTCACCATAGTTCACAAAGCAGGCCTCGAGAGAGGGCTCAATGCGGGTAATGACACCTTTGTAAATATTGCCTTTGCGCTGCTCGCGTCCGGCGGATTCAATATCGATGTCGATTAATTTCTGACCATCAACAATTGCGACTCGCAACTCTTCCTGTTGCGTTGCATTAAATAACATGCGTTTCATAACACTCTCCTTCATGGGAGGCGCTTTTGTGCGACGCGAAGAGGATGACTAAGATTGTTCTAAGGAATAAATCCTCAGACATTAAGAGGTGAGAGAGTCTAAAACATTCCTCTACAGGAAATAACGATCAAACCAAGAATTCCATAGTTTGAATCTCACACCAACGCTCGCCACAGAGATCTCCTTAAGATCTCAATGTAGGCGCTCGCCTAAAAAAGGTCATCTGCTTCGTGGGTCGCGGCATACATCACGCCAACCCTGCGCCTCATTAAAACGGGAGAGGGGCAACCCCGGGAGTCTATTAATGGGCGACTCCAAGCTCCGGAATTCAAATCAATCTGGTAATAAATTACCTAGATCCTTGATTATAGGTCACAAAACGAATGACAATGGGGCCTATCACATGAGGAAAACCATTAATCCCGCCCCAAAAAAGAGCGTTTCTGCCAAGAAATCTAGTAAAACACCTGCATTACAGGCTGTTTTTGAGACCATTGGCCAGGATTCTGCTGGCCAGAGGCTTGATAATTACTTACTCCGCTGGGCTAAAGGTGTGCCCAAAAGCCATGTTTATCGAATTATTCGCTCTGGTGAGGTCCGCATTAATAAAAAAAGGGCCCTACCGACATCCAGGCTTGTCGAGGGCGATATTGTTCGCCTTCCGCCCACTCGGCTAGCCGAAGCCCCAAAAACTGGTGCTGGGATTTCTCAGACGAAGGCAACTGAGCTGGCTGCAAAGATACCCACCCTGTTTGAAGATGATTATTTGCTCATCATCGATAAACCCTCCGGATTGGCTGTTCATGGTGGATCGGGTGTGAGTTTGGGGGCGATTGAGTTACTCCGGAAGGCAAGACCAGAGAGTAAGTTCTTAGAATTGGTTCATCGTCTAGACCGTGATACTTCTGGTATTTTGATCTTTGCAAAAAAACGTAGCGCTCTTGTAGAGATGCATCGACAGATCCGTGAGGGTTTAACGGATAAGCGTTATAGGCTCCTGGCTCATGGTGAGATTTCTCAAGGGGCTGGTACTGCGCAACTTAAGTTTCCCCTACTAAAGTATCTTTTGGAAAATGGAGAACGCAGGGTTCGGGTTGATCCAAAGGGTCAGGTTAGTCATACCAATCTTCGGGTCACGGAGATTCTAAAAAGTGATCTAGGTAGCATTACTCTTGCTGAAGCGCAATTGAAAACGGGTCGTACTCATCAGATTCGGGTGCACTTGCAAAAGATTGGCCATCCCATTTTGGGGGATGATAAATACGGCATTGATGATGAAGATAAACGTCTTAAGGTAAAGCATTTGTTCTTGCATGCTCACCTCGCAGTATTTGCACACCCCAAGACTCAGGAAAAAATGCGGATCGAGGCAGATGTACCAAAGGCATTCAGAGAATGGTTAACTCGGTGGGAGTGCAAGACTCTACCCATGCAAACATAAGAAAGAACTTCAGTGAAATACGAAGAGCGACGCTACGATTTGATTGTCTGGGATTGGGACGGAACCATTATGGATTCGACGCCCACGATTGTGCATTGCATCCAGCAGGCCTGCCGTGATCTTGATTTTCCGGTTCCGGATGATTCCATCGCAAGCTATGTGATTGGTTTGGGTGTGCAAGATTCATTACGTCGAGTGGCTCCTTCGGTCCATCCCGCGCGCTTTCCTGAATTAGTCGATCGGTTTCGTTATCACTATCTCTCTAAAGATCATGAGCTTCACTTATTTGTAGGTATCAGAGAGTTATTAGAGGACTTAAAAAACAAAGGATTTTTGTTGGGCGTGGCTACCGGTAAGCCAAGGCGAGGGTTAAATCGCTCCTTGGACTTTCATGAACTCAAGCACATCTTTCATGACACTCGCACTGCCGACGAATCCTTTTCTAAGCCACATCCCGGCATGTTGCTAGACCTATCGGATAGTCTACAAGTACCGGTGCGCAAAATGTTAATGATTGGCGATACCACCCATGACCTTGAGATGGCTGAGTCCGCAGGGGTTGATGGAATAGCAGTAAGCTACGGCGCACATCCAGCCGATGCCTTGAGGTCTGCAAAATCTCTCGCCTGCCTTGATAATGTGGAACAGTTAGCTGCTTGGTTGTACAGTAATTTAGACATTCAGCATCCCACCCCTATTGAGATAAGTAAATAGAGTTCACTATGGATACAAAGCAAAGCCCTGAATCAGAAAAATCCAACTCTCAATGGGAGCGAAACGCGCTTGAACTGCTCTTGCTTGAGAACTTAAAAGAGAATCGCAAGGCAAGGCGCTGGAAAGCTCTGTTAAGGATATTGAGTTTGTTTGTGTTGGTGGGCTTAATTTATCAAGTGTTTGATATTCAGTTGCCGGGTAGTGGTGGAAGTGGAAAACATACCGCCCTCGTGAGCATCGAGGGTGAGATTTCCCCAAACTCTATAGCAAATGCCTTGGATATCAATTCAGCGCTTACCGCAGCCTTTGAAAGCAAAGAGGCAGTTGGTGTCGTTTTGCGCATTAATAGCCCTGGTGGTTCACCCGTCCAGGCGGGCATGATTAATGATGAGATCAGACGTTTGCGAACCTTGCATCCTGAGAAACCCTTTTATGTAGTCGTTGAGGATGTATGTGCATCCGGCGGTTATTACATCGCCGTTGCCGGTGACAAGATATTGGTGGATAAGGCAAGTCTCGTAGGCTCTATTGGCGTGGTCATGGGCGGTTTTGGTTTTACAGGGCTCATGGAAAAAATGGGCATCTCTAGGCGCTTAATCACAGCGGGGTCAGACAAAGGTATGTTGGATCCTTTCTCCAAAGAAAACCCCAAACAAGTTGAGATGGTTAAAAAAATGCTTGAGGACATCCATCAGCAATTTATTACAGTGGTAAAGCAGGGTCGTGGCGAACGCTTAAAAAATGATCCTGACATCTTTACGGGGCGCGTATGGAATGGCGAACAAGCTTTGCAATTGGGACTGGTCGATGGGTATGGCACGATTGACTCTGTGGCGCGCGATATTTTGAAAGCGCCTGATTTAGTTGACTACACACTCAAAGAGAATTTTGCTGAACGAGTCGCTAAGCGTTTTGGTGCCGAAACAGGCGCTGCAATTAGCAAAGCACTGATGCGTGGCGCAGAGATGCGCTAAGCCAGCATTAAAAAAATAGCAGGACGATTTTTTAAAACATCATTCATGCTGGATTGATTGGTAAATCGTTTTTGCCATTCGTTGATAGGGGCCGTCCAAATCCATTCGGTTTCAAGACTTAAGTCGATGGCTAGACATAGTTGAGTCTGAGGTAGGAGAGTGGCTAGGCAAGTTTCTAACATCGCCGTATTACGGTAGGGTGTTTCAATCCATAGCTGAGTTTCATGATTTTGTTTGGAGCGATGTTCAAGCTGTTTGATCTTTTTGGAGCGCTCGACAACATCAACCGGAAGGTAGCCATGAAAACTAAAGCATTGACCATTTAAACCGCTCGCCATTAAACCCAACAAGATCGAGCTTGGCCCAACCAAAGGTTTAACCCGTGCCCCCAAATGATGTGCCATATTAATGATCTCTGCACCAGGGTCAGCGACACCTGGAACCCCCGCTTCTGACATCAGGCCCACATCCTCACCCTGTATTAAGGGTTTTAGTAGTTCGTGGGGTTTAAGACCAGTCTTGTTTTTACTCTGAGGTCCGCGCCATTCGTTCATTTGCATGCTTTGGAGAGGGTGACTCAAAGGAGTAATTTGGTTGACGGCGTTGAGTAGGGCTCTTGCGGTCTTTGCATCCTCAACAATCCAATTTTTGAGAGAGGCCATTTGGCAAAGAGCATCCGGTGGAATGACCCGCGATAATTGTGTCACTCGATCTTCTTCACCGAGGGTATTGGGCACTAGATATAAACATCCTAAGACGCTTGTATTTGAAGACTTAGACATGAGGAATTACAAAACCCGCTTCGCGTAAAAGGCCAGAGAGTGCAATTAGGGGTAGACCAATCAAAGCAGTTGGATCATCACTTTCTATTCGCTCAAGAAGAATGATTCCCATTCCTTCCGACTTGGCGCTCCCTGCACAATCATAAGGTTTCTCAATCCGTAAATAATTCTCTAGGCTTTCATCAGGTAGATTACGAAAACGCACAAGCGTGGGAACGCTAAGCGTTTTATATTCTTTTCCCTTAAGAAGACATAAGGCGGTATGAAAGACGACAGTTTGCCCTTGCATCTGTTTTAGTTGGGCAAGCGCTCGCTCATGATTGCCAGGCTTGCCAATGATTTGGCCATGAAGGTCTGCGCTTTGATCGGAGCCAATAATCCATGCCTCGGGGAACTGTTTGCTAAGAGCACTTGCTTTTAATTGGGCGAGTCGCCGTGTCATTGTCTCTGGTAACTCATGCTTTAGGGGGGTCTCATCAACATCGGGAGACGCAATAGTAAATGGCAAACCCAAGCGCTCTAGCAGTTGGCGACGATAAATAGAGCTAGAAGCCAGAACAAGTTGTTTGGTATTTGCCATAAGAAAATTACATTGGGGAATTCAATATTGCAATATTGTGGCTTAGTTTCAAGACTCGTTTTAGACTTCTCCTATGAGTTCTCATTCTGCTAATCCAATCGTTCAGCTGGCAATCACCCCAAAATCCCTTGGGAAGATAGACATATTAGCCCCAGTTTCTTATGTTGGAGAGGGTTTCCTGAATCTGGCAGATTTCGGCAGATTACGAAATGAGGCCGTACACCTTGATCCCCTCGATGGTTTTTATTGCGAACTACGCAGCCATCATCGAGATGGAATGCCAGTATTGGAAATTAACCTTAAGGGGCAATTAACACTGTCCTGTCAGCGTTGTTTGCAGCCCTTGGTATTTGAGTTTGGGCAGAAAAAACACTTTGTTTTTGTGAAAACTGAAGAAGAGGCTGACGATTTCCCCATGGACAATGACGCCGAAGAGGCAATGGTTGCCAGTCACAGCTTTGACCTCTTGGAGGCTATTGAGGATGAGATCTTGCTAGCTATCCCCAATGCCCCAAAACACTCCATTGAGGACTGCCAAATTAGCCAAGAGGGAGGGGGTACAGAACCCCAAAATCCCTTTAAGGTACTGAAAAGTCTGAAGAAATAGTATTAAATTGGTCACCGAATACGGGTTTTTACCTGTTTCTATGCTAGAATTCTTGCTTGCTTAGGAGTTCATTATGGCCGTCCAACAGAATAAAAAATCCCCTTCGAAACGTGGCATGCACCGCGCCCATGACTTTTTGACCGCCCCTGCAATTGCGGTTGAGTCCACTACTGGTGAGGCGCATTTGCGTCATCACGTTTCTCCAAATGGCTACTACCGTGGTCGAAAAGTCGTTAAGACCAAAAACGACTAATTTCATATTGCTGGATTGAAGCGGCTCAAAGCCGCTTTTTTCTTAGACACAATCCACGTTGCAAACATAAAACAATGAGTGTGACCCTTGCAGTCGATGCTATGGGCGGAGATCATGGTGTCTCTGTGACTATCCCAGCCTGCTGCGATTTTTTGCAAGAACATCCTGATGCCATGGTAATAGCAGTAGGTGATCCAAAATTGCTTAATGAAGCCATTAAACAATGTAATGCAGAAATGCTTACTCGTTTTGAGATTATTGGCGCCACCGAAATTGTTCTGATGGATGACCCCATTGAGGTGGCATTGCGTCGCAAAAAAGATTCTTCTATGCGAGTTGCGATTACACAAGTACAGGAAGGTAAAGCAGATGCCGTGATATCTGCAGGGAATACTGGCGCCTTAATGGCGATTTCGCGCTATCTCCTCAAAACTTTGGATGGTATTGATCGTCCCGCCATTGCAACGGCGATCCCAAATGAGCTAGGTAAGGGCACGACAGTATTGGATTTAGGGGCCAATGCAGATTGTGAGCCGATTCATCTTCTACAGTTTGCCCAAATGGCCGATGTGATGTTACGTGTCGTGAACGGTAATCCAAGCCCATCCATTGGCTTACTGAATATTGGTGAAGAGGTTATCAAAGGCAATGATGTTGTCAAACAAACAGCAGAGCTGTTAAGGCAAAGTAATCTCAACTTCTATGGCAATGTAGAGGGCAATGATATTTTTAAGGGGACAACTGATATTGTTGTCTGTGATGGCTTTGTAGGAAATGTAGTTTTAAAAGCCAGCGAAGGCTTAGCAAAGATGATGAGCGGCATGATCCGTGAAGAATTTAGTCGTTCACTGTTAACTAAATTAATGGGCTTGGCAGCACTCTTACCCTTGGGGAGGGTGCGTAAGCGAGTAGACCACCGCCGATATAACGGGGCGGTTTTATTGGGATTACGTGGTTGTGTGATCAAGAGTCATGGATCAGCGGATCGTTTTGCATTTAAGATTGCCCTCGACCGGGCATATGACGCTGCTAAGAACCGGATGGTTGATAAGATTGCAGAAACCTTTGGTATGAGGTCCGCATGAGCGCCGTTCGCTATGCACGCATTGCAGGCACGGGCAGTTATTTGCCAGAGCAACGCGTTAGCAACCAAGATCTCGTTGCACGTCTTGCAAAACAAGGTTTGGAGACCAGTGACGAGTGGATTAAAACCCGGAGCGGGATCTCTGCGAGACATTTTGCTGCAAATCATGAGCTAACGAGCGATTTAGCAGTCAAAGCAGCGCAAGCTGCAATGCAGTCAGCCGCATGCGCTGTCAGTGATATCGACCTCATTATTTTGGCAACGTCCACTCCTGATCATTTGGGTGGGTTTCCTAGTACGGCTTGCGTGATACAGGATAAATTAGGCGCCAAGCATGGGTGCGCAGCCTTTGATGTGCAGGCTGTCTGTGCAGGGTTTTCGTATGCCTTGAGCATTGCTGATGCATTTATTCGGGCTGGTGCGCATCAAAAGATATTAGTCATTGGCGCAGAAGTGTTCTCCCGTATATTGGATTTTACGGATCGCTCTACCTGTGTATTGTTTGGAGATGGCGCTGGCGCTGTAGTCCTTGAGGCATCGGATCAACCTGGCATCTTGGCCAGTGCTTTGCATGCAGACGGTAGTCAGCGCAATATTTTGTGCGTGCCTGGACGAGCAATCTGTGGTGGTATCGAAGGCTCACCATTTTTGACCATGGATGGTCAAGCGGTTTTTAAATTAGCGGTGAAGGTTTTAGAGCAGGTTGCTAACGAGGTTTTAGAAAAGGCTAATATGACCGCTGATCAAATTGATTGGTTGGTTCCACATCAAGCCAATATTAGGATCATGGAGGGCACTGCGCGCAAAATGGGAATGTCGATGGACAAGGTAATTGTGACCGTTGCTGAGCATGGCAATACCTCGGCTGCATCGATTCCATTGGCTTTAGATACTGGCATTCGTTCTGGTCACATTAAGCGCGGACAACACGTATTGCTTGAGGGAGTAGGTGGTGGCTTTGCTTGGGGTGCAGTAATCTTGCGCTACTAATTGATTAACTCCATATAAAACTATTTCATGAGATTGATATGACATTTGCTTTTGTTTTCCCAGGACAGGGTTCTCAATCGGTAGGGATGCTAAATTCCCTTGCTGCTCGGACTGAGGTTCATGCCACTTTGCAAGAAGCATCCGATGCTCTTGGTGAGAATATCGGCAAATTAATTGCTGAAGGTCCAGCAGAGGCTTTGGCATTAACCACCAATACCCAGCCAGTGATGCTTACCGCAGGGGTCGCCTGTTATCGAGCTTGGTTGGCTGCTGGCGGACCAAAACCCAGCGTTATGGCTGGTCATAGTTTAGGCGAGTACTCCGCTTTAGTAGCTTCTGGCGTTATTAGTTTTAAAGATGCAGTTCCGCTAGTACGTTTTCGTGCTGAGGCAATGCAGTCAGCGGTCCCAGTTGGCACAGGCGGTATGGCGGCAATCTTAGGTTTAGAAGATACGATAGTTATTGAGGTATGCGCATCTGCTAGTGCGCAATCTGGAATGATTGTGGAAGCGGTTAATTTCAATGCCCCAGGACAAATTGTTATTGCAGGTGCATCAGAGGCAGTCACCAAAGCATGCGAGTTGCTAAAAGCAGCCGGAGCTAAACGTGCCTTACCCTTACCGGTATCCGCCCCATTTCATTCCTCCTTGCTCAAGCCTGCGTCTGAGAAGTTAAAGACATACCTTGAGAATATTGAGTTTCATGTTCCTACCATTCCTGTAATTAACAATGTAGACGTGAGTATTTTGGATAATCTCGCTGCCATCAAGGACGCCTTGGTGCGCCAGGCTGCCAAACCAGTACGTTGGCAAGAAACAATTCGGGCAATGTCAGCGCGTGGCGTGGGTCAGGTGGTTGAGTGTGGCCCTGGTAAGGTATTAGCTGGCTTAACGAAACGAATTGACGATCAATTGCAGGGTATGGCATTGATGGATGAGGCCAGCCTCATGGAAGTCATGCAAACATTAAAATCGTAGACCTATTAAAGAGACAAGCATGAATTTAGATCTTAAAAATCAAATTGCTTTAGTAACAGGAGCATCCCGAGGTATTGGCCAAGCGATTGCACAAGAACTTGCCGCGTGCGGCGCAACGGTTATTGGAACGGCAACCACAGAGTCAGGCGCACAAGCGATTGCAGCGCGCCTGCAAGCACATGGCGGTACGGCTAAGGTTTTAAATGTCACCGATAACGCAGCGTGTGAAAGCATTATTGAGAGCATTGTTCAAGAATTTGGTCGCATCGACATTTTGGTCAACAATGCGGGGATTACTAAAGATAATTTGGCAATGCGGATGAAGGGTGATGAGTGGACCGATGTCATTTCTACCAACTTAAGTTCTGTATTTAAACTTTCGCAAGCGGTTATGCGACCTATGATGAAGGCACGAAGTGGCCGCATCATTAATATCACTTCGATTGTCGGACATATGGGTAATGCTGGACAGGCAAATTACGCCGCTGCAAAAGCAGGTGTAGCGGGAATGACTCGTGCCTTAGCGCGCGAGATTGGTAGCCGCAATATCACCGTAAATTGCGTTGCTCCCGGCTTTATTGACACGGATATGACGCGTGCGCTGAGTGAAGAGCAGCAAAATAGTCTTAAGGCAAACATTCCCTTAGCCCGTCTAGGCACCCCTGAGGATGTGGCTCATGCAGTGGCATTTTTGGCCTCCCCAGCCGCTGCCTATATCACCGGAACGACCCTGCACGTCAATGGCGGCCTATATTTAGTTTAATTATTCTAGTAAATTGAGACATCGGCTAACAAACTGATAAAATCCTGTAATTCGTTTTAACAAGCCCCGGAGGGAATGAATGGACAACATCGAACAACGCGTTAAGAAAATTGTGGCTGAGCAATTAGGCGTGCCAGAAGCAGACATTAAGAATGAGTCTTCTTTTGTGAATGACCTCGGCGCAGACTCTCTTGACACTGTTGAATTGGTCATGGCTTTAGAAGATGAGTTTGGTATTGAAATCCCAGACGAAGAAGCCGAAAAAATCACCACTGTTCAGCTTGCGATTGATTTCGCTAAAACGAAAGCTGGACAGGGCTAACATCATTATTTAGGCCAAGTCGTGCCCGCATTAAAACAACCACGTCGCGTGGTGGTCACTGGCTTAGGTCTGATTTCACCAGTAGGCAATTCAGTTGCGACCGCTTGGGATAACCTCATTGCGGGTAGTACTGGTATTGCCACCATAACAAAGTTTGATCACTCTGCACTAAGTGTTCACTTTGCTGGGGAAGTAAAAGACTTTAATGTCGAGGAATACGTCTCTGCTAAAGAGGCGCGCCATATGGATACTTTTATCCACTATGGCATTGCTGCTGGCACCCAAGCAATTCGTGACAGTGGTATCACGATTAGCGATCAAAATGCGGAACGTATTGGAGTAATGGTTGGCTCTGGTATCGGCGGCCTTCCCATGATCGAAGATACTAAGTCAGAGTTACTCTCGCGTGGCCCACGACGCATCTCCCCCTTCTTTGTTCCTGGATCGATCATTAATATGATCTCAGGTCATCTCAGTATTCTGTTTAACCTCAAGGGTCCCAATGTGGCAGCGGTAACCGCTTGCACGACCGGTTTGCATAGCATTGGCTTGGCAGCTCGGTTAATTCAGTATGGGGATGCTGATGTGATGGTTGCCGGTGGCGCAGAGTCGACTATTTCGCCATTAGGAGTGGGTGGTTTTGCAGCAGCTCGTGCACTCTCAACTCGCAATGATGATCCTGCGACCGCTTCACGTCCTTGGGATAAAGATCGCGATGGGTTTGTTCTCGGTGAGGGTGCCGGTGTGATGGTGCTAGAAGAGTATGAGCATGCTCGTGCTCGTGGAGCAAAAATCTATGCAGAGTTATGTGGTTTTGGGATGAGTGGTGATGCATACCATATGACTGCACCCAATATGGATGGCCCAAGACGTTGCATGACCAATGCCTTACGAGATGCTGGTTTAAATGCCGATCAAATTCAATATGTCAATGCGCACGGCACGTCCACGCCTTTGGGTGATAAAAATGAAACTGAGGCAATAAAAGCGGCTTTAGGTGATCATGCTAAAAAAGTAGTTGTGAACTCCACTAAATCCATGACTGGACACCTTTTGGGTGGCGCTGGTGGCTTAGAGTCCGTATTTACAGTTCTTGCACTGCACCATCAAAAGTCACCGCCTACTATTAATATCTTTAATCAGGACCCAGAATGTGATTTAGACTACTGCGCTAATGCAGCTAGGGATCTGAGGATTAGCTACGCGGTTAAAAACAATTTTGGATTTGGGGGTACTAACGGTACCTTGATATTTGGGAATACGCCCTAATATTGTCAGTATTGCAACTACTGGATTGAGTTAAGCTCAATTTCTTATGAAAAAAATCCTATTAGCGGTCTTTTCAGTCTTTAGCTGGGGGGTCCTATCTTTTGCCCCTATAACGCAGGCTCAAACACCTCCTCGGGTTGCTTTGCCCGACTTTGTTGATTTAGTCGAAAAGGCAAGCCCTGCGGTTGTAAATATCCGCACCACTGAGAAGCAAGCTACTCAGCAGGCTCAGGGCGGCGCCCCTGGTATTCCTGATGAGCAAGCTGAATTCTTTCGTCGCTTCTTTGGTGTTCCATTACCTGGAGCGCCGGGTGGCCCCAAGGGACCACAAAATCGTCGGGGTCAACCTGAAGAGATTGAGCGCGGGGTAGGCTCAGGATTCATTATCGACTCCTCGGGTGTCGTGCTTACCAACGCTCACGTGGTTGAAGGTGCGACCACTATTTATGTCACCCTAACTGACAAGCGCGAGTTCAAGGCAAAGTTATTGGGCGCCGATAAGCGAACCGACCTAGCCGTTTTAAAGATTGATTCAACTGGTTTACCCAAGTTACCTCTCGGTGACTCGTCTAAGGTGAGAGTAGGTGAGTGGGTTGTTGCGATTGGCTCACCCTTTGGTTTAGAAAATACAGTAACAGCAGGTATTGTGTCGGCCAAGAGTCGTGACACCGGTGATTATTTGCCTTTTATTCAGACGGACGTTGCTGTAAACCCTGGTAATTCAGGGGGGCCTCTTCTTAATACTGCCGGTCAGGTAATTGGGATTAACTCTCAAATCTTTAGTCGCTCGGGTGGATATATGGGAATCTCTTTTGCGATCCCCATCGATGAGGCCATGCGCGTTGCTGATCAGCTTCGCACTACAGGTCGTTTAGTGCGCGGTCGAATTGGCGTGGCGATTGGCGAAATCAATAAAGAGGTTGCCGAGAGTCTTGGTTTAGGAAAACCTCGTGGCGCATTTGTTCGTAATGCTGAGCCAGGTGCGCCAGCTGCACAGGGCGGTATTGAGGCCGGTGATGTGATTCTGAGCTTCAATGGTAAAGACATTACTAAGTCTACTGATTTACCCCGTATTGTTGGCGATACTAAGCCAGGCACTAGTGCTACTGTCAAAGTTTGGCGTAAGGGTACAACCCGTGATCTAACGGTTGTTGTAGCCGATGCCGAACCCGATAAGGCGGTTGCTAAGAAAGTGGAGACCCCAAGTCCACAAGCTGGTACTGCAAACAAGTCCCTAGGTATCAGTGTTTCTGATGTCTCGGATGCAAAGAAGAAAGATCTTGGTAGCAGGGGTGGGGTGGAAATTACCAATGTTGGTGAGGGCGCAGCCGGTCGAGCAGGCTTACGAGTTGGTGATGTCATCGTGCGGATTGGCGATACTGATATTACTGGCGTAAAACAGTTTGAGTCCGCAGTAAAGGCGATGGATCCTAATAAATCAGTTCCAGTCTTTGTTCGACGGGGGGATGGCACGATTGTGGTCCCAATTCGACCAGCTCAAAAATAAGCGCATAGTTTTAGGTTCAAAAAGGGTGTTGAAAGACACCCTTTTTTCATGGGTGCAGGGGTAATATCCCCTTTAGATAAGGAAAATAAGCCCTTTTCCCTATCCCATTACAATGGAGGAAAGACATCTTATTGCAGCGCATCATTGTGTTGCGTTGCGACAAGGCGTTTTGTACAACACCTATAGAACAGCCAATGGATCACATCCGCAATTTCTCCATCATCGCCCATATTGATCATGGCAAATCAACCTTGGCGGACCGAATTATTCAGTTATGCGGGGGCTTATCCGATCGGGAGATGGGTGAGCAAGTCCTTGATTCTATGGATATTGAGCGCGAGCGGGGGATTACGATCAAAGCCCAAACTGCAGCCCTATCTTATAAAGCCAAAGACGGCAAGACCTACAACCTTAATTTGATCGATACCCCAGGGCATGTGGATTTCTCTTATGAGGTTAGCCGTTCTTTGTCGGCCTGTGAGGGCGCATTACTAGTGGTTGACGCCAGTCAGGGTGTTGAGGCCCAAACTGTCGCAAATTGCTATACCGCCACCGAGCTTGGAGTAGAGGTTATTCCTATTCTCAACAAAATTGATCTACCATCAGCAGACCCAGAGTCGGCCAAGAAAGAAATTGAGGATGTTATCGGTATTGATGCGAGTGATGCGGTAACCTGTTCTGCAAAAACAGGCTTAGGTGTTGCTGATGTTTTAGAAGAGATGATTCGGCGTGTACCGCCTCCAAAAGGCGATGTTACTAAACCATTGCAAGCTTTAATTATTGATTCTTGGTTTGATAATTATGTTGGTGTTGTGATGTTGGTTCGGGTAATGAACGGCACCCTCAAACCAAAAGACAAAATTTTGTTAATGGCAACCGGCTCTACCCATTTAGTCGAGCAAGTAGGTGTTTTTACACCGAAGTCATTAACTCGCAGTGAGCTTTCTGCTGGGCAGGTGGGCTTTATTATCTCCGGCATTAAAGAACTTAAAGCTGCAAAAGTTGGTGATACTGTGACGCATGCCGCTGGTCAACAAGGCAGGACTCCCGCAGCAGATCCTCTTCCTGGATTTAAAGAAGTTAAACCTCAGGTGTTTGCAGGGCTTTATCCTGTCGAGGCGAATCAATATGACGCTCTGCGCGAATCTCTTGAGAAACTCAAACTCAATGACGCTTCTTTGCAATACGACCCCGAGGTCTCCCAAGCTCTAGGCTTTGGATTTCGTTGTGGATTTTTGGGGCTTCTGCATATGGAGATCGTGCAAGAGCGCCTAGAGCGTCAGTTTGACATGAGTTTAATTACTACTGCACCAACTGTGGTGTACGAAGTCTTGCAGCGCGATGGCACAACAATCGTGGTTGATAACCCATCCAAGATGCCCGATCCCAGCAAGATTGAAACTATCTTAGAGCCTATTGTGACCGTTAATCTCTACATGCCACAAGAGTATGTTGGTTCGGTGATTACTTTGTGTACTGGCAAGCGTGGAGTTCAAACTAATATGACCTATTTGGGTCGTCAAGTACAGCTCACCTACGAGTTACCAATGGCTGAAATTGTGTTGGATTTCTTTGATCGCCTGAAATCGGTCTCCCGTGGTTATGCATCGATGGATTATGAGTTTAAAGAATATCGTCCGGCTGATGTAGTGAAAGTAGATATTTTGATTAATGGTGATCGAGTGGACGCTTTATCGATCATTGTTCATCGCAGCAATAGTCAGCATCGAGGTCGTGAGGTGGTTGCAAAAATGCGCGGCATTATTCCAAGGCAAATGTTTGATGTTGCCATTCAGGCAGCTATTGGCAGCAATATTATTGCTCGTGAGAACGTCAAGGCATTACGCAAGAACGTTTTAGCTAAATGCTATGGTGGAGATATCTCGCGTAAGCGCAAGTTGCTAGAAAAACAAAAAGAAGGTAAGAAGCGCATGAAGCAAGTTGGTAATGTGGAGATTCCACAGGAAGCTTTCTTAGCCATTTTGCAGGTAGAGGAAAAATGAACTTCGCTTTAATTCTATTTACCTTAGTGGTGATTACCGGCATTGCTTGGATTGCCGACAAGCTTTACTTTGCTCCGCAACGCAAAGCTGCGGGAATAGATCGCATGCCATTATGGCTTGAGTACTCGGCAAGTTTCTTTCCAGTCATTGTGGCTGTATTTGTCCTACGCTCATTTTTAATTGAGCCTTTTAAGATCCCCTCGGGCTCAATGATTCCTACTTTACACATAGGTGATTTTATTGTGGTTAATAAATATACCTATGGAATCCGTTTGCCAGTGATCAACAAAAAAGTGCTTGATGTAGGTACCCCAAAACGGGGCGATGTGGTTGTCTTTCGATATCCCAAAGATGAGTCGGTCGATTACATCAAACGCGTTATTGCAATTCCGGGGGATGAGATCGTATATCAGGACAAAAAAGTAGTTATTAATGGCAAGCCTCTTTTATATGCAGGTGGCACTCCATACCTGGATCCAGAGAGCATGCGTTACGCTAATTTCTACAAGGAAAGTTTTCCAACGGATTTGGGTGGTAATCAACATGAGATTTTGAACGATCCTGATCGCAGCACAATTTATCAACCCGAGCGTTTTCCAGGCGCAGAGTTTTGCCAATACATTGGCACTTCGATGAGTTGCAAGGTGCCTCCAGGCCATTATTTTGTGATGGGTGATAACCGGGATAACAGTTTGGATTCTAGATTCTGGGGATTTGTGCCGGATCAAAATTTAGTAGGGCGAGCCTTCTTTATTTGGCTCAATATGGGCTCCTTGGGACGTATTGGAAGTTTTCAGTAGATATGAACGCTCGCGCGACTCTTGATCTAGGCCCTCTTCAGGAGCGCTTGGGCTATCCGTTTAAGAAGCCAGAGCTCTTAAATCAGGCTTTAACACATCGAAGTCATAGCAAAAAGAATAATGAGCGCCTTGAGTTTTTGGGGGACTCTGTATTGAACTGTGCGGTTGCTGAAATTTTGTATGAACGTTATTCAGATTTAGATGAGGGCGACCTATCGAGGGTGCGCGCTAATTTAGTCAAGCAGCAGGCTCTCTATGAAATTGCTCAAGGATTGTTGCTATCTGATTACTTAAAGTTAGGCGAGGGTGAGTTAAAAAGCGGTGGCTTTCGCAGACCATCTATTTTGGCGGATACCTTAGAGGCGATCACAGGCGCAATTTTTATTGATGGTGGTTTTGATGCTGCTAAAGCAAGTTTGCGTAAGTTGTATTCGAGCATTTTGCAAAATGTCGATCCTAAAACCTTGGGTAAGGACGATAAAACATTGTTACAAGAATATTTACAGGGATTTCAGTTACCACTACCTGCATACAAGGTGGTTGGCACATCAGGGGCTGCACACAATCAGCAATTTGAAGTTGAGTGCGCCATTCTGAATCTGAAGGTAAACGTTAAGGGCGAAGGTGCCTCGCGGCGTGCTGCAGAGCAAGTCGCTGCTAAATTAGCGCTGGCTGCTGTTCAAAAGGCGCTACCGCAAGAAAGTCGTAAGCCAAAGAAGACCCGCGCTGCCAAGAAAAAAGCAGCAAAAGCCGATACTGGTAAGGGCCAGTTGCCCCTGAAGCTAAAGGATTAGTGATGTTTAAATGCGGCACGATCGCATTGGTAGGCAGACCCAATATGGGCAAATCAACTTTGTTGAATGCCTTGGTTGGTCAAAAAATAAGCATTACCTCACGCAAAGCACAGACCACCCGATATCGCATTGCTGGTGTGCAGACACGCGACAGTGCGCAATTTATATTTATTGATACGCCCGGGTTTCAGACGCGGGTGATGAATACCTTAAATCAAACATTGAATCGTACTGTCACAAGCACCTTGAACGATGTCGATGTCATCTGTTTTATTGTGGAGGCAGGGTATTGGGGTGTGGATGATGCAAAAGTATTACGTTTGTTGCCATCGGATAAGCCAGTTTTATTGATTGCTAACAAATTAGATTTATTTGCATCGCGCTTTGAGATCCCCCAAGATCGTGATACCGCCTTATTTGAGTTTATGGGGATGATGGGTCAAACTTGGGGAGAAATCGCAGCTCAAACCAAGGGTTTTGAGTCCGAAAGTATTTCATCGCCTCTAGGCGAGTTTGCTGAGATCATCCCGATGAGCGGCAAGAACAAAGATGATATTGGGCGCTTGCTAGATATTATCGAAGAGCATTTGCCAGAGGGTGTGGCTGTATATGATGCTGAAACCTTAACCGATCGTAGTGAGCGCTTTATGGCTGCCGAGATTTTGCGTGAGAAGGTATTTCGGTATACCGGCGATGAATTACCCTATGCAAGCTCGGTAGTTATTGATCAATTTAAGTTAGACGGTAAGATGCGACGAATAGCCGCGACTATTTTGGTAGATCGCGATAGTCACAAAGCAATGATCATCGGTCAAAAAGGCGAGCGATTAAAAAAGATTTCAACCGAAGCCCGCTTAGATATGGAAAAACTGTTTGATGGCAAAGTGTTTTTAGAAACTTGGGTCAAAGTAAAGCGGGGCTGGGCGGATGATTTGGCAGAGCTACGGGCGCAAGGTCTGGAATAAATGGCTGGAACACGTGTCTTAGATGAGCCTGGTTTTGTGCTCCATAGCATTCCCTACAAGGAAACAAGCCTCATTCTCGATGTATTTACCCGCTCTCATGGCCGGCTTGCCTTAATTGCAAAAGGGGCTAAACGACCTCATTCTAGTCTGCGCCCAGTATTGCAGCGCTTTCAGCCCTTACTCATTTCTTGGAGTGGCAAGTCAGAACTTCGAACCTTAACGAAATCAGAATGGGTTGGAGGCTCGCCCGCATTAGTCGGTGATGCACTGTTGTGCGGGTTTTACCTCAATGAGCTTTTAGTGAAGTTCTTGGCGCGAGAAGATGCCTATGAGACGCTCTATGATCAGTACGCAAGTACCGTATATGCCTTGTCCCAAATTATGGAGTCAGGCGCAGGTATTGAGCAGACACTGAGGCCCTTTGAGTTAGCATTGTTACGAGAGACAGGCTATGCAGCCGCTCTCGATCATTGTGTCGAGACCCAAACCAAACCCGTTGCAACAGAACGCTATGTGTATCAACCCGAGAAGGGGATACGCCCCCTTCAAAGTGATGACCCTGGGCATTGGCCTGTCCTGACTGGATTGGCTTTGGAGGCAATGGCAAATGGGGATTTCTCAGATGCAGAAACCTTGACACAAAGTAAACAGCTCATGCGTTTCTTATTAGGAATTCATCTGCAAGATCAACAATTAACCACACGCCAAATATTAATTGATCTTAAAAAGATCTAAGCGAGATTTATGCCTTTAGAATTAGGTATGTCCTCTCTTGAGCTCGGAATCAATATCGATCATGTCGCAACCTTGCGCAATGCGCGTGGTACTTCATATCCAGACCCTATATTGGCTGCACGTCTTGCCGAAGAGGCTGGGGCCGATCTCATTACCTTGCATTTACGGGAGGACCGTCGACATATTAAGGACGCTGATCTATTTGCCTTGCGTCCACTAATCAAAACGCGCATGAACTTGGAATGTGCTATCACCCCAGAAATGTTAGAAATCGCAGTGAAGGTTAGACCTCATGATGTTTGTTTAGTCCCCGAAAAGCGAACTGAGATAACTACAGAGGGTGGGTTAGATGTTATCGGTCATGCTGCAGAAGTTAAATCTGCCATTACTCAATTGACAGAGGCTGGTATTCGGGTGTCATTATTTATTGATCCTGATAGTGAACAAATCGATGCAGCAAAAGAAGTGGGCGCGCATGTTATTGAACTACATACCGGTGCCTATGCAGATGCCAATCAGTCTACGCAGACCCAGCAGTTAAAACGAATCCAGGAAGCGGCCCATTATGCAAAGTCATTGGGATTTCGTGTCAACGCTGGTCATGGTCTAAATGAAGGGAATGTCAAAGCCATTGCTCAAATACAGGAGATTAGTGAGCTTAATATTGGGCATGCCATCGTCGCAGAGGCGGTTTTTAAGGGTTGGGCTTTGGCTATCCAAGATATGCGCCATTTGATGAATGAGGCTCGCGCACAATGATCGTCGGAATAGGTGCAGATTTGTTGCAATTAAAACGACTAGAGGCAGCCTATGAACGGACACAAGGCCGTTTGGCAAAGCGAGTACTCGGGGACGAGGAACTCATTGTCTTTGAGCAAAGGCTAAAACGTAATCACAAACGTGGTATTGCCTATTTAGCCACTCGTTTTGCAGCAAAAGAAGCCTTTTCTAAGGCGATTGGCTTGGGAATGCATACACCCATGACCTGGAGGTCCCTACAGACTCTCAATGAGCCTAGCGGTAAACCTTATACCAAGTACTCGGGCGCATTGGCAGACTTTATGGATGAGAAGCAATGGCACGCTCAAGTAACCGTGACTGATGAGCAAGATATGGTGATGGCATTTGTGGTGGTGAGTTATGGTACCCCCATTGTTAGTACTTTTGATCCAAGCAACTACATAGGATGATTATTAAGTATGCGGAGTAATGAGCAAGACAATCGAAATCCAGGCCCCGTTATTTTGGATGTTGAGGGCTTAGAGCTAAGTCGGCGGGATGAAGAACGAATCTCACACCCTTTAACGGGTGGCGTCATTTTATTTGGACGTAACTTTACATCTCGCTCTCAGCTAATGAAGTTAACTAATCAAATTATGGCAGTTCGTAAAGATGTCTTAATTTGTATTGATCACGAAGGTGGGCGAGTGCAACGCTGCAAGACAGATGGCTTTACTCATTTGCCCGCAATGCGAGCTTTTGGAGAACTATGGTCTTCAGGCGAATCGAGTATAGAGGCTGCGATTGAGGGGATGCAAGCAGCTACGGCATGCGGATATATTCTGGCAAGCGAACTGAGGTCCTGTGGAGTTGATTTCAGCTTTACCCCAGTCCTTGATCTTGATTATGGAAATAGCAGTGTCATTGGAGACCGCGCATTTCATTCTTTACCTGAAGTTGTGTTTGCACTTGCAAAAAGTCTGAATGAAGGCTTGCGTTTGGGCGATATGGCAAATTGTGGAAAACATTTTCCAGGGCATGGGTGGGCTAAGGCTGATTCCCATATTGATATCCCTATTGATGATCGATCCTTAAAACGTATTGCGCGTGATGATATGAAACCTTATGAATGGTTAGATATTAGTCTGGCATCCGTAATGCCTGCACACGTGGTTTATCCAAAAGTTGATTCAATGCCCGCAGGATTCTCTAAGATCTGGCTACAAGATATCTTACGCAAAAAGCTTAAATTTGAGGGAGTAATCTTTAGCGATGATCTCTCCATGGAAGGTGCAAGCATTGCCGGTGATGTTGTACAAGGCGCACACTTAGCTCTTGAAGCGGGTTGCGATGCAGTACTCATTTGCAACCGTCCAGACCTAGCAGATCAAATGCTCAGTAAGCTCAAGGTATCAAAGTCAAAACTAGCAGAGTCTGCTAAGCACCTTAATAGACTCTTTCCGAAAGCTGCTGCCCAATCTTGGGAATCTCTTCAGACAGAGTCTGAGTATATTCATGCTAAGGCTTTATTAAAAAGCCTTAAGCTGATTACAAATTAATTAGCACGACTCCGATATTCGCCAGTGCGAGTATCGATTTCAATCTTGTCGCCAGTGCTACAGAACAATGGCACTTGGATTTCAAAGCCAGTTGAAATCTTTGCATTCTTGAGTACTTTTCCAGAGCTGGTATCACCTTTGACTGCTGGCTCTGTGTATGTAATTTCACGGACTACGGAGGTCGGTAACTCAACAGAGATAGCTCTGCCGTCATAGAACACCACTTCTACAGCCATGCCTTCTTCTAAATAATTGAGCGAGTCACCCATATTATCTTTTTCAACCTCATACTGGTTGTATTCAGTATCCATGAATGTAAACATCGGATCAGCAAAATAAGAATAAGTACATTCTTTCTTGTCTAGGATCACGATATCGAACTTATCATCCGCTTTATAAATGCCTTCATTCGGTGTGGCAGTCAGTAAATTTTTGTATTTCATTTTGACCACAGCTGAGTTACGACCAGAGCGGCTGTATTCATGTTTTTGGACGACCATGGGTTCACCATTGATCATAACAACGTTGCCGACGCGGATTTCTTGAGCGATTTTCATAACAGTCCCTAATGTCTTCTATATTGGCTTGGCTCATGAAGCCAAATTAATCAAACCTAGCATTTTAACCTTTTGTGGCTTTAGCTGACAAACCGGAGGAGGCGGGCCGCCAGACCGCCGTCAGCCTGGCCTTCAAGTAGCTGCGTGCGCCATGCTCTGGCATGCTGATTCCATTGGGAGAGGGCTGTCCACCATAGATCGATGTCAGACCATGCCATGGCTTCAGTAACTGAATTGCTTAAGTCTGGGGGTGCTTCTTTGAGATAGAGGTCTAGAAATGCACTCAATTTAACCAAGTGCGCACCATCGTCTTGAGGGTAGATATTCCAAATAAAAGGTCTGCCCGCTAGTTGGGCTCGTACAAAAGAGTCTTCCCCGCGGACAATATTGAAGTCACATTGGGCAAGGAGATAGTCAAAATCATCTTGCGGGATGAAGGGTAGCGAGATTAGTTTTAAGTTCGACCATGCTTGCTTTTGCAGGTTGAGTAATTCAGCGTTACCAAAAGCCATGAATATATCAACGGGGATATCCAATTGATTAAGCTGAGTAAGCCATTGCTTGATGGGTGCCCCTGGATAAGAAAAGATACTGATCTTCTTGGCCCCTTCCCGAGATTGGTCCCAAATCGAGGAAAGACTTTTTGGACACATATCTTGTCTGCTTGGGGGGGTGGGATCCAATAACAGTCCACCAACCTCTTTTTGAAAACCAGGGAAAAAGAAATATTTCTGGAGACCATTATTTTGAGGAGATGCTTTGCCATGAAAATCCACAACCCAGGGTTCGGCACTTAAATATTCCAAATGGATCAAGATCGGTTTTTGTGGGGCAAGGATTAAATAATTCAGATAACGTTCGGGTAGGTCGCAGGAGAAGGCCTGAATCACAACATCGGGAGTTTCTGGCCCTTGTCGTGTATTCGCATAGCTAGCCTCCCATGGCAAAACCTCAATACCTTGGATATCACCGCTACCCATCATTAATAGTTTGAGGGTATGAAGGTCATCGCAAAATAGGCGTATATTTTGATGGTGTTGAACAGCCAAAGACCGGGCTAGACGCCAGCAAATACCAGCATCACCATAGTTATCAACGATTTGGCAGAAAATATCCCAACGCATGACAAATTTGCCCCTAGAAACCCTTCAAAAAGATCTAAAACGCGTACCTGGTCTCCCAGGTGTGTATCGCTTCTTTGATGAGGCTGGACACATCTTATATGTCGGCAAGGCCAAGGATCTTAAGAAGCGCATATCGAGCTACTTTCAGCGCACTCAGTTATCGCCCCGTATCGAGCGTATGGTCAAACGGATTCTTCGCTTTGAAATCACTGTAACGCGGACTGAAACAGAGGCATTGATTCTGGAGAATAACTTAATTAAGGAGCATACCCCGCCATTTAATATTTTATTTCGGGATGATAAGTCCTATCCGTATTTGATGCTGAGTGGCCATGATTATCCTCGCCTTGCCTCGTATCGCGGCAAGGTCGATCGACGCAATCGGTATTTTGGACCATTCCCCAATTCATGGGCAGTCCGTAATAGCGTACAAATCTTACAAAAGGTATTCCGCTTGCGTACCTGTGAGGACCCAGTTTTTAAGAATCGTAGCCGTCCTTGTTTACTGCATCAAATTCACCGTTGTAGCGCACCCTGTGTTGGCATGTTGAGCAAAGAACAGTATTCGCAAGATGTGCAACAGGCACTGCGATTTCTAGAAGGAAACCATCGGGCTGTATTGGCTGATCTTGAAGTAGAAATGGAAGAGCATAGTGCTGCGATGGAGTTTGAGATGGCAGCAGTTATTCGGGACCGGATTACGGATCTCTCAAGCGTCTTACAACAACAAGCAATGGATGTCGTCGCAGAGGGAGAGGGTGATGTCGATATTTTGGCTGCCGAGATCATGAATGGAAACATCTGCGTCAATTTAGCAATGGTACGAGGAGGTCGACACTTAGGAGATCGGGCTTACTTCCAAAGAGGGATAAAGGCTAGTTCAGATGCTACCTATAATCCCAGTGAAATTCTGGAGACCTTTATTCAGCAGCATTATCTCGATGTGGATGTTAATGCAGAGCCAAGTTCATTGTTACCCTCGGTATTGATTACTAATGTAGCTTTGAAGGGCGAATCAGTTGATGTTTTATTACAAGGTTTGACCGAGCGCTTATCGCGTAAGGTCCAGTTACTGCATCAACCTCAAGGACAACGAAAGCATTGGCTTTCTATGGCCGAAGGGAATGCCAAAATTGCTTTACTAAGGCGCATCTCAGAGACTGGTGGGCAATTAGCTAGAGTGAGAGCCCTTGCAGATGTATTAAATCTTGATCTTGAACACTTGGATCAACTTCGCATTGAATGTTTTGATATCAGCCATACATCCGGAGAGGCAACTCAAGCATCGTGTGTGGTCTTTGCCAAAAATGAAATGCAATCAAGTGAATATCGTCGCTTCAATATCACCGGAATTACTGGTGGAGATGACTATGCTGCCATGCGGCAGGTCTTAATCCGGCGTTACTCTAATTATCAAGAAACCCCAGTGGATAAGAACCCCCAAGTGGTCCTCATTGACGGCGGCAAGGGACAGGTTGAAATAGCTAGGCAAGTCTTTAGTGAGCTAGGCATTGATATCAGTTTGATAGTTGGGGTTGCTAAGGGGGAGGATCGTAAGGTGGGTTTAGAAACCCTCATCTTTGCTGACGGCAGAAAGTCATTATTCCTCGGTCAGGATAGCCAAGCCCTGATGTTGATTGCACAGATCCGGGATGAGGCGCACCGTTTTGCAATTACTGGAATGCGTGCAAAGAGAGCTAAGGCTCGAACGGTCTCACGGCTAGAAGAAATTGAAGGAATTGGTGCAAGGCGAAGACAGAAGTTGCTGGCCCGCTTTGGCGGCATTAAAGGAGTGGCGAACGCGAGTGTGGAAGAGTTATCTAGCGTAGAAGGGATCTCAAATACCTTGGCTGAACAAATCTATCGCCAACTTCACTAAATAGCATTACGAATCGTTTATTCTCTAAATATGCCATTTAATCTACCAATTGCATTGACCTGGTTGCGCGTTGCTGCCATTCCATTATTGGTAGGTATTTTTTATTTACCCAGTAGTTGGCTCAGCATTGAAGAAAAAAATGTATTTGCAACCGCTTTATTTGTCTTCGCTGCGATTACTGATTGGCTAGATGGATTTCTGGCAAGGCGAATGAAACAAGAGTCTGCCTTTGGAGAGTTTTTAGATCCAGTAGCAGATAAATTAATTGTGGCGGCTGCTTTATTGGTGCTTCTCAATATGGATCGCGTTCAGGTCTGGGTTGCTCTAGTAATTATCGGACGAGAAATTACTATTTCTGCGCTAAGAGAGTGGATGGCTCAAGTCGGCGCCTCAAGAAGTGTGGCTGTGCATATGGTGGGGAAGTTAAAGACCACCGCACAATTAATTGCGATCCCATTCCTACTATTTAACGGGCAGCTATTTGGTATACATAGCGCCCAACTTGGAACCTGGCTTATTTGGGTTGCAGCCTTCCTAACCCTCTGGTCAATGTTTTATTACCTCCAGAAGGCTTTACCCCAGCTCACAAATAGGCCTTAGCTCACCTATATTTGGGCAATTAAAGCCCTGAACCTGAATCTTTGCTAAACTGTCGATCCTGTAATGCGGGAATAGCTCAGTTGGTAGAGCGCAACCTTGCCAAGGTTGAGGTCGCGAGTTCGAGCCTCGTTTCCCGCTCCATTAATTAATGGGAAGCCCGAAAAGCTTCCCATTTTATTTGGGATGAAGTTTGGTTTGCATCAAACCAACCAGGGCGCGTTGGCCGAGTGGTTAGGCAGGAGCCTGCAAAGCTTCGTACGGGGGTTCGATTCCCTCACGCGCCTCCAAAATCAGTCTTGACGAATCGGCTTACTTCTCTAAAATGATCCATATTGGCACTAATTTCACTAGAACACATTGAGAAAAAATGATGAACTGCTTATTTACCCATAAATCTAAATTTCTAGCCTTGATAGCCGCCTTGCTCTTGGGAGCTTGTGCGATGGGTGACAGTCCTACGGGTTCTCAAGATGAAATCAATCAGATTCAATCGCAGCTGCTAGGCGATATGCCTCTCCCAACAGGCGCCAAGATCATGGGCTCCGACTCTTTAATTATTGGTCGTGGTGATGGATGGGTTGGTCGTGTCAATATCAGTGCCCTGCAAGGCGCTACCGATGTGTATGCATTCTTTCAGTCAGAGTACCCCAAAGCGGGATGGACAACGGTGACTGCAACTAAAGCAAAAACAAGTTTCTTGGTATTTACAAAGGGTGATCGTACCTGCGCTGTTGAAATTAACGAGGGCTCGTTAGCCGGTCCCAAATCAATCATTACGATCACATCCTCGCCGAAGAACGCCAACGTGATTGCGCCGACGCGTAAGCCCTAGTTAAGAAAAGGATTTAGATACCGTTGGCACGGATCAAGCCAACGGCTTGTCCCTCAAGGGTAAAGTCAGCCTCAGCCGTAACAATAATGTTTTTGAACTCAGGGTTTTCAGCTTGCAGTTCAATGTAGCTCCCGCTTGAATCTTTCTTGCGCTGTAAGCGCTTGACGGTTACCTCATCATCAATTCGGGCAACAACGATATCGCCATTCCGCGCCTCAGTAGTTTTCTTCACAGCAAGATAGTCGCCATCCAAAATTCCAGCATCACGCATACTCATTCCCTTGACGCGTAATAAATAGTCTGCACCTTTACTAAACAGGCTTGGGTCTACGGGCACTTGTTTTTCAATATGTTCGATAGCAGTAATGGGGCAACCTGCTGCAACACGTCCAATCAAAGGCAGGGTTAATTGTTGTAAACCGCCGGACGGTAAATTAAGTTGTCTAAAGTTATTGGCTGACGAGTGATTGTTGGAGTGCGTGATACGGATACCTCGGGATGTACCAGGACTTAATTCGATATACCCTTTTTTGGCCAGAGCTCGCAAATGCTCTTCAGCCGCATTGGCGGATGCAAAACCTAAGCGGTTTGCAATCTCAGCCCGAGTGGGGGGTAAGCCACTCTCTTCGATAGCTAGGGTGATGAGACCCAAAATCTCCTCTTGCCGAGCGGTTAGCTTAGGTAGGGTGGTTTCTATCAAGTCATTTACTGTGTTTATGTTCATACTGGGATTGTATACAGTAAAAATTAGCATTTCAAGAACTTTTGTAAGGCTTGATAATGCAAATATGACTGATTTATCAAATACACCCTTGATTTTGCTCATTGGCATGGGCGGCACGATCGCCGGCCTCCAAGTGAACGGGGATGGAAAGGGCTACCTAGCCGGCCAAGTGCCGATCGAGACCCTTTCGGGGCAGATTAAAAGTAAATTATCTATAAAAAACAAACAGTTATCTAATATTGATAGCTGTGATATGACCGAGTCTTTATTAACTCAACTGGGTCAGGAGGTCGTTCAAGCGCTTCATGATCCTCATATTGTCGGGGTGGTGGTTACCCATGGCACAGATACCATGGAGGAAACAGCACTTTTTCTAGAGCTTGTTTGTGGGCATTTAGCAAAGACTGCAGGCAAAAAAGTGGTGATCACGGGCGCCATGTTGCCGGCGGACCACCCCAAGGCCGATGGCCCAGAAAATCTTAATCGGGCAGTCGCTCTAGTAGAGGATCAGGATGGGCCAAGTGGGATTTTTGGGTTGATGGGCGGGAAGGTCTTTCAGGCGAGGAGTATGGCAAAGCGTCATACCTCAAGCTTAGATGCCTTTATGAATAGCGAGCCAGTTAATTTGGATCTTAGCAGTCAAGTTAGCGAAGACTTACCTATACCATCAATAGATAATTGGCCTAGAGTTGAAATTGTGACCAATCATATTGGTGCTAAGGGCGACCAGATTGAGGTCTATAAAAAGCTGGGGGTGCTGGGTATTGTCCTGGCTGGAACAGGGGGAGGAACCGTCCATCAAGATCTAGCGCTCAGCTTGGAAGACTTTATGAAAGATGGCGGGGCTCTAGTTCGATCGTCGCGGGTAGGATTGGGGGTGATTCCGGGTCAATTAGCCAATGCTCGCCTAGACGCTTCTATCGGGGCTGGTGATTTGAACCCGCCCAAGGCGCGTATTGCCCTCCAGCTGGCTCTATTCGCTAGTCTCCACCCAAAAGCTAAAGCATTGAGTTGGCAGGATATTTTTGCTAGAATAGCGATCTTGCCTAATTTTAGGTAAGGCTTTTTACAACTTGTTCCACCCTTGCTGCACTGGTGCTGATTTCTAGACAGCGGAAATTAGCAAGACGCCTAGGCAGTTTTATCCATAAGGAGTGATTAATGCGTCATTATGAAATCGTTTTTATCGTCCATCCGGACCAAAGCGAGCAAGTACCTGCGATGATCGATCGCTATAAGTCGATTCTTACTACTCATGGTGGTAAGGTGCATCGCATCGAGGATTGGGGCCGTCGTCAAATGGCTTACATGATCGACAAACTTGCTAAAGCCCATTACGTTTGCATGAACATTGAGTGTGACCAGAAAACTCTGGAAGAGCTCGAGCATGCATTTAAGTTTAACGACGCCGTATTGCGCCACTTGATTGTGAAGTTGAAGAAGGCTGAAGTTGAGCCTTCCATCATGATGAAGGAAGTTCAGCGCGAAGAGGCTCGCAAGGTTGCCCAGGCGGATGCGCCTGCTGCAGCTTATTAATAAAGACGGAGGCTTAAATCTGTAAGCAGTGGTCTGATTGTGAAGCGTAGTTCAAACCTTCTCACCCTGACTGCTTCCTTAATCGCTAAAGACGCCATTCGATATACGCCAGCTGGTTTGCCAGTGATTCATTGTCAGTTACATCATGATGGTGAAGCATACGAAGCAAATCAAATGCGCCAAATTCAGATGAATGTCGAAGCAATTGCAATAGGTGAGATTTATAAAAGCCTAGAGCAAATGGATTTAGGGGCAAATGCAGTGTTTGAAGGGTTCTTGACTCAGAAGACCTTACGAAATGAGCGCCTTGTCTTTCATATAACGAAGATTGAATTGATTGCTAAATAGGAAATTATTATGGCTTTTGGAAAAACAAACAAAAAGACAGACTTCAAAAAGAAGCCTGCACAAAACCCACTGTTCAAGCGTAAGCGCTATTGCCGCTTTACGGTTGGCGGTGTTGAGCAAATTGATTACAAAGACGTCGAGACCCTAAAGGATTTTGTTGGTGAAAATGCCAAGATTACTCCAGCGCGTTTGACTGGTACCAAAGCTTTGTATCAGCGCCAGTTGGATACAGCGATTAAGCGCGCTCGCTTCTTGGCGCTATTGCCATTCTCTGATCAACATAAGAAGTAATTAGGAGCCCACTATGCAAGTTATTCTGCTTGAAAAATTAACCAATCTGGGCAACCTTGGCGATGTTGTGCGCGTTAAGGATGGTTTTGCTCGTAACTTTTTGATCCCTCAGCGTAAAGCGCGTCGTGCTACCGAGGCTGCGATTGCAGATTTTGCAGCCCGCCGTGCTGAGCTTGAGAATTTGGCTGCTGAGAAGCTTGCCGCCGCTCAAGTGATTGGCGATAAGTTAAAGGGCCTCGTCCTCGAGATCACTCAAAAGGCTGGTGTAGATGGTCGTTTGTTTGGCTCTGTGACCAATCATGACATTGCTGAAAGTTTGGCAGCTAAAGGCTTCCAAATTGAGAAAGCATCTGTGCGTATGCCTACAGGTCCTCTGAAGTTAGTGGGTGATCATCCTGTTGCGATTGCTGTGCATACTGACGTTGTGGTGGATATTAATATTCGTGTTATTGGTGATCAAGCCTAGTTGACTTCGGTAAACTAGTCGTATGGCTGAATCCCGTAACCGTACTATTTCAATGACCCCGGGAATGTCTGGGGCAGGGGACGCAGTTGTACAGGCACTTAAGGTGCCACCACATTCCGTCGAGGCTGAGCAATCAGTTCTCGGCGGTTTGCTTTTAGACAATACCGCTTGGGATCGATTGGGTGGCATTCTCTCCGAAAATGATTTCTATCGACCCGAGCACTCCCTGATTTACCGAGTGGTTCAGCGGCTAATTAGTGATAACCGTCCAGCAGATGTCATTACCGTTTATGAATCCATTAAAACGGAGCCTGAGGCTGATCTTATCGGCATCGATTATCTCAACTCATTAGCGCATAACACGCCGAGTGCAGCTAATATCAAAGGTTATGCAGAGATCATTCGTGATCGCAGTATCTTGCGACGCTTAATTCAGGTATCGGACGGGATTGTTAACTCTGCATTCCTGACTGAGGGCCGATCGGTTCAAACCTTGCTTGACGAAGCAGAGTCACGCATCTTGCAGATTGGCGAAGAGGGTAATCGTAAAGCGGATTACTTAGAGATTGAGCCCCTTCTTAAACAAGTAGTTGCCAGAATCGATGAGCTCTATAACCGTGATGGCGGTAGCGATATCACTGGTATTGCGACCGGATTTATTGACCTGGACAAACAAACAAGCGGTTTGCAAAAAGGTGATTTGGTTATCGTAGCGGGAAGACCTTCAATGGGAAAGACTGCTATGGCACTCAACATTGCGGAGAATGTTGCCCTCAATGAGGGTTTACCGGTTGTAGTGTTCTCGATGGAGATGTCAGGCGCGCAGTTAGCAACTCGTCTTTTAGGTTCTGTAGGGCGCGTTGACCAAAGTCGGATGCGCACTGGTAAATTAGGTGATGATGAGTGGCCACGGGTAACCGATGCTATTGCACGTTTAAGTAATACCCAAATTCTGATTGATGAAACTGGTTCGCTTACCTGCTTAGAGTTGCGTGCACGGGCGCGACGTATTGCTCGTAACTACGGCGGTACCTTGGGTATGGTCGTGGTGGATTATTTACAGTTAATGAGCGGTAGCACAGGCGGTAGTGGTGAAAACAGGGCTACTGAGATTTCTGAGATCTCACGGTCTTTAAAGTCTTTGGCAAAAGAATTGCAATGCCCTGTCGTGGCACTTTCCCAGTTAAACCGTGGCTTAGAGCAAAGACCCAATAAACGACCCGTGATGTCAGACTTACGTGAATCGGGTGCTATTGAGCAGGATGCTGACCTCATTTTGTTTATTTATCGTGATGAGGTCTACCATCCCGACACCACAACCGATAAAGGTATTGCTGAAATAATTATCGGTAAGCAACGAAATGGCCCTATTGGAACAGTCCGCTTAAGCTGGCAAGGTCAATTTACAAAGTTTGATAACCTCGCTGCAAATACCGGCGCCTCCTATGGCGGTGGTTTCACACCCTTTTAATTAGTTACCAGTCGTTACGCTAGCCACCCGTCTTGCTTCGGTATAGCGTGAAGCCCAATAGGGTGTATCAATTCGATCTAAGCGAACAGTGCCACCTGCACTAGGAGCATGAACAAAGCGACCTTTACCCACATAGATTCCAGCGTGCGAGTAGCGCTCACCCGTAGTGTTAAAGAAGACCAAATCACCCGGTGCTGGGGCTTGCTGACCAATTCCACGCCCAGCATTACTCATTTGCTGGATGGTGCGTGGCAACTGAATTCCAGAGCTTTTATTGAAGACATAAGCAATTAAACCGCTGCAATCAAAGCCACCCGCGGGGGTATTACCACCATAGCGATAAGGCACGCCCACAAGCCCAATTGCTGCGATGGAGATGTCTTCACTGCCAACACTCGTATCATTTTTGAAGTGTGCAATCCTTGGGCTCGATGAGGCCTCACTGGAAGTACGAGGGCTAAATGTGCTGCAAGCACTGAGCGTTGACACACTCAGTACAAGCAGGGCAATCCATCGAGCAGAATTTTTACAAAGCTTCAGCAGCATGGTCAGCTAGTCGCGAACGTTCGCCACGAGCCAATGTAATGTGACCACTATGGCGCCAACCTTTAAAACGATCAACCACATAGGTGAGGCCCGACGAACCCTCTGTGAGATAGGGTGTGTCGATCTGAGCAATATTGCCCAAACACACAATCTTGGTGCCCGGCCCAGCTCGCGTTACCAAAGTCTTCATCTGTTTAGGAGTTAAGTTCTGCGCCTCATCAATAATCAGAAACTTACTCACAAAGGTGCGACCGCGCATGAAGTTCATGCTTTTAACTTTGATGCGTGAACGGATTAACTCCTGAGTAGCAGCACGACCCCATTCTCCTGCACTGTCATCATTGCGATGTAAGACCTCAAGGTTGTCATCAAAAGCACCCATCCACGGCTGCATTTTTTCTTCTTCAGTACCTGGCAAGAATCCAATATCTTCCCCAACCGGAACGGTCGCACGGGTAATGATGATTTCGTTATAGCGTTTGCTGTCTAGAACCTGCTCTAGTCCTGCAGCCAGAGCTAATAGGGTTTTGCCAGTACCAGCCTGACCTAAGAGCGTCACAAAATCAATATCAGGGTTCATGAGCAAGTTCATGGCAAAGTTTTGCTCACGATTGCGGGCAGTAATGCTCCACACATTATTTTTCTGGTGCGAGAAATCTTTTAGGGTTTGTAATAAGGCAGTCTTACCGTTAATCTCCCGAACTAATGCATAAAAAGGAGTAGAGCCGTCAGGATTTTCTTGATAGACAAATTGATTCACCAACATACTGGGAACAAGTGGCCCAGTCACTCGATAGAACATAGTGCCACTTTTGCCGTCTGCCCAACTTTCCATTGCCTTGCCATGTTTGGGCCAAAAATCAGCGGGCAGGGTCATGACCCCTGAATACATCAGGTCACGGTCTTCTAAGACTTGATCATTGAAATAATCTTCTGCAGGCAGCCCAAGAGCACGCGCTTTGATGCGCATATTGATATCTTTGGAGACTAAGACTACTTCTTGATTGGGCTTCGCCTTTTGCAGGTCGCTTACCACTCCCAGAATTAGATTATCACCTTTGCCCTCTGGTAATCCTTCAGGAAGGGGCGTACTTGAGAAATGAGTTTGGAAGAACAGGCGCCCAGTCGCATCCTGATTTCCTAATTTATTCAGCGGTATACCCTTATCGAGTTGACCGCTAGTACCAGCGATAAGTTGATCTAGGGAGCGACTGACCATACGAGCATTGCGCGCAACTTCACTCATCCCCTTTTTATGGTTATCCAATTCCTCTAAGGTGGTCATGGGTAAATACAAATCATGCTCCTCGAAGCGGAACAGAGAGGATGGGTCATGCATTAATACATTGGTATCTAGTACAAAAAGACTGGGGGGGCCGGTACGGATGGTACGCTTAGGCCGTTCATTCTTGGCTTCTAATTTCTTTTCTAAGTATTGTGCTGGTGCATCCGTTTTGATTCGCTCAAGCGCCTCTTCGGCAGCGGATAGATCGTGTTCCACTTCTTCCACAACATCTCCGTTTTCAACCCAGACTGAGCTAGTAGCTAATTTCTTGACCTTTTTGGGAGGGTTTTTGAGATCAGGTTGTTTCTGATGACTCAAATTCACTTGGTCAGCAATTTGGGTAGGTAGGGGAGGTAACGGCATGCAAGCTTCTCCTAAATGAAAAAACCGCCTAGCTGATGCTGTGGGCGGTTTAGGGGGGTGCGAGGACTTCGGCGGTATGCACAGATTTTGAGGGGACTGGGACTTGGGCCCCGTCTAAGGAGACCTAGAAGCTGATTAATCCAATCCCATCGCTTACGGTGCATATATCCATACTGTACCCCAATTTTGTGTCTTTGCAAGTACAGTAAAAATACCTAGTCCAGTTTCTTGGCGGCAGCTAAAACCTCAGCCACATGACCTGTTACCTTGATACCCCGCCACTCTTTTTGCAGAACTCCTTTGCTATCAAATAAGAAGGTGCTGCGATCAAGCCCCCGGACCTGTTTGCCATACATATTTTTCATTTTCATGACACCAAAGATAGCGCAAAGCTTTTCTTCAGTATCGGCAACCAGCTCAAAGGGTAGATCAAGTTTTTGGCGAAAGTTCTCATGCGAGCGCAGGTGATCTCTCGATACACCAACGACCAAAGCATTCGCTTGATTAAAGGATTCAATGTGATCTCTAAATTCGCCAGCCTCGACAGTACATCCAGGCGTTGAGTCTTTGGGATAAAAGTACAAGACCAATTTCTTGCCTTGATAGGCTTTGGGAGAGAAGGTGAGTTGTGATGTTGCTGGGATCTCACAGTACGGTATGGTTTGCCCAATTTTGATAGTCATATTACATTCCTTCATTAGTATTCATTAAAAATCTGTGCTTGTACTAGCCTGCACCATCAACTCGCCACTTCGATTAGCAATACTTCCGTACTTAAATTGCTCAGTCGCTATTTTATCGAGCTGTCCAGTAGCTGCCCAAGAGCGATGTAATACCCCCATTGTCACAAGTTCATGTCCTTGCTCCAGCCATCCTAGGAGTAGTTTGCGAAAGGCCGGTAGCAGCTTTTGACCTTCGAGCTCTGCATGCAGAGTAAAGACCTGATCATTGGGATTGCTCTGTGTCATTGCCAGAATTTGTTGTGCAGCTCCAAATGCATCCGTACCATCTATACCGATTAGCTCATCAAAAGTAGGTAGAGTGGTGGGGTATTGGACATGTTTACTTTTTTGCTGACCAAACGCGATTCGATAAGGAACCAAATTTGGGGCAGAGCGACCATCGGAAGCATAGAGCATTCCCCAAGCGTCAATTTGCTCTAAAGCAGCAAGATTCATTTGCCAGCCTGCGGCACCATGGGTTACTGGAGGGTGACCAAAGATCTCGATAAAACGATCGTAGGCTTTTTGCATCTGCTGACGCGTCCACGAGGCATCACGCTGATGGACATTATCTTGCCAATACACATGATCCCATGTATGAATCCCAGTCTCATGTCCCGCTTGATCCACCGCACGCATTTCATTGGCAGCTCGTTTGCCAATGTCAGGAGCAGGCAGTAAAACACCATACAAGAGGGTCTTTATGCCATAGTGCTCAACAACCGATGTGCGCGAAACTTTTTTTAAGAATCCAGGTCTAAATACACGCTTTAGTGCCCAACCCGTATGATCTGGGCCTAAGCTAAATAAAAAGGTTGCACCCACTCCGAGTTCAGCAAAGAGTTTGGCTAAGTTAGGGGTGCCAACTTGAGTACCCAACAGGGTATCAACATCGACTTTTAAGGCGATCTTGGCCATCAGGAATAGGATCTAGTCGACGAGATGACGGGCTTTATCAACATCATTGCGATAGGCTTCAAAGATTTTGGCAAGAGCGTCTTCCATCGCAGTACTTGGCTTCCAGCCCAGCTCTTGCATCGTATTGCTAATAGCGGGCACACGATTTTGTACATCTTGATACCCAATACCGTAATAGGCTTTGGATGTTGTCTCAATCAGCTTTACTTTGTCAGCTGTAACGACGTATTCCGGTATCTTTTTCGCAATCGTTAGCATCATATTGGCCAATTCTTTGACCGAGTGATTATTCTTTGGGTTACCAATGTTATAGATCTTGCCGTTGGCAATATCATTTTCATTGGCAATGATATGCATTAAAGCGTCAATGCCATCATCAATATACGTAAAGGCCCGCTTTTGTGAGCCACCATCCACGAGATTGATCGGTTCACCGCGCACAATATGACCTAAGAACTGAGTAACTACGCGCGAGGATCCTTCTTTGGGAGTGTAGATACTATCAAGACCTGGCCCGATCCAATTAAAGGGTCTAAATAGTGTGAACCGTAACCCTTCCATACCGTAACCCCAAATCACACGATCCATTAATTGTTTTGCACACGCATAGATCCAACGTGGTTTATTAATGGGGCCATAGACCAAATTAGATTGTGCTGGATCAAACTCGGCATCTTCGCACATGCCATAGACCTCAGAGGTGGATGGGAAGACTAAATGTTTGCCGTACTTGACCGCGGAACGGACGATGGGGAGATTTGCCTCAAAGTCGAGCTCAAAAACTCGCAGGGGCTGTTGTACATAGGTAGCTGGGGTCGCAATTGCCACTAGGGGCAGAATGACATCGCATTTACGAACATGGTACTCAACCCATTCGCGATTGATAGTGATGTCGCCTTCAAAGAAATGCATTCTGGGATTGCTGAGCAAATCACCGATTCGGTCGTTTTGCATGTCCATGCCATAGACCTCCCATGAGGTGGTCTCTAGAATGCGCTTGGATAGATGATGACCAATAAAACCATTCACACCCAAAATGAGGACTTTTTTCATAAAACTAATTCCTTTTGATTGAACTACACCACTAGGCATTCATTGAACTTCTACGGATAGAAGTTCAAGTACTTTGCCATCACCACAGAGGCCGAAGTATCGATTATCGACTAGATGAAGTCCTGGCGTCGATTTTTTGAGGATCTGAGCAACTTGGGGGCTGAGATCAGTTTCAATAATAAGGGGTAGTGAGCTTTTGGAAAGAATCCATACCCTTCCTTGAAACTCGGTAAATGCGCCTGGATAGGGCGGGGCAACGGCCCGAATTAAGTTGTAAATTGTGATGGCAGGCTGAGACCAATCAATACGGCCATCCTCAGGTTTGCGGCCCCCGTAATAATTGCCTCGGCTGAGATCATTTGGGCTTCTTGGAATCTCACCCTTCATAAGCTTTGGTAACACTCTTTCTATTACTCGCTTAGCTGCATTACTTACCTTATTAAATACATCATGGGCAGTTTCATGGATCTCAATAGAGACTGCAATTTGGTCAACGATATCACCGGCATCAGGTTTAGCTTCCATCACGTGCAAAGTAGCCCCGGTTTCCACTTCTCCATGCAAAACTGCCCAATTAACGGGGGCGCGCCCACGATACTTTGGTAATAGAGAGCCGTGCATATTCAGCGCTGCAAGCTTGGGCACTTTCAATAACTCTACCGGAATCATGAAGCGGTAATAGAAGGAAAAAATATAGTCTGGTGATAGCGCTATAAGTCGAGGTAAAAGTTTTAGTAATTGATCGCGTTCTACTATTTCATAGGGAATATGATTCTCTTGGCATAGCTTGGCAACACTGCCAAACCAAATATTTTCATTGGGGTCATCCTCGTGCGTAATGACTAGATCGATATGCATTCCTGCATCGAGCAGAGCCTGCAAACAATATACGCCCACATCATGGTAGGCAAAAACAACTGCATGTTGATTGACTTGATTCAAGAATCTAGGATTTTGCTTGCTCTAGAACGGCGCTGACCATGTAGCGTGGGCGTTGCCGAACTTGTTGATAGATGCGACCAATGTACTCACCAAGCAGTCCAAGCCCAAAGAGCATGACCCCAATAAGGAAGAAAGTAAGCGCAAACAGGGTAAAGACACCCTCGACCTCAGCGCCTAATACAAAGCGCCGAATCAAGAGTAATAAAAATAGAGAGCCTGCCGCTCCAGCCAACAACATCCCAAGGATAGAAAAAATCTGGAGTGGCATCACCGAGAAACCAGTGACCAAATCAAAATTAAGCCGGATGAGTTGATACAAGCTATATTTAGATTCCCCTGCAAAACGTTCTTCGTGTTTGACAGAGATCTCAATCGGCTTATTTGCAAAGGTGTAGGCGAGCGCAGGAATAAATGTATTAGCTTCCTCGCACTGTGATACCAAATGAACAATGCGACGATGGTAACCCCGCATCATGCAACCCTGATCGGTCATGGTGATCCGAGTCATTTTGTCACGCAGATGATTCATGGCACGCGAGGCACTCTTTCGAAACCAAGAGTCTTGGCGATTCTCGCGAATGGTGCCAACATAATCATGCCCCTCCTCTAGTTGACGAACAATTTTTCTAATTTCTTCCGGAGGATTTTGCAAATCAGCATCTAGCGTAATGACGTATTCACCACGAGCGTATTCAAAGCCAGCCATGATCGCCATATGCTGACCAAAATTATTAGCAAACAGAACTACACGAGTTACATCAGGACGCTTTTCATACTGCATCGCCAAAATAGCCGCAGAGCGATCTTTGCTTCCATCGTTCACAAAAACAATTTCATACGATAGGGCAAATTGAGAAGTGATTTGATCAAGCGCGGGATAGAGTCGATCAAACAAAGCATTTAGACCATCTTCCTCGTTGTAGACCGGAATGACCACGCTAAGGCGAGGCGCATCACTGCTAAATTGGATTGGAGAGTTGTTCATGTCTACATTTTGCCTGAACAGCGACTTGCGTTATTAGTTCAGGACTTGAGTGAGGGCCTCGACCACGCTATCAATATCGTGTGAGCTCATGGTGGGGAATAAAGGGATGGTCAGGATAGAGCGACCAATCTCCGCAGCAATGGGGGTGGATTCGGGGCGATAGCCTAATTTACGATAGAGCTCAAACCCAGTAATGATGGGGTAATGCACCCCAGTACCAATGCCACGCTCTTTCAGGGTCGTCATCATGTCACCACGAGAGCGTTGCAAGCGAGTCAATGGCAAAGTAACCTGAAACATATGCCAGTTACTCTGTTCATAGTCAGCTACGGGCAGACCTAAGCCTTTGTTAGCTAAACCGGCTTGAGTAATTTTCTGGAAATATTCTTTAGCTAACTCGATACGCCTCTTCTGAAATTGATCTAACTGTTTGATCTGATGCAAGCCAATCACGGCATTGATATCGGTTAAATTATCTTTACCGCCCAAGATGTCCACTTCCATCCCGTCGGGACCGCTGCGAACTAAACCTTGTAATCGTAATTTCTCTGCTAGACGTACTTGGTCTTCGCCAAAACGTTCAGTATTAAAAACTAAACAACCACCTTCAATGGTGGTGAGGTTTTTATTTGCCTGAAAACTAAAACTGACTAAATCATGTTTACCTGCATGACCAATTCGGGTTCCATTCCAGGAAGATCCTAAGGCTTGCGCCGCATCTTCAATCACGCGCAAACCGTGTTGATTTGCCAATGCATATAAAGCATCTACATCAAGCGGTAAGCCTGCTAGGTAGACTGGCATGATAGCTTTTGTATTTTTACTAATAGCCTTAGCTACTTGATTGAGATCTAGATTACGTGTTTGAGGATCAACATCAACAAATATTGGCTTTGCGCCAACGGCCAGAATGACATTGGACGTGGCTACCCAAGAAATCGGGGTTGTAATTACCTCATCGCCCGGACCAATTCCGGCAACCTGAAGTGCAATCTTCATTGTGGCTGTACCGTTTGCAAAACAGCGCACAGTTGCGCCGCCCAGATAATCTCCGAGAGCATTCTCAAACTCTAGAACCTTAGGGCCTGAGGTAATCCAACCTGAGCGTAGAACATCAGCAACGGCAGCAATCGTCGCCTCATCAATCGTGGGTTTGGTAAACGGAATAAATGGCAGGGTGTCTTGACTCATTCGTCTATTGTCGCAAAGCTGGCGAAGGGTGTCTAACGATTACTCGTCTGGAGTCTCTCCCCAGCTCCTCCATGGGAAGATTCATTTGCTTGAGCTCCTCATATTGAGAGGGAATCATGACTGCGATTGCTTTGGGGTCTTGGTTCCAGAGGGCGATGAACTCTTGTAAAGAAGGAACCAATTTATGAGGCTCTTGTTTGGAACCAAAGGTCAGCTCATCGGTAAATTCCACCATGATGGTATTACGCTCTAAGTAAAACGGTAGGGTATGGTCAAGCAGACGCACGGAGTATATCTTGGCATCACTAGGTATTTGACCTTTCACCTTTTGGGCAAGGTCATAGCCAGATACCGCACGACCTAGAGTTTCGTGACCGGTGCCGGCGATCGTTGCTGTTAGGAAAAATCCAAACGCAAACAATCCAATACTGAGCAGGGAATTTCTTTTAGCAAGCAGCGCTGCACAGAGGCTAAAACTGAACAAGCATAGAAGTGCTACCGTAATCCAAACGGTATAGGCTTGATATGCCTCGACCTCATCGGGTTGACCGTTTCGTCCAACCTCAGACAGAAAGAAAAAGCCGACGATTGCCAGAACTGCAAAAAAGACTGTTTGTACTCTCCAGCCATTCGATAGACTGGGGTGGGTTTCTAAATAGTCAATGATGGATTTGCTTGCCAAGATAGCGAGCGCTGGAAATACCGGCATGATGTACCCCGGTAATTTAGAGCGTGACACGCTAAAGAAAAGCAGGATGATGACAAACCATGCCCAGAGCATCCAGCTTGCCGAGAATTGACCAAGGCAATACTGCTTGATAGTTTGCCAAGCCGATTGGAAGAACTGAGGCATCCATGGCAGAAAACCAATTATCACTAGGGGCAAGAAGAAGTAAAAGGGCGCAGTACGCCGATGCGCATCAGCTGTGAAGCGTTCAAAGTGCTCATGAATGAAAAAGAAATGCGCAAACTCTGGATTTTGTATCGATACTGCAATAAACCAAGGTGCAGTCACTGCTAGGAAAATGATTAAGCCGCTAACAATGTGAAGCCTAGTCAAAATACGCCAATCCCAGCGAGTGATCATGTATGCAAATAACACCATCCCCGGGATCACAACACCAATGAGGCCTTTTGAGAGGGTCGCTAGACCCATTGCTAACCAACAAATCCACATCCAATGTCGCGCTGCGCGCAGACGATTCTCATTAAAATTATGTTGAGCCAGAAGTAATGAACATAGCGCCAGATTCAAAAAGGCAGACAGTCCCATATCGAGAGCATTAAAGTGCCCACCCACCACCCACATTGGACTTGCCAATAAGATGAGTGCTGCAAGATAGCCTGCGAGTGATCCATACAGACGAAATGCAGTAAAGCCCACCAACAGAATAGTGAAGTAGCTAGTGATGCCACTCCAGAATCGAGCCTGCCACTCTCCTAAACCAAATAATTGAAAGGTGATTGCAGTAACCCAGATGTGAAAGGGCGGCTTCTCAAAATACTTATAGTCGTTATAGCGAGGCGTAATGTAATCACCGCTCACCATCATTTCACGAGCCATCTGTGCATAGCGACCCTCATCGCTTGGGATGAGGTGGCGGTAATCAAGTGTGCCAAACCAAAGCAGAGTCGCTAAAGTAAATAATAGCAACAGTGCTGGGGAGCTTAAGGGCGTAATTTGGCGATTGGCGTTCATGAGAGTCCGTTTTAAACCAAATTGCTTGTATCTAGAATGATGGCTGCTAATACCTGACGACCCTCGTTCATCAAAATGTTGTACGTGCGGCAGGCTGCTTGGGAGTCCATCATTTCAAATCCAATTTTGGCTTGTATGAGGGGCTTAATTAACTCTGGTTTCAAGAACTGCTGTTTCTTACCCGTACCAATGATGATGAGCTCTGGCTTAAATACGCATAAGCTGGCTAAATTATCTGACGATAGATCCGCAAACGCACTTACGGGCCAGGGGCTTATTTCACCCTCTGGTTGGACAATTAGCGCATGTGGATAGACCTTTGAGTTGACCTCGATATAGCCAATTCCGTAGCCTGTGATTGTATTTAGGCTGGATTGGGGGTCAGAATGTAACTTCACGCCGAGGCTCTGTCATAATTAAGGGATTATAGCTAGCAATTTATCCCTAGATTTCAAGAGCTTAACCATTTAGAAGACCTCATTGTGAAACCGATCCAAAAGTCCGACAAACTAAATAATGTCTGTTATGACATTCGTGGCCCCGTTCTGGAGCTTGCTCAGCGCATGGAAGAAGAGGGTCAGAAGATTATTAAGCTCAACATTGGGAACGTCGGTGTATTTGGTTTTGACCCGCCCGAAGAGATTCAGTTGGACATGATTCGTAATTTAGGTAATGCCTCAGCCTATTCTGACTCAAAAGGTATTTTTGCAGCTCGCAAAGCAATCATGCAGTACTGCCAAGAGAAGGGTATTCAGGGCGTTACCCTTGACGATATTTATACCGGCAATGGTGCCTCTGAATTAATTGTGTTGGCCATGAACGCATTGCTAAATAATGGTGATGAAGTGCTCGTACCGGCACCTGACTATCCATTATGGACGGCTGCTGTGTCTTTATCGGGAGGCACCCCCCATCATTACTTGTGTGATGAAACTAAAGACTGGGCGCCTGATATGAATAATCTGCGCTCAAAGATTACGCTGCGCACCAAGGCAATTGTTGTCATCAATCCCAATAATCCAACGGGTGCTTTGTATTCCAAAGACATTTTGTTGGAAATGATTGCAGTTGCACGTCAACATAATTTAATTCTGTTTGTTGATGAGATTTATGACAAGATGTTGTTTGATGGTGAGAAACATATTTCTCTGGCATCGCTCTCGACCGATGTCGTCACCATTACCTTTAACGGACTCTCCAAAAACTACCGTTCGTGCGGGTATCGCTCTGGCTGGATGGTGGTCTCGGGTGATAAGGCGATGGTCGCTGACTATATTGAAGGGCTCAATATGTTGTCTTCCATGCGTCTATGTGCAAACGTACCTGGACAATATGCGATTCAGACCGCATTAGGGGGTTATCAAAGTATTAATGACTTGGTTGCCAAGGACGGGCGGCTCGCAAGACAGCGTGATCTTGCGTATAAATTAATGAGCGAGATACCGGGTGTAACGGTTACTAAGCCAAAGGCTGCTTTATATCTGTTTCCAAAATTAGATCCAGATATGTACCCCATTAAGGACGATCAGCAATTTATTGCTGATTTACTGAAAGAGGAGAAAGTGCTGTTAGTTCAAGGAACTGGATTTAATTGGCCACACCCAGATCATTTCCGGATAACGTTCTTGCCTCATGAAGATACCTTACGCGAGGCAATTAAGCGTATTGCCCATTTCTTGGAACGGTATCGTAATAAACACGCATTAAAAAAGGGTGCTGCGGCGACAGCAAAAGCATAATGAAACCCATTCAAGTAGGACTTCTCGGTATCGGAACCGTTGGTAGCGGAGTATTTACTGTTTTAGCTCGCAACCAAGAAGAAATTAAACGCCGCGCTGGCCGCGGTATTCGGATTCATATGGTTGCCGATCTCGATACTAAGCGTGCCCAAGAAATGGTGAACGGTCAGGCTGAGGTGGTGGCTGACGCGCGGAAGGTGATTCAGAACCCTGAAATTGATATCGTGGTTGAGTTAATTGGTGGGTATGGAATTGCTAAGGATCTAGTGCTTGAAGCTATTGCTGCCGGCAAGCATGTCGTCACTGCGAACAAAGCCTTAATTGCTGTTCATGGTAATGAGATCTTTAAGGCAGCCCACGCCAAAGGGGTGATGGTTGCCTTTGAAGCAGCGGTTGCTGGTGGCATCCCCATCATTAAAGCATTACGCGAGGGCTTAAGTGCTAACCGAATCGAGTGGATTGCGGGCATCATTAATGGCACTACTAACTTTATTTTGTCCGAGATGCGTGATAAAGGCTTGGACTTTAATACTGTCTTAAAAGAGGCTCAGCGCTTGGGCTATGCCGAGGCAGATCCTACTTTTGATATTGAAGGTATTGATGCTGCCCATAAGGCCACGATCATGAGTGCGATTGCATTTGGTGTACCAATGCAATTTGCAAAGGCCCATGTGGAAGGAATTACCAAGCTTTCTGCAATCGACATTAAATATGCAGAACAATTGGGGTACCGCATTAAGTTACTCGGTATTACCAAGAAGACCCCAAGTGGTATTGAGTTACGTGTGCACCCAACCTTAATTCCTACCAAACGCTTATTGGCTAATGTGGAAGGTGCGATGAATGCCGTTCAAGTTCACGGCGATGCGGTTGGCACTACTTTGTATTACGGTAAAGGCGCTGGCTCTGAGCCAACTGCATCCGCAGTGATTGCAGATTTGGTCGATGTGACACGCCTACAAACTGCCGATCCAGAAAATCGGGTCCCGCATTTGGCATTTCAGCCCGATGCATTACAAAACACGCCGATTTTGCCAATGGCAGAGGTCACCACAAGTTATTACTTACGTTTTGCGGTGGCAGACCAGGCTGGTGTTTTGGCTGAGATAACACGTATTTTGGCTGCTCATGGGGTATCCATTGATGCCCTGTTACAGAAAGAGGCCGCAGAGGGTGAGAGCCAAACGGATCTGGTGATTTTGACCCACGAGACCAAAGAAAAAAATATGATGGCAGCAATCACAGAGATGCAAGCTCTCAAGACTGTGCTCGGCGAGATTGTCAAGATTCGCCTTGAAAACCTCTCCTAATTAGAGAGACTTATATGCGTTATCAGTCGACTCGTGGTGCCAGTCCTGTGCAATCGTTTCAGGGAATACTGTTAGGGGGCTTGGCCCCAGATGGCGGACTGTATTTACCTAATCAGTATCCCCTGGTAACAACACAGCAACTCGATTCATGGCGGGGTCTATCGTACGCCGACCTTGCCTTTGAGATTTTGAGTCTCTATTGCGATGACATCCCAGCAGAGGATTTAAAAACCTTATTGCATAAAACCTATACCCCTCAGGTTTACTGTAATGGGCGAGCAAGCGATCGGGCGAGTGATATCACCCCCATCCATTGGTTAGGCGAAGAAAAGGGTGCAAAGCTTGGACTGCTTTGTTTATCCAATGGCCCAACCTTGGCGTTTAAAGATATGGCGATGCAATTGCTGGGTAATTTATTTGAGTACGCTCTAAAGCGCGCCAATCAAGACCTGAATATTTTGGGGGCCACTTCGGGTGACACAGGCAGTGCCGCAGAGTATGCAATGCGGGGTAAGCATGGCATAAAAGTATTTATGCTCTCCCCACGCGGCAAGATGAGCCCATTTCAGTCTGCACAAATGTATTCCTTGCAAGACCCCAATATATTCAACTTGGCTGTTGAAGGTGTATTTGACGATTGCCAAGATATCGTGAAGGCAGTAAGTAATGATTTGGTGTTTAAAGCCAAATACCGTATCGGCACAGTGAACTCGATTAATTGGGGTCGCGTACTGGCTCAAGTGGTTTATTACTTTCAGGGATATCTCCTAGCTACCCAATCAAGCGCCGAGAAGGTCTCCTTTGCTGTGCCCTCAGGAAACTTTGGCAATGTCTGCGCCGGCCACATTGCACGCATGATGGGCTTACCCATTGAGCGATTAGTAGTTGCTACCAATGAAAACGATGTGCTCGATGAGTTCTTTAAGACCGGTATCTACCGCGCTCGTAAATCTGCCGAGACTTTACATACCTCCAGTCCATCGATGGATATCTCCAAGGCGAGCAATTTTGAACGATTTGTATTTGACTTGCTCGGGCAGGATGGTGCGAGGACCGCCCAGCTATTTAAGCAAGTTGAGACCGAGGGCGGCTTTGATTTGTCGAAGGATGTTGCTTATCAAAGGATTCAGCAATTTGGTTTTGTCTCGGGTCGGAGTACACATCAAAACCGTTTAGAAACCATTCGTCAGATTGATCAGCAATATGGGGTCATGATTGATACGCATACAGCAGATGGCGTTCAGGTGGCCAGACATTATTTGCAAGAGGATGTGCCGATGCTCGTTTTAGAAACGGCCTTGCCTATTAAATTTGAAGAGACCATTCAGGAAGCCTTGGGACGTCCTGCTGAGTGCCCCAGTGCTTTCAAAGACATTAAGGCAAAGCCACAACGGGTTATGAACATGCCAGCCGATACGATGCAGATAAAGCAGTTTATTGAACAACACGTCATTTAATAAATTTAAGTACGATGCAATCCACTCCAAGTAAGCCACCAATGCTCAGTGCGGTAGAGGCCCTTGCCCATTTATTAAAAAATGCAAGTCCTGTCAACGAGGAAGAAACGGTTCCAACGCAGGCAGCCTTAGGGCGTGTACTCGCGAAGGATATCGCTAGCCAGGTTGATGTTCCTCCATTGGATAACACCTCTATGGATGGCTATGCGGTGCGTTCTTCGGAAATTACGCAGGTTGGAACCGTGCTACGGATGGCCCAGCGTATTCCTGCTGGATCGGTAGGACAAAGTCTGGAGACAGGGACCATTGCCCGAATTTTTACAGGCGCACCTATTCCTCAGGGAGCCGATGCAGTGGTGATGCAAGAAGATTGCATCGTTCAAGATCAAAACGAATTAGTGCAAATCAATAGCGTTCCAAATGCTGGCCAGTGGATTCGTCGACGCGGCGAGGATTTGACCGCGGGCAAGCTTGCTTTAACAGCTGGAAGCTTACTGAGGCCTCAGCAGTTAGGCGTTGCTGCCTCGGCCGGTTATGCACAATTACCAGTAAAACGCAAAGTACGGGTCGCTGCCTTTTTTACTGGAGACGAACTTTCTTTACCCGGCGAGCCATTAAAACCTGGCGGTATTTATAACTCCAATCGGGATACCTTATTAGGAGTGATTCGGAGTTTGGGTTGTGAGGCGACGGATTACGGAATTGTCCCCGATCGCCTCGAGGCAACCCGCGCAGCTTTGCGCACTGCCAGCGCTAATCATGATTTGATCATTACTTCAGGAGGGGTCTCAGTAGGCGAAGAGGATCATATTAAGCCTGCAGTGAATGCAGAGGGTCGTTTAGATCTCTGGCAGATTGGGATTAAACCTGGTAAGCCGCTGGCTTTTGGAGCAGTTCGTAAACAGCAACAGAGCGATCAGGAGACTTGGTTTATTGGATTACCAGGAAATCCCGTATCGAGTTTTGTAACCTTCCTGCTGTTTGTACGGCCGTTTATCTTAAAACTACAAGGCCGCTCAGATCTTTCATCACCTTCATATTTAATGAGAGCTGATTTTGATTGGTTAAAACCGGATCGACGCAATGAGTTCTTGCGGGTGAAGATCAATGCACAAGGTGGCTTAGATTTGTTCCCCAACCAAAGCTCCGGGGTCTTAACCAGTGCTGCTTGGGGCGATGGTTTGCTGGATTGTCCTGCTGGTCAGGGATTTAAAAAAGGTGATATGGTGCGCTATATCCCTTTTAGTGGACTTCTAAGTTAATTAAGCAAAGATGAAGCTACACCTACGTTTTTTTGCCTCTATTCGAGAATCACTCGGTCTTTCGCACGAGGATATTGATCTACCAGAACATATTAAGACCATTGATGATCTGCGCACCCATCTCATTGCACGGGGTCATCCGTGGGCTGAGACCTTGGCGAAGGATAAGGTCTTGCGCTGTGCTCTCAATCAACAAATGGTGAGCGCTGATGCAACCTTGATAGAGGATGCTGAAGTCGCCTTCTTTCCTCCAGTTACCGGGGGCTAAGATGCCAGTTCGAATCCAAGAACATGACTTTGATCTAACGCAAGAGATTGCTCTTTTGCGTAAGGATGAGCCGCAAATCGGGGCAGTTGCTATTTTTATTGGAACTGTTCGCGACCTCAATGAAGGTAGTCAAGTAAAAGCCATGACCCTGGAGCACTATCCGGGTATGACCGAAAAAGCCCTGCACGATATTGTTGATGAAGCAAAGAAGCGCTGGGACCTAAAGGATGCTTTGGTAATTCATCGAGTGGGCCCTTTGATGCCCCTGGATCAAATTGTGTTGGTGGCGGTTACGAGCGCGCATCGGGGCGAGGCATTTGCAGCCTGTGAGTTCATCATGGATTATCTAAAAACATTAGCCCCCTTTTGGAAGAAAGAGGATACGCCACAAGGAGCTCGCTGGGTTGACGCGAGGGTCTCGGACGATCAAGCGATGGAGCGTTGGGCTAAAAAGTAATCCGGCGCGATTTGGGTTAATCAAAGAAATCCAGTTTTTTGTGACGCGGCATCCGTTTAATCAGAGCCTCTGCTTTGGAGGCGCTTGAGCGATCCAAATATTCCTTGCTGGCGAGGAGTTTGACCGGACCCCTGCCGCGGGTATAACGTGCTCCAAGACCAGAGTTATGAGCTTCAATCCGCTCTGGCAGGCGGTTGGTAATACCAGCATAGAAACTGCCATCACTGCATTCGAGAAGATAAAGAAACCAAGCCATAATTTGTTTTAAATCAAGTGAATACTTGAATATATGCTATTCATCCCCATATTCTATGTAGATTAGTAATTTTGCAAATATATTGAGATAAATCATGCGTATAGATAAATTAACGACGAAGTTTCAGGAGGCGCTAGGAGATGCCCAAAGCCTTGCTTTAGCTAAAGATAACCAGTTCATTGAGCCAGAACATTTGCTGTTAGCGATGTTACGGCAGCAAGATGGCGGTACCCGTAGCCTCTTAACTCGGGCCGGGGTAAACGTCACTGGGCTTGAGAAGCTTGCCGAGGCAATGATTAATAAATTACCTCAAGTGCAAGGGACTGGCGGTGATGTGCAAATAGGGCGCACACTACTCGGTTGGCTTAATCAGACAGAAAAAGAGGCTAGCAAGCGTGGCGATCAATACATTGCGGGCGAACTCTTCTTGCTGGTTTTGGCTGACGATAAGGGCGAGCTGGGTAAGGCTGCGCGTGAGAATGGCTTAAGTCGCAAAGCACTTGAGGCAGCCATTGATCTAGTTCGGGGCGGTGAGGCTGTGAACTCAGCAGATGCGGAAGGTCAGCGCGAGGCTCTGAAAAAATATACACTGGATCTCACTGAGCGTGCCCGCTTGGGCAAACTAGATCCTGTCATTGGGCGAGATGATGAAATTCGTCGCACGATACAGATTCTGCAACGCCGAACCAAAAATAACCCAGTTTTAATTGGGGAGCCAGGAGTTGGTAAAACGGCCATTGTGGAAGGTCTGGCGCAACGTATTGTGAACGGCGAAGTTCCAGAAACACTGAAAGATAAGCGTGTTTTAGTGCTTGATATGGCCTTGTTGCTTGCTGGTGCTAAATATCGTGGTGAGTTTGAGGAACGTCTGAAGGCAGTCTTGAACGACATTGCCAAGGATGCAGGTCGCACCATTATCTTTATCGATGAGATTCATACGATGGTGGGTGCCGGTAAGGCGGATGGCGCAATGGATGCCGGCAATATGCTTAAGCCCGCTTTAGCTCGTGGAGAGCTCCACTGTATTGGCGCAACTACCTTAGATGAATATCGTAAATACATTGAGAAAGATGCTGCATTGGAACGTCGTTTCCAAAAGGTCATGGTTGATGAGCCCAGCGTTGAGGCAACGATTGCCATCTTACGTGGTCTGCAAGAAAAATATGAGCTGCATCACGGTATTGAAATTACAGATCCAGCGATTGTGGCCGCAGCCGAGCTATCACATCGCTACATCACAGATCGTTTTTTGCCAGATAAGGCTATTGATCTAATTGATGAGGCTGGATCACGCATCAAGATGGAGATTGACTCCAAACCCGAGGTGATGGATAAATTAGATCGTCGTCTGATTCAGCTCAAGATTGAGCGCGAAGCAGTCAAGAAAGAAAAGGATGACGCTTCAAAAAAACGCCTTGAGTTAATTGAGGAAGAAATCAAGCGCTTAGGTGCAGAGTATGCTGATCTAGAAGAAATCTGGAAAGCAGAAAAGGGCGCGGCTCTGGGTGCCGCATCGGTCAAAGAAGAGATTGAGCGAGTAAAGGCAGAGATTACTAAACTGCAGCGCGAGGGTAAGCTTGAGAAGGTGGCAGAACTTCAATATGGCAAGTTACCTGAACTAGAGGCGAAGTTAAAGTCAGCTGCCGCCGCTGAAGCGAAAGTCCACAACAAGGATGGTCATCGCCCTAGACTATTACGTACCCAAGTGGGTGCGGAGGAGATTGCTGAAGTGGTCTCGCGGGCAACGGGTATTCCTGTATCCAAAATGATGCAAGGAGAGCGCGATAAATTATTGAAGATGGAGGACCACTTGCACGAGCGAGTGATTGGTCAAGACGAAGCAATTCGTGCAGTGTCGGATGCGATTCGTCGCTCGCGTGCCGGACTCTCTGAAGAAAATAAGCCTTATGGTTCGTTTATGTTCTTGGGGCCAACCGGTGTTGGCAAGACTGAGTTATGTAAAGCCCTTGCCGAGTTTCTGTTTGATAGCGATGATCGCTTGATTCGGATTGATATGAGCGAGTTTATGGAAAAGCATAGCGTGGCTCGCCTGATTGGGGCGCCCCCAGGTTATGTTGGCTATGAAGAGGGCGGTTATCTCACAGAGCAAGTAAGGCGCAAGCCCTATAGCGTTATTTTGTTTGATGAGATTGAGAAAGCCCACCCCGATGTTTTCAATGTTCTTTTACAAGTGCTAGATGATGGCAGATTAACTGATGGCCAGGGCCGTACGGTCGACTTTAAAAACACAGTGATCGTTATGACCAGTAATATTGGCTCGCATTTAATTCAGTCGATGACCGGTAAGAATCAATCTGAAGTTAAGGATGCTGTCTTTGGAGAGCTAAAGAATCATTTCCGCCCAGAGTTTTTAAATCGGGTGGATGAGATTGTGGTTTTCCATGGCTTGGATCAAAAGAACATTGCAGCTATCGCAAAGATCTTGTTACAAAACTTGTCTGAACGTTTGGCTCGCATTGATATGCAACTTGATGTCAGTGATGCGGCGTTGAGTAAGATCGCCGAAGTAGGCTTTGATCCTGTATACGGAGCTAGACCATTAAAGCGTGCGATTCAACAGCATATTGAGAACCCCGTTTCCAAGATGATCTTGGAGGGTAAGTTTGGGCCACAGGATGTCATACCGGTCGATGTGGATAAGAAGGGCGACTTTAGCTTCTCCCGCCTAGTCCATTAGTCCTTTTCCGGAGCAATTCCTGACTGGCGCTAAACTAGTGCCATGTCGGTAGCTCAAGGTAGCTTGAACCCCAGTGACAATCGGACGATAGGCCTAATCAGCCTAGCGCATGGCACCTCGCATTTTTATCACCTCGTATTGCCACCACTTTTTCCTTGGCTAAAAATCGAGTTCGCTCTTTCATACGCAGAGCTCGGATTGTTGATGACCATCTTCTTTGTGGTCTCCTGCGTTGTGCAGGCCTCCTCAGGATTTTTGGTAGATCACAAGGGCGCTCGCCCAGTTTTATTTGCTGGCGTTGGCTTATTAGCTATGTCCGCATTGACCTATGCAGTGAGCTCGAGTTATGTTGGTTTAGTGATTGGGGCAGTCTTGATGGGTTGCGGTAATGGTGTTTTCCATCCCGTAGATTACACCCTCATGAACCATAAGATCTCGCCCAAGCGTTTGCCGTATGCGTATTCCTTCCATGGTGTAACGGGTTACCTTGGTTGGGCCTTTGCCCCAGTCTTTATGGTAGCGATTGCAGAGCTAGCAAACTGGCGTACGGCCATGATGGCCGCTGCCATTTTGGCATTTGTGGTTTTATTCTTCCTTTGGATTAATCGTGAACTTTTAACCGATGACGCCAAGGCCCGCCATGAATCTAATCTAGCTAATGCACGTAAGAACGATCCCAATCACACTGCCATAGGTACATTTGATTTCCTAAAATTGCCGGCTGTTTGGTTGTGCTGGATATTTTTCTTCTTAAGCATGGTAGCAATGGCTGGCATTCAATCGTTTGCTCCCAGTGCTCTTTTAAAGATATACGATATTTCAGTGGCATCAGGTAATTTCTTCCTCACCCTATTGGCCTTAGGTAGTGCGGGGGGTATGATTTTAGGAGGGTATATTGCCAGTAAGCTAGCTTCGCCAGAGCGTACCGTGGTTATTTGTTTAATGATTAGCGCCTTCATGGCTGTCATCATTGGTACGGAGTTTGCACCCGCTGCGTTCATACCTAGTCTGTTTGTAGTTATTGGCATTGGTCTTGGAGTTGCTGCCCCTTCACGTGATTTGATGATTCGTTCGGCAACGCCGCAAGGTGCCTCTGGCCGTGTATACGGCATTGTCTATTCCGGCATTGATCTCGGCGCATCAGTCGGCCCCTTAGCCTTTGGAATCTTGCTTGATGCAGGCCAACCGAACTGGCTCTTTTTAGGCGTTGCCTTTATTCAATGCCTCATCATCTTCACGGCATTTAAGGTGGCCAGCAATATCCCAAGCAAGGCTCCTGCTTAAGTGCATCCTGTCTAGGGCGAAATACTGGAGATTTGGCCACAGCATTTCTTTCCGTATTGTGAAATATTGATTCCACAAGATAAAACCACTCAAAACCATACCTCATAAACCTTTTTCATTCTCTAATCATTGTTTTCGTATTGTGATAATAAGAATACAAATAATTGATCTAAATGAATAATATTTTTTTGTTTCACCTCTGACAAATAGGCTCAGTCTTCATATTCCTCTCTAAACTCTTATATAAGACATAAGAGTTGATACGAACAAACGTTCAATTCTTAAGAGTTTTTATCTTGATATAAGGAGAGCAATATGGTGACCCGTAAGGCAGAGGCAGCAACAATACAAAAGGATTGGGATACCAATCCACGTTGGCAGGGTATCAAACGTGGCTATAGCGCAGAGGATGTGGTGCGCTTGCGTGGCTCAGTGCGACCCGAGTACACCCTTGCACGACAAGGTGCCGATAAGTTATGGAATCTTGTCAATAATGAGGCATATGTAAACTGCCTCGGCGCATTAACTGGTGGACAGGCAATGCAACAAGTTAAGGCCGGTGTAAAAGCCATTTATTTATCGGGATGGCAAGTGGCCGCTGATAACAATAGTTATGCGGCGATGTATCCAGACCAATCTTTGTATCCGGTGGACTCTGTTCCCAAGGTTGTGGAGAGGATCAATAACACTTTTGAGCGAGCCGATCAAATTCAGTGGTCTAAAGGTATTAACCCAGGCGATCCTGGATACATTGATTACTTTGCGCCGATTGTGGCTGATGCAGAAGCTGGATTCGGTGGTGTATTAAATGCTTACGAGCTCAGTAAAGCATTAATTAAAAATGGTGCTGCAGGCGTCCACTTTGAAGATCAATTGTCTTCTGTAAAAAAGTGCGGCCATCTCGGCGGCAAGGTCTTATTACCAACCCAAGAGTCTGTACAAAAATTGATTGCAGCTCGTCTAGCAGCAGACGTTATGGGCGTGCCAACGATCATCTTGGCAAGAACGGATGCGGAGGCTGCTGATTTAATCACCTCTGATTATGATGAGAATGACCAGCCATTCTTAACCGGTGAGCGTACCCCAGAGGGCTTTTATAAGACCCGCAAAGGATTAGGGCAAGCTATCTCGCGTGGTTTAGCTTATGCCCAATACGCCGATATGGTGTGGTGCGAAACAGGTACGCCTGATCTTGAGTTTGCCAAGAAATTTGCAGAAGCAATTCGGGAGAAGTTCCCCGGCAAGATGTTGGCATATAACTGTTCGCCATCGTTTAACTGGAAGAAAAATCTGGATGACACCACGATTGCCAAGTTCCAACGTGAGCTTGGTGCAATGGGCTATAAGTATCAGTTTATTACCTTGGCGGGCATTCATTCCATGTGGTACAACATGTTTGACCTCTCACAAGATTACGTCAAGCGCGGTATGACCGCTTATGTTGAGAAAGTACAAGAACCCGAGTTTGCAGCGCGCGATCGTGGCTATAGCTTTGTATCGCATCAGCAAGAGGTTGGCACCGGTTACTTTGATGATGTAACTACTGTCATTCAGGGCGGTAAGTCATCGGTAACGGCATTAACCGGATCTACCGAAGAAGAGCAGTTTCACTAAAGCCATCACTCGCCAATCCGGCGAATAGGCGGGCAGTAAGGGAAGCACTTAAATTATTCCAAAAGGATGACTTAAGTGCTTTTTTGTTTTACATTAAAAGCATGAGCACTAATTGCATTTTATGTAAGGAGGATGGTGGCCAACTAATATGGCGCGGGGATGATGCGCGCGTTGTCTTGATTGATGATCCCGACCTTCCAGGGTATTGCCGTATTATCTGGAATCGACATGTTGCAGAAATGAGTGATCTCTCACAAGTAGAGCGAGAGATTTTGATGGCCTTGGTGGATGTTACTGAGTTTGCAATTCGTCGAGTGATGCATCCTCAGAAGATCAATATTGCTTCGTTAGGCAATCAAGTGCCTCACCTGCATTGGCATGTAATACCTCGTTTTGTAGATGATCCATTTTTCCCGGGATCCATTTGGTCAAGTAAACAGCGCGAGCTCTCCGATACCACAAGAAAAGCAAGACGAGAAGCTGCTAAAAGTTTGCCTGATGCCATACGCTCCGGTATAGCCGATTTAGCCTAGCACTCTTTACTTGAATGGAGAGGGGGTAATAAACGCATTCCCTGATACCGGACCCGAGTATGAGTTGTTAGTTACAGCTCCAGTTGCACCCGCGACATTTTGTGTGCCGCCAGGTCGAGTTCCACCAATATTTTGACTAGGACCAGCGAAAGAACCGCCAGGCATACCGGATTTTGACATTCCGCCGCTAGGAACGCCACCACCACCAGGCCCAGCAAAGGGACCACTAGGCATTCCAGACCCAGGAACGCCACCACCACCTGGGCCTGCAAAGGGACCACTAGGCATTCCAGACCCAGGAACGCCACCACCACCTGGGCCTGCAAAGGGGCCGCCACGCATTCCACCACTAGGCACCCCGGTATTTTGAGTTTGACCAGATCCCCCTGGCTTTTTTTGAAGTTGCTGCATTTGCTGCATTCTCAACATCATTTGTTGGGGGCTCCCTGGGCCTCCACTACCGCTTCCTCCTCCAGGCGGTGGCGGGCAACCGGGTTGGGGTGGTCCGCCTGGATTACAACCTGGAGGTGGTCCACTAGGTGGAGGAGGTGGATTTTGTGCAGAAACAGCAAGCGGTAATCCAAGAAGTAAAAGCGTAGTTATTGAATATATAAAGCGACTACAGTCATTCAATTTTCTATATACGTTGAACATATTAAGATGAAATTAGATAAATTATTTCTGTTTTTGTTCAAGCGGATTGACATAGTCGCCACTGGATTCGGGCTTGGCTTTTGGAGACACAGGAAGACTATCTTTTCGTTCTTGTTGATTACGAATAGTCCTTGTATTTTGCTCCCTTAGCATTTGTTGGTTAACAGAACTAGGGTTTTGGTTATTCATTTGACTTTGTGGATTCTGAGGATTGGTAGCAGGTGGGGGCGAATTTGCATGACGTTCCTCGTTCGCAAAAACAGAAAACGATAGTAATGCACTAAAAAAAAGAAGCAGAGATTTATTAGGAAGCCAATTCATTAAGAATCCATTTCAAAAAATATAACTCTAATTAAATTGAGGAATTTCATAGTCACCGCTTACTCTTAGTAGAAAAATTAACGCCTTTGCATGATTCACTTTAGCATCAATTAATTCGGTTGATTTTTCCCGAATCTGTGTAATGGACTGAACGGTCCTTGGCTTACTTTTCTCTTGAGATGCTAAAAAATTCTGCTCCGCTATTTTTAACTTTTCTTTAGCAACACTGTATTGCAAAAAGGCCTGTTTTACTTCAACTGTAACCCTATTTTTTGCATCATTGAAGGCATATTCTGCTTGCATTTTGTTATTAGCTGCGGATACTAAATCTCCATCAAAGCGAAGCTGTAATGGAATTGGTATTGATACTGAAAACCCATACGAATGGGTAGTTCCATACTGCGTTCCACTCGAAACATACGCTGGAGTAGTCGAGTACCAAGCGCTTGGTGATAAATCAATATTTCGATTTTTGCTAACCAAATTTGCACCTGCATCTGCTGATTTCACATTATCATTCAGTGCAATTAAATCAACCCGTTTACTTAAAGCCTCATTGATAAGATCATTTACTTTCAGATTTCTGGGAAAGGTGTTGATGGTATTGCCTTGGGGAATGAACCCTTCTTCACTCGGTTTGCCGACAAATGTGATTAAGCCGTAACCGAAGAATTTAAGATCATTTGAAATGTTATTAAGTGTCGCTGTCAGATCACTAATTGAATTTTGGGCCTCTTTCCCTTTGATGAGAGACAGCTCATCAATCGCTTTTCGAAAGGCCAGCCAGTTGAGCTTGACCCGTTGCGTATCAAGGTAAGCAAAAATTGCATCGCTTTCAACTGTTCTTTTTAGGGAGCTTAGTTCAGATTCATTTCTAGCTACTTCGGCATTCGCAAATTCTTCGCGAGCGCCACGCTTTCCCCAGCCTTCCAACGTCCCCGATAACGAATAGGTACTTGAAGACGGCGAAACATAAGGTGTATATGGGACCAAAGCGTAATAAGCCCCCTTGCTATAGTTAAAAGAGGGGTTGATATTTCTGGCTGCCATGGGGGCAACCATTGCCTTAGAGCTTAGCAAAGATAATTGCTTCGAATTAATCGATGCACTATTTTGATGCACTTCTTTGATGTATTCAGCAAAAGAAATAGTCTTATATTTAAACCCTTCAATATTAAGCTCTGGATCAGATTGGGCAAATGTTAGGTTTGATATGCCAATACTTATAAAAAGTGCAATGATTATTTTCATTTTTAGTTTTAAAAATTATTATTAATAACCCAGCTACGATAGCATATATTTTTTACTTAAATCAATTTTTTAAGTAATTCAATGTAGTCAGTCACATCAATTGGCTTACTTTGGTTTTGTGCTTGCCACAAGACTTGTCCCAGGCACTCCATAATTTGATGTTGTGCTTCGTGTTCGGAATCTAATTTTCTACTCAACGTATTTGCAATATGCCGAATGCTTGGGGGTTGATCAATTGAAATTTGTTCACTAATGGATAGATGCATGGATAGATGAAGAAAGGGGTTTGTCTTTCCTTTCTCGGGGGTAAATTCTTGCTCGAGGGCGCCTGATGGATCACACAAGATTTTATGAAACTCTGGATGCTGCTCCATCCACTGACTGGCAATCATCTCTAGTGGAGTTAAAACATGCCCATCTTGATGCTTTTGCCAGGTTGAGCAAAAGAATTCTCGGACCTCCTCACGGGATGGATTAAATAGGGCCACGTACTTTTCCAGTGCCAATTTTCTGTTTATACGAACAAAGGGGCTCAACAGCGCAATGTGCACAATCGGGATTGCGGGCTTTGCAGATATAGCGACCATGCAAAATCAGCCAATGATGGGCATCGTGTAAAAATTCTTGTGGAACACGTTTCATTAATTTCTTTTCAACCTCCGCTACATTCCTACCTGGCGCCAAACCTGTCCGGTTGGAGACTCTAAAAATATGAGTATCGACAGCAATGGTGGCCTCACCAAACGCGGTATTTAGAATGACATTGGCGGTCTTACGACCAACTCCCGGAAGAGCCTCTAGATCTTCTCGTTTTTTAGGAACTTCACCACCATGCTGCTTCATTAATATGCGACAGGTTTCTTGTAGATGCCGCCCCTTAGTTTTATACAGGCCAATATGTTGAATATAAGGTCGAACACCTGCCTCTCCAAGAGCCAGAAGGGCTGCTGGGGTATTCGCTATTGGGAAGAGCCGTCGTGTCCCTTTGTTTACGGAGATATCGGTCGCTTGTGCAGATAAAAGAACGGCTGTTAATAGCTCAAATGGGGAGCTGTATTCCAGTTCGGTACTCGGTTTTGGGTTATTGGCTTTTAGCTGTTCAAAAAAAGCAATGCGTTCTTCGGCATTCATAGAAAGACTATTGGCTTGATTGTTTGACGCGCGCTATAGCGGCAGCAATGATGGCGCGCTTACGCTCAATTTCATCTAGTTCGGTTTGGGAGCCAGCTTGACTCTCGTTCAGCGCTGCGAGTTTTGCCTTTGCCTTCTTAGCAAGACGCAGCTCATTATCGCGCTCTTCACGTTCTAGCCGTTCTTGGTGCGTTTGGTAACGCGCTCTCGCAAGATCTGCTTGAGAGCTAGACCATGCATCCCACCCTGTTTGATCGTTTGTGGTGTTGATCATGGTGATACAGTCCACAGGGCAAGGAGCAACACATAGATCGCAACCAGTACACCATTCTGGTAGGACCGTATGCATTTGTTTAGAAGCGCCCACGATCGCATCAACTGGGCATGCTTGGATACATAGGGTGCAACCAATACATGCTTTGGGGTCAATCAAAGCAACCGGTCTGGGACGTTCGATGCCACATTCTGGATTAATCTGCTTCGTTTTTTCATTGAGCTTGAACTCTAAAATCTGGCTGAGCCGAATGATGCCCTCTTGCCCGCCTGGAGGACAGCGATTAGGAAGTTCGCCATTGGCCATTGCTTCGGCATAAGCTCGGCAATCTGGATAGCCACACTTCGTGCACTGCGTTTGAGGTAATGTGTCCTCTAATAAGTCAGCTAGCTTGGTAGAGCGCATTGACTTCGATAGAAACTGACTTAATTTGGGTCTTGATTATTTGGACTGTTAGCATGGTGAGCGCGTATAAAGCTCTGTATCTGCGGATACACCTTATTACGCCAGCGTCTTCCAGAAAAGATGCCATAGTGCCCAGCGCCGCTTACCTCGTAATGCTGTTTCTTTGACTCATCTATCCCTTTGCAGAGTTTGTGAGCAGCGCGGGTTTGCCCGCTTCCAGAAATGTCATCCATTTCACCCTCAATGGTGAGTAGGGCAGATTGATGGATATCGTACGGTTTAACAAGTTCGTCATTCACCATCCAAGTGCCATTGGGTAATGCGCACTCTTGGAATACAGTTCTGATGGTATCCAGATAGTAGTGTGCATCCATGTCAAGCACGGCGTTGTACTCATCATAGAAACGAATATGCGCTTTGGCATCTTGCTCATCACCCCGTACTAAGTTTTGGAAGAAATCCCAATGAGACTGCATATGATTGCTGGGGTTCATAGCAATAAAACCAAGGTGCTGTAAGAAGCCAGGATAAACACGGCGACCCACGCCAGGATGGGGTGGCGGAACGTTATGTATCGTATTGGCTTCAAACCATTGAATCGATTTATTTGTGGCCAAGGAGTTGACGGCTGTAGGATGTTTGCGGGCATCAATCGGGCCGCCCATCATAATTAGCGATTTAGGAGTTGCCTCGCCCCGTGAAGCCATTAAGGAAACTGCTCCCAGCACCGGTACGGTAGGTTGGCATACAGAAATCACATGAAGATTATTAGCGCCAATCAAGCGAATGAAATCTTCAATGTAGTTAACATAGTCACTTAATCCAAACACCCCTTGGTCATTTGGAACCATCCGCGCATCCACCCAGTCAGTGATATAGACCTTGTGGTCTTGCAACATTGTGCGCACAGTATCGCGTAATAAAGTGGAATGATGGCCCGAGAGAGGGGCAACAATTAACACAATCGGATCTTGCTTCATTTTGGTGATGACTTCGACATCATCAGAGAAGCGCTTGAAGCGAACGAGGTTACAAAATGGCTTCGAAAGGGCTGTGATCTCTTGAACCACCACATCTTTACCGTGGGCTTTGACGCTGCGTATTCCAAACTCGGGTTTTTTGTAATCTTTACCCAGACGGTGTAAGAGTTCGTAGCTAGCTGCAAAGCGTTCTGCGCCTGGCAACAAGGACAAAGGGTTTGCTGGGTTGATGAAAGTCTCAGAGGTGGTTTTAGCCCAAGATGTTAGGGGTTGTAACAGCGCTTTCTGAAAATCGTATATTTGATAAAGCATTGATTACCCTCCAGATACAGCAAAAACCCTATTTTGACACGAGAACCCGAGCGATAGCCTGTGCAACCCGATCTAAATTTTTGGTATTCAAGGCTGCCACACAGATGCGCCCAGTCGAAAGTGCGTAGATACCGTCTTGCTCTTGTAGTTTGGCAACTTGGTCAGCAGTGAGGCCGGAATAGGAAAACATGCCACGCTGGGCTTCAATAAATGAGAAATCCTGTTGCACACCAGAAGCCGCTAATTTTTGGTTGAGGCCATGGCGCATGGCTTTAATGCGCTCACGCATCTCTGCGAGTTCGTCTTCCCACATCTGCCGTAACGTAGGGGAGTTCAGAACAGTCGCCACAATGGCGGCCCCATGAGTCGGCGGATTAGAGTAATTAGTACGAATGACACGCTTTAACTGCGATAAAACTCGGGCAGATTCTTCCTTGCTTTGGGTAACGATCGAAAGTGCGCCAACACGTTCACCATAGAGTGAGAATGATTTTGAGAATGAGCTAGACACGAAGAAAGACATTCCGGAGTCCGCAAACATGCGAACTGCAGCGCCATCTTGCTCAATACCGCTAGCAAAACCTTGATAGGCAATATCCAGAAAAGGAATTAACTGTCGAGTTTGGCAAATAGAAATAATTTTTTTCCATTGCTCTGCTGTGAGATCAGCGCCGGTTGGGTTGTGACAGCAGGCATGCAGAATCACTAATGTTTTTGCGGGAAAGGACTCTAAAGATTTAACCATGCCATCAAAATCAACACCGCGGGTCTTGGGGTCAAAGTAGGTGTACTCCAAGACCTGATAGCCGGCGGATTCAAAAATACCTCGATGGTTTTCCCAACTCGGCGCGCTGATCGCAGCCGGTGCACCAGTATCAAGACGTTTCACAAAGTCACCGCCTACGCGCAGCGCCCCAGTTCCGCCCAGACACTCTGCAGTCACTACACGGCCCTCTTTAATAAGGGGGGAGTCTGCACCAAACAGAAGGTTTTGCACAGCTGAGTTATAGGGATTTGGACCTTCAATCGGAATGTAGGCGCGGGGCGATTGTTTGGCAACTACCTCTTGTTCTGCTGCCAATACCGCCTTTAGTAAGGGCACCTTACCGTCATCGGTGTAATAGACACCAACTCCTAAATTCACTTTACCTGGACGCTGATCGGCAGTGTAGGCTTCAGTGAGGCCAAAAATAGGGTCTTTAGGGGCTAATTGGACGGAAGCAAACAGATTCATTTTTATTGAAGTAGTTTATTTGTTGTAAATCAGGTTCTTAGGAATGATTGGTGCAATTGGAATAAAAACGGCAAAATTAACGATTGTTGGAAATTTGCTGTGCGATTAAGTTCACAGCTATAAATGATAGCCGAGATGAGTAAGCCCACCCCAAAATTAGCCAATGCCAGCCCTAAAAATAAAACGGCTGTGGCTGGTTCAAAAAAAACAGCCAAGGAAGAGGGCGCCATCCTTAATCGGGGTATACAAGACCCTCCCCTAATTGAGTCTCAATTTATACGTTTCCCAGATTCCCCCTATCAGCTATACCAACCCTTTCCTCCAGCGGGTGATCAGCCCGCAGCGATTGATCAGTTGTGTGCGGGTATTGATGATGGCTTATCGTTTCAGACCCTTTTGGGGGTGACGGGCTCTGGGAAGACCTTCACCATGGCTAATGTGATTGCGCGAATGGGCCGACCTGCCATCGTGTTTGCACCTAACAAAACATTAGCCGCACAGTTGTACTCGGAGTTTAGGGAGTTTTTCCCCCGCAATGCAGTGGAGTACTTCGTGAGTTATTACGACTACTACCAGCCCGAAGCTTACGTCCCGACGCGCGACCTATTTATTGAGAAAGACTCTTCGATCAATGAGCACATCGAGCAAATGCGTTTGTCTGCTACTAAGAGCTTATTGGAGCGTCGCGATGTGGTGATTGTGGCAACGGTCTCGGCGATCTACGGTATCGGTAACCCAGGTGACTATCACAGCATGGTCTTAACTCTCAGACCTGGCGACAAGTTGACGCAGCGTGATGTCGTCACACGTTTAATTTCGATGCAATACGAGCGTAATGAACTCGATTTTCATCGGGGTATCTTTCGAGTTCGGGGCGACACGATTGATATCTTTCCGGCCGAGCATAATGAATTAGCCATTCGGGTCGAGCTATTTGATGATCAAGTAGAGTCCTTGCATTTCTTCGATCCACTAACCGGTAAGATTAAACAGAAGTTACCTCGCTTCACGGTTTACCCCAGTTCTCACTATGTAACCCCTCGTGAAACGATTCTACGAGCGATTGAAACTATTAAGATTGAGTTGCGCGAACGCCTTGATGAGTTTGTCAAAGGCTCTAAATTAGTAGAGGCGCAGCGCCTAGAGCAGCGCACTCGCTTTGATCTAGAGATGCTCTCCGAGCTAGGCTTTTGTAAAGGAATTGAGAATTATTCACGGCATTTATCCGGTGCAAAACCGGGTGAGGCGCCACCCACCTTGGTTGATTATTTGCCACCCGATGCCCTGATGTTTTTGGATGAGAGCCACGTCTTGATTGGACAGCTCAATGGCATGTATAACGGAGATCGCTCGCGCAAACACACCTTGGTTGAATATGGATTTCGTTTGCCATCCGCAATGGATAATCGGCCACTGAAGTTCCCTGAATTTGAGACCAAAATGCGCCAAGCCATATTTGTGTCAGCAACCCCAGCCGATTATGAGAACCAAAAAACGGGGCAGGTGGTCGAGCAATTGGTCCGCCCTACGGGTTTAGTGGACCCTGCTATTGAGGTATTGCCAGCGAGCACTCAGGTCGATGATCTTCTGAATCAAATCCACGAACGAGTGAAGGTGAGTGAACGGGTTTTAGTAACGGTTTTAACCAAGCGCATGGCCGAGCAATTAACCGAGTATCTCTCGGATAACGGGGTGAAGGTCCGGTATGTTCACTCGGACATTGATACGGTTGAACGCGTTGAGATCATTCGTGATTTGCGACTCGGGGTGTTTGATGTGTTGGTTGGCATTAACTTATTACGCGAGGGTCTCGATATTCCGGAAGTGTCTTTAGTTGCTATTTTGGATGCTGACAAAGAGGGCTTCTTGCGGGCTGAACGCAGTTTGATTCAAACGATTGGGCGCGCTGCCCGAAATGTCAACGGTAAAGCGATTTTGTATGCCGACCGAATCACCGACTCGATGAAGCGCGCCATGGGTGAGACCGAGCGCCGCAGAACCAAGCAAGTTGCCTTTAATCTCGAACACGGCATTGAGCCCAAGGGGGTTCGCAAGCGTATTAAAGACATCATTGATGGGGTGTATGACGTACAAGAGAAGCGTTGTGAGATGCAAGTTGCTCAAAATCGTGCGCATTACGAAAGCATGAGCGAGAAGGAGCTCGCCAAAGAAATTGGTCGCCTTGAGAAGCAAATGATGGCAGAGGCCAAAAATCTGGAATTTGAGAGAGCAGCAGCCACTCGAGACCAGATTGCGAAAATTAAGGAACTCGCCTTTGGTGCTTTAGCCAAAGACTCCCTCTAAGGGCCTCTGGGCTTGCTTTTGCCCTAGACTTAACAACCCCTTTCCCTTATTCACCCTAAGGTTTATTCCCGATAAAAATAGTCGGGAATATGTTAAACTTGATCGCAATTGTCAGGTATTACCCTGCTGACAGTTGTTGTCCATAACAACCCACAACCGAGGTGATCTATGAGACTTACTACTAAAGGTCGATTTGCAGTAACCGCAATGATTGATTTGGCGTTGCGTGAAACCCATGGTCCTGTGACACTGGCTGGAATTAGTCAGCGCCAAAAGATTTCTCTATCGTATTTAGAGCAACTTTTTGGTAAGTTACGCCGTTTTAATATTGTTGAGAGCACCCGCGGTCCTGGCGGCGGCTACACACTTGCGCGTAAGGCTGAGGAGATCAGTGTTGCCGATATTATTGTGGCCGTGGATGAGCCCTTAGATGCGACCCAGTGCGGCGGCAAGGGAAACTGCAATAACGAAGAAAGCACCCAAAGTCGTTGTATGACGCATGACTTATGGACCAATTTGAACTCCAAGATGGTCGAGTACCTTGATTCAGTGAGCTTACGTGATCTAGCCAAGCAGCAAGAGAGTCGTGGCGTAGTGATTCAGGATCTGCGTGAAAAGAAAGTTCGCGTTGACTCCATCAAAACTAAAAAATTAAACCCAGTTGGCGCCGCTAAGAAGGCAGAAGCTCCTAAGAGACCTCTCATTAACTCGGTATTTAACCTCGCCAAACAAGGCTAAGCATGAACGCTCCACAAAAAGTTCCCCTTCAACCTGTTTCGCTGTATAGCCCGAAGCATTTTCCTGTCTACATGGATTACTCGGCAACCACGCCGATTGATCAGCGTGTGGTCGATAAGATGCTTCCCTATTTGCGGGAGCAGTTTGGCAATGCAGCCTCGCGCAGTCATGCGTTTGGTTGGGCTGCCGAAGAAGCTGTTGAGGAAGCTCGTGTGGAAGTTGCCAAGCTAGTCAATGCTGATCCCCGTGAAATCGTGTGGACCAGCGGTGCGACAGAGAGTATCAATTTAGCGATCAAAGGCGCTGCCCATTTCTATAAAGAGAAGGGCAAGCACATTATTACGGTGAAGACTGAGCACAAAGCGACGCTCGATACCTGCCGTGAACTTGAGCGTGAGGGCTACGATGTCACGTATCTGGATGTGATGGATAACGGCCTGATTGACTTTGCACAGCTCGAAGCTGCTATTCGCCCAGATACCATTTTGGTATCGGTCATGTTTGTCAATAATGAAATCGGCGTTATTCAAGATATTCCCAAAATTGGAGAACTTTGCCGCTCACGTGGAATCATTTTCCATGTGGATTCTGCCCAAGCAACCGGTAAAGTTGATATTGATTTAGAGAAGCAAAAAGTTGATCTGATGAGCTTCTCGGCACATAAAACCTATGGACCTAAGGGTATTGGCGCGTTGTATGTTCGCCGCAAGCCCCGGGTGCGCATTGAAGCGCAAATCCATGGCGGTGGTCATGAGCGCGGCATGCGCTCAGGCACCTTACCTGTCCATCAAATTGTTGGTATGGGCGAGGCGTTTCGGATAGCTCGAGTGGAGATGGTTGAGGAGAGCGCCCGTATTCGTAAATTACGCGATCGTTTGTTAGCAGGTTTAAAAGACATTGAAGAGGTTTATGTCAATGGTGATATGGACAAGCGTGTAGCGCATAACCTCAATATTAGTTTTAACTATGTTGAAGGCGAGTCTATGCTGATGGCATTGAAAGACATTGCGATCTCTTCTGGATCTGCATGCACATCCGCATCTCTAGAACCTTCTTATGTATTACGTGCACTTGGACGTAATGATGAGTTAGCCCATAGCTCGATTCGTTTTACGATCGGACGCTTTACCAATGAAGAAGAAGTGGACTTCACCATTCATTTAGTGAAAGAGAAAATTGCCAAATTGCGAGAGCTTTCTCCTTTATGGGAAATGTACAAAGATGGCGTTGACCTAAACACGATTCAGTGGGCAGCGCATTAATCATTCATGTATTGAGATTAAAAAGGTAACGACATGGCATATAGCGATAAAGTAATTGATCATTATGAGAACCCTCGTAATGTGGGTTCATTTGCCAAGGGCGATGAGCAAATTGGTACCGGTATGGTCGGCGCACCCGCATGTGGTGACGTGATGAAGTTGCAAATTCGGGTCAATGATCAAGGTGTGATTGAAGATGCTAAGTTCAAAACCTATGGTTGCGGATCGGCGATTGCCTCTTCCTCCTTGGTGACCGAGTGGGTAAAGGGTAAAACTTTGGATCAAGCGCTCGAGATTAAGAACTCGCAGATTGCCCAAGAGCTTTCCTTGCCACCCGTAAAGATCCACTGTTCAATTTTGGCAGAGGATGCTATTAAAGCGGCAGTGAAAGATTACAAAGACAAGCATTCCAATTAATAAAGTAGATTGATATGTCGATTACCCTGACCGAAAAAGCAGCGACTCATGTAAATCGTAGTTTGCAAAAACGCGGTAAGGGTTGTGGCTTGCGCTTGGGTGTTCGCACAACGGGTTGTTCTGGTCTTGCCTATCAATTAGAGTATGTGGATGAGGCTGTCGCAGAGGATCAAGTATTTGAGTCCCACGGCATTAAAATCTTTGTTGATCCGAAGAGCCTCGCCTATATTGATGGCACCGAGCTTGATTTTGTGCGCGAAGGATTAAATGAAGGGTTTAAGTTTCAGAACCCCAATGTGAAAGATGAGTGTGGTTGTGGCGAATCTTTCCGCGTCTGACAACTACTTCACTTTTTTTGGACTAACACCCCGTTTCAAGCTTGATACGTTGGTTTTGGACCAAGCCTATTTAGCTATTCAAAAAGAAGTTCATCCCGATCGTCACGCTCATGGAACTGAAGCAGAGCAACGGGTCGCAATGCAATTAGCGACTTATGCGAACACCGCCTATCGCACATTAAAAGATCCTATCCAAAGAGGCTTATATCTTTGCCAGTTAAATGGTGTAGAGGCTCATTTAGAAACCAATACGGCCATGCCAGTTCAATTTCTAATGAAGCAAATGGAATGGCGTGAGACCCTCGATGAGTCTGCAGAGGACTTAAGCACCCTCGAGACTTTGGCAGCCGAAGTGGGTCAAGCCCAGCAAAATGCCGTCACTCTTTTAGAACAAGAGTGCGAGAAGGGGCATTATCAAAAGGCAATCGAGACCGTTCGCGGCCTTCTCTTTATTGATAAATTTGCCATCGAACTTGATGATGCGATTGCTGAGCTGGCTTAAATTTATATAGAAAAATACGATGGCCTTACTGCAAATCGCTGAACCTGGAATGGCTCTTGCTCCGCACGAGCGGAGAATCGCTATTGGTATTGATCTGGGCACCACCAACTCACTCGTTGCCATTGTCAAAGATGCGCTACCTAAGGTTCTAGCCGATATCAATGGCAAGGAACTATTTCCATCGGTGATTCGGTATTTACCAGGCGGTCGAACTCAGGGCGGTTATGAGGCCTTAGAGCATGTAATCGATGATCCTAAAAATACGATTATTTCGGTGAAGCGTTTTATGGGACGTGGCCTTCATGATGTATCGCATGTGGAGAGCTCTCCCTATGAGTTTATCGATGAGCCAGGTATGGTCAAGTTGCGCACAGTCGCAGGAGACAAAACTCCGGTAGAGATTAGTGCACAGATCCTAGCGCGCTTACGTCAACTGGCTGAAGACTCTGTCCAAGATGAGATCGTCGGAGCGGTGATTACAGTCCCCGCATATTTTGATGATGCCCAGCGTCAAGCGACCAAAGATGCTGCCCAACTAGCAGGCCTTAAGGTCTTACGATTATTAAATGAGCCAACGGCAGCGGCGATTGCCTATGGTTTAGATAATGCCTCGGAAGGAATCTACGCTGTTTATGATTTGGGTGGTGGCACATTTGACATCTCTATTTTACGAATGAGTCAGGGTGTCTTTGAGGTCTTATCCACCGGGGGTGATTCTGCCTTGGGTGGCGATGATTTTGATCAACACCTGTATGGCTGGGTGATTGAGCAAGCTAAGTTGCCACCTCTTGCACCCCAAGACCAACGTGCTTTATTGCTAGCAGCTAAGCAAACCAAAGAACAATTAAGTCATGTTCCGCTTGCGAGCGTGCATCTCACTCTAAGTACGGGTACCGTCGTTCATGTGGAAGTGAGTCAGGCCCAATTTTTTGAGATGACTCAGACCTTGGTTAGTAAAACAATGACCTCGGTGCGTAAGGCCTTGCGCGATGCACATTTACAGGCGAATGAAGTTAAGGGCGTAGTCATGGTTGGCGGCGCGACACGGATGCCCCATGTACAAGCTGCTGTAGCAGATCTCTTTGCAAAGCAACCCTTAAATAATTTAAATCCTGATCAAGTGGTTGCCCTGGGTGCTGCGATGCAGGCGGATTTATTGGCTGGTAATCAAAGCAAGAATAATGAATGGTTATTGCTCGATGTGATTCCTCTGTCCCTAGGGCTTGAGACCATGGGTGGCTTAGTAGAAAAAATCATTCCACGTAACACCCCCATCCCAGTTGCTCAGGCACAGGAGTTCACGACCTTCAAAGACGGCCAGACCGGTTTATCGCTTCATATTGTTCAGGGTGAACGCGAGGTGGTTGATGCGTGTCGATCTTTGGCGCGTTTTGAGTTGAAGGGGATACCACCGATGGTGGCCGGCGCAGCTCGTATTCGGGTGACCTTTCAGGTCGATGCCGACGGTCTTTTATCGGTTCATGCATTAGAGCAAAGCTCGGGGGTGCAAGCCTCGATCGAGATCAAACCGTCTTATGGTCTTACCGATACAGACATTACGCGGATGCTGCAAGATGGATTTGCGTCTGCCAAGGACGATATGCAAGCTCGCTCTTTGCGTGAGGAGCAGGTAGAGGCAGAGCGATTACTCGTAGCTGTAGGAGCTGCTTTAGAGCAAGACAGACATTTATTAACCGATGTTGAGCATGCTCTAATTCGTAAAGAAATGAGTTTGCTCCGTGAGCAAGTGATGGTTGAAAAAGATAGTTCTCAATTGCGTAAAGCGGTTGAGAAGGCAGCAAAAACCACCGATCAGTTTGCTGAAAAGCGGATGAATGCCAGCATTCAGAAAGCCTTGACCGGAAAAAATGTAGCAGAGATCTAATTATCGAGACTGACCCATGACCCAAATTGTTGTTCTACCTCATTCTGAGTATTGCCCTGACGGAGCGGTCATTGAAGCAGATCCAGGCACTAGCATTTGCGAGACCTTGCTCGCTAATGATATTGAGATTGAGCATGCCTGCGATATGGTGTGTGCCTGCACAACCTGTCATGTGATTGTGCGAGAGGGGGGAAATAGCTTAAATGAGCCCGATGAGAACGAGGAAGATATGCTCGATCGTGCTTGGGGCTTATGCCCCCAATCGCGACTTTCGTGTCGGGCCATTGTCTCTAAAACCGATTTAGTGATTGAGATTCCAAAGTATTCGATCAATCATGCCAAAGAAAATCACTAAGTAATTCTATTAAGCACCATGGTCGGTCGGATACGTCAAAAGCAATTGCTAGAACTTCAAGCAAGCGAGGAACTCAATGCCGTTGCGCTTGCAATTTGCCCGATTTGCATGCGTGAGATACCGCCAGACCAACAAGAAGCCCATCATTTGATTCCGAAATCAAAGGGCGGCAGAGCCACTGAGTATTTACACAAGATTTGCCATCGACAGATTCATGCGCTCTTTACCGATACGCAGTTAGCCGCTAAATTCAATACGGCAGAAGCAATTTTGCAAGATCCCGCGATGCAAAAATTTATCCGCTGGGTTGAGACTAAGCCGAATGCATTTTATGAGCGGGTTACTAAAAGCGACCGCGTGCGTAATCGCTAGACGATCACTCCTCTTCGCGACGCAAATGCGGAAACAAAATCACATCCCGAATATTAGGCATATCAGTTAGTAGCATCACTAAGCGGTCAATACCAATTCCGCAACCCCCTGTTGGCGGCATGCCATATTCCAGGGCGCGGATGAAATCATGGTCAAAGTACATTGCCTCTTCATCGCCCGCCTCTTTTTGTGCGGCTTGTTTGCGAAAACGTTCGGCCTGATCTTCAGCATCATTGAGCTCTGAGAAGCCATTGGCGATTTCTCGACCCGTGATAAAGAGCTCAAAGCGCTCGGTAACACCCTTGCGAGTATCCGACTCACGCGCGAGGGGGCTAACCTCAATCGGATAATCAATAATGTAAGTAGGATCCCAGAGATGCTCTTCGGCAACGAGCTCAAATAAAGCCAATTGCAGGGCACCTAGCCCCGCATTTTTGAGTGCTGGGGAATTGATATTTTCTCCTCCCTTTTTTAGCTCGGCACGAATAAAGTCAAGATCTTCTAATTGGGCCGCAGCATAGGTCTTTTGCGAGAGTGGGGCGTATTTGAGGATTGCTTCGGTAATGGTGAGACGATCAAAGGGTTTAGCTAAATCAAGACCTCGCCCTTGGTGAGTGAGTGTTGCTGTCCCTTGCGCATCGATGGCGGCGCTGCGGATTAAATTCTCGGTAAAGTCCATCAGCCAGCGATAGTCGGTATAGGCCGCATAGAACTCCATCATGGTGAACTCTGGATTATGGCGCGGGCTAAGACCTTCATTTCTGAAGTTACGATTAATCTCAAAGACCCGCTCAAAGCCACCAACTACCAGACGCTTTAGATAAAGCTCTGGAGCGATCCGCATATACATTTGCATATCAAGCGCATTGTGGTGGGTGATGAATGGCTTAGCTGCTGCTCCCCCAGGAATAGGGTGCAACATGGGTGTTTCAACTTCCATGAAGTGTGCTTCGATCATATGTCGACGCAGCGAGGCAATGGCTTTGCTACGTGCCAAGAAAGTATTACGGCTTTCTGGGTTCACAATTAAATCGACATAGCGTTGCCGGTATTTGAGTTCTTGATCCGATAGACCATGAAACTTATCTGGCAGTGGTCGCAACGATTTGCTCAGTAGGCGCAGTGTGGAGCACTCGACTGAGAGCTCGCCTTTGTTGGTCTTAAAGAGATGACCCTCAGCGGCAATAATGTCACCGAGATCCCAATGTTTAAAGGCTGCATGGATATCGGTGCCTGTTAGGTCGTCGCTGATATAGAACTGGATCTGACCGCTACGATCTTGAATCGTGGCAAAACTAGCTTTACCCATCACCCGTTTTAATACCATTCGACCGGCGACCTTAACGCCAATCTTTTTGCTTGCTAATTCTTCTTTACTCAAGCCATCGTAATGATCATGCAGATCTGCTGCTAAATGCGTTGGGATAAAGTCATTGGGAAACGGTATGCCAGCCTGGCGTAGTTTGGCTAATTTCTCGCGCCGCTCGGCAATGATGTGGTTCTCATCCGGTGCTTGGTTTTGCTCATCAGAATTAGGTACAGTGGTATTCATAGGGATAGCTCTCTGGATATTACACACCTTGTTTTAGACTGGCCTCGATAAATGCATCGAGATCCCCATCTAAAACTTTTTGGGTGTTAGATATTTCAACATTGGTTCTTAAATCTTTAATGCGACTTTGATCCAAAACATAGGATCGAATTTGATGACCCCAGCCTACATCAGTTTTATTGGCCTCTAACTTATCTTGCTCAGCACGACGCTTACGCATCTCGTGTTCGTACAAACGGGATTTGAGCATACTCATCGCCTCAGCGCGATTGCGGTGTTGGCTGCGATCATTTTGGCACTGCACCACAATCCCCGTAGGAATATGTGTAAGACGCACTGCTGAATCTGTTTTATTGATATGTTGGCCACCTGCTCCGGATGCACGGTAGGTATCGGTGCGGATATCAGCAGGATTAACATCAATTTCAATCGAGTCATCAATCTCTGGATAGACATAAATGCTGGCAAAGGAAGTATGTCGACCACCTGACGAATCAAAAGGAGATTTGCGTACCAAACGATGAACCCCCGTCTCAGAGCGCAGGTGCCCGTATGCGTACTCACCATCGACTTTAATGGTGGCACTTTTAATACCGGCGACATCACCATCAGATTCTTCTAGGATTTCAGTCTTATAACCTTTACGCTCGCAGTATTTGAGATATTGGCGATACAACATGCTTGCCCAATCGCAGGCTTCCGTACCACCTGCACCTGCTTGAATATCAATAAAGCAATGACAGGGATCCATCTCATTGTGAAACATTCTTCTAAATTCTAAATCCGCAATGATTTTTTCATAAGAATCCGAGTCAGCTTGAAGAGCTAGTAAGGTCTCTTGATCGTTCTCGGCACGTGCTAATTCCATGAGCTCCATACTGCTTGTGATGTTTTGATTGAGCTCTGTTAGGGTATTGACAACACCCTCAAGTAATTTTTTCTCCTTACCCAGCGCTTGCGCTTGCTTGGGATCATCCCAGATTTTGGGATCTTCAAGGATCTGATTAACTTCTACAAGACGGTTTGACTTCGTATTGAAGTCAAAGATACCCCCGTAGTGCTTGCTCACGCGAGAGAAGATCTTTTAAGGCATTCGTAATTTGATTGAGTTGTTCGGCTTCCATACCCAAATTATACGGGTAAGTGCCAACTAGGCTTGATCGTTGAGCGCCTCAATCATTAACTGCACGCGCGCCTCTGCATGAAATCGATCGCTGACTAAACGATAGGCCAGACGAGCTTTTGGGGGAAGGGTTTGGGTGCGGTTAAACCAGACCGCCCCAATAACCGGCGCATGCCCTACCGTTTCCGAATCGAGGACCCTTGGTTTTAGTTGTAAGCGTAAGTGCTTATCCTTCATGAGGGATTGCTGGAGAACATCAAACTCCCCATAAAAAAGAGGCTCTGGAAAGCCATGACCCCAAATCTCATTCATGAGGATGTCGCCGGTCTGCACATTTAATTCTTCAGGGCTTAGTTCGCCATCATGGATACAGCGCCGTTGGAGAAGATCGTCGTTTAAGAGCTCACGACTGACCTGTAAAAAGGATTCTTCAAAGAACCCAAAATCGGCCTGCCGAATCGTAAGACCTGCAGCCATAGCATGCCCTCCAAACTTTTGAATGAGAGAAGGTTTGCGCTTAGAGACCAGATCCAAAGCATCCCGTAAATGAAATCCAGCAATGGAGCGCCCCGATCCTCGCAAAAGCGCTTCACCATCAACCCCCTCTGCCGGAGCAAAAATAATCGCGGGACGATTAAAGCGCTCCTTTAGACGAGAAGCCACAATACCAACCACTCCTTGATGCCAATTTGGATTCCATAAACAAAGCGCTGGTCGTTCATCCGTATTAAGATGCGTGAGGTGCGCTAGGGCAGACTCTTGCATTCCCGATTCAATTACCCGGCGCTCACGATTAATCCGGTCTAATTCTTGCGCAATCTCCAGAGCGATCTTTGGATCATCACACAGGAGTAGTTGGATACCTAAACTCATATCGGCAAGACGTCCTGCGGCATTAAGTCTTGGCCCCACGGCAAACCCCAGATCAAACGGGTTTGCCGTTTGGGGATTGCGCCCAGCGACCTCAAACAAGGCAAGGAGTCCAGGCGGCGTAATACCTTGGCGGATCCTCTTTAGACCTTGTGATACCAAAATGCGATTATTGCGATCCAGTTGCGCAACATCCGCAACGGTGCCAAGAGCCACAAGCCCTAATAACTGTTCGAGCTTGGGTTGGGTCTCTGTTGTAAAGATGCCGCGTTGGCGCAGCTCTGCGCGCAGAGCAATTAAGAGATAGAACATGACCCCAACACCGGCAAGCACTTTACTCTGAAAACCACATTGGGGTTGATTGGGGTTCACAATGGCTAGGGCATTGGGTAATTGCTCGCTTGGTAAATGATGATCGGTCACGAGCACATCCATGCCATGCTCTTTGGCATAGTCAATTCCTGCATGACTGGCAATTCCGTTATCGACCGTAATGAGTAAAGAGGGTTTGGGAGTCTGCTCTTTTGCTAGATCGATCACTTCAGGCGTTAAGCCGTATCCCATCGTAAAGCGGTTGGGTACTAAAAAATCAATTTGCTTGGATGATGCACCAAGCATCTTCAAACCACGAATACCCACAGCGCAGGCTGTGGCACCGTCGCAATCATAGTCGGCGACAATCAGCATCTGACGTTGATCACGTATTGCATCAGCTAAGATCTTGGCGGCATCCTCGCAATGTAAGAGGGTATTGGGTGGTAAGAGATACTTGAGCTCTAAGCCAAGTTCATCAACACTTTCTACACCCCGTGCGGCGTAGAGTCTTGCTAAGAGGGGATGTAACTCACCTGACGCAAGAGTCTTCGCAATCTCTGACGAATACGGCCTTTGGCTAAAGATACTCACGCGTTGAGCTCTTCCCATGTGGGAACTTTGGATTTTCGCCAAAAGGCGAGCGGGTGAGCGCGAAAATCGTCCGAGGCAAAGCGACGCTTACGAACTGATTTTGGAAAATCAATTACCTCAAGGACTAGATCGTGATCGAGCAACATCTGATAAATGGCAGGCCACATCTGTTTTGCCTGACGATGGTAAATCAAGGTGTTCTCCGCGAGATCCTCCCAGCAAGAGATGGGGTCGCTCATGCATACCAAGGAATGATTGTGTGCCACACGAGGCATCCACGCTTGATCACTAATGACCTTTTGGGCGATCTTGAGTTCGTGGGCCAAATGCACATCGTGTTGATAACTAATGCCGCTTAGCCAAATGGAATTAATGGTGGGCAGTCCCTGCTCACTTCTCGCTTGATTGATGGGATGAATATGCCAGCGTATTTGGACTTCGTTTTGGATTTGGCGCCAGCGTTTGGCTAAACCGACTACTCGTGTATCTTTGGGTAGCCACCAGTCAATGTTGCGACCTTGTGCTTGCGCAGCACTATGCGTATGCAGTGTTTTAAATCCCTCGGTTTTACCTAACCACTGAAAGGGCGCGACTTGTGTCAGAGGTCCCAAACCTTCTTCACTAAAAATAGCACTGGCTTCGTTCATCAGTTGTGAAAGATCTTCTTGGGCGATCTGAAAAGGATCGAGTTGAAGCAGCACGAGATGATCGCGGGTTGCATGAAGATGAACTGGCTCAATGCAGATGCGTTGGAGATTGTCGGATTCTGGGCCTGCCAGAGCTCCAGCCAGTGGAAATGACTCACCCAGAAGGTATTGCTCACGGGCTAAGCCATTGCCCACTAAGGCAATAGACTCGTCATCGAGTTTGTTTTCGCCATGAAGCAAAAGCATGAGATGTTTAGGCATACCCTCAATTTTAGGTGGCATTTGCGAGAGTTGCCCAGTAGGGGCTTGTGATTCACTAAACTGTGGGTATGTGGAAGATTCCGATTGAACTTGAGATTGGCCTAAAGTACACGCGCTCTAGACGCCGTAAGGCTGTAAGCCAACGTGATGGCTTTTTATCCTTTATATCGGGGATCTCGATGGCGGGGATTGCTTTGGGCGTTGCTGCCTTAATTGTGGTGCTCTCGGTGATGAACGGCTTTCAAAAAGAAGTGCGTGATCGGATGCTCTCCGTACTTTCTCATATTGAAATCACTTCACCTGCTGGTTTAGCCAACTGGGAATCGGTATCTGAGAAGCTATCGGGCCAAACTCACGTTCTTGGCGTCGCACCCATGGTGAGTTCCCAAGGGCTCTTATCGCGTGGCGAGTCCATGCGAGGCGTCGCTCTTCGTGGCGTTGCCCCAGAGCTGGAGGGCAAGGTCTCTGATCTTCCCAAACAATTTGTGGCGGGCTCGATGAATGATTTAAAGCCGGGCCAATTTGGTGTGGTGCTAGGCGCTCAATTAGCGGGCACGCTTGGAGTGCGCATTGGTGATCGAGTGAGCCTATTAGTACCCGAAGGCGATTTAACCCCAGCGGGTATGATGCCGCGCATGCGGACTTTGCAGGTCGTTGGCATTATTGATAGTGGTCATTATGAATACGACAGTACATTGACCATCATGCATTGGCGGGATGCCGCCGCACTGTTACGCATGTCCGATCCAACGGGATTAAGGGTGAAGGTCGATGATATGCAAAGAGCGCCAGAGATCGCAGTGAAATTAGCGCAGGTGGTACCTCAAGCATTATGGGTGAGTGATTGGTCGCGCTCCAATCGCAATTGGTTTGCAGCAGTTCAGACCGAAAAAAAAATGATGTTCATTATTCTGACCTTGATCATCGCGGTCGCTGCCTTTAATCTTGTTTCCACTCTCGTGATGACCGTAACCGATAAACAAGCTGATATTGCGATCTTACGTACCATGGGAGCAAGTGCTGGTTTGGTCCAACGCATCTTTTTAGTTCAGGGATTGGCAATTGGACTATTGGGTAGTCTATCGGGCGTGGTATTTGGTTTATTAATAGCGCTTAATATTGATGTGATTGTTCCGTTCATTGAAGCTCTCTTTCGGGTTCAGTTCTTACCTCGTGATATTTATTTCATTAGCCAGTTGCCATCCGATGTTCGTTTTGATGATGTACTCACAGTCGGTGTGATGGCTTTTGTTCTTTCCATTCTCGCTACTATTTATCCCAGTAGAAGAGCGGCTCAGGTAAAGCCAGCCGAGGCCTTGCGCTATGAATAAATCCACTAATCCTGTATTACGTGCTACAGGACTTGCCAAAACCTATGGCGCTGGAGCGACCGCAGTAGAGGTCCTAAAGTCTGTTGATCTGGAGTTAGATTGCGCTGAGAAAGTGGCGATTGTGGGCTCCTCGGGATCAGGCAAGAGCACCTTATTGCATTTGCTAGGCGGATTGGATACTGCCACCTCTGGTGAGGTGCAAATGGGTGGCCAGGTGATTAATCGCCTAAGTCCCAAAGAACTCGATCAATTACGCAATCATCACCTAGGCTTTGTGTATCAGTTTCATCATCTACTCGATGAGTTGACTGCGATCGAGAACGTTGCTCTGCCGCTTCGTATTCGAGGTTTGGATCAGGGCGAGTCCCATGCGCAAGCAAAAATACTTCTTGAAGCGGTGGGGCTTAGTCAACGTTTAATGCATACCCCAGCCGAGTTATCGGGTGGCGAGCGTCAACGCGTTGCTGTAGCTAGAGCCTTGGTAGGCAAACCCGATTGTGTCTTAGCCGATGAGCCTACCGGTAATTTAGATACCGAGACCGCCGACCGTGTCTTTGATTTAATGCTTGAGATTGCCCGCCAACAAGGTACAGCATTTTTGATTGTGACCCACGACCCGATTCGTGCTAAGCGGTGTGATCGTATTTTGCATCTAGAGCGCGGTGTTCTAAAGCCATTTAGTGGTTTGTAAAAGCATGTGGCTTGATACACATTGCCACCTAGACGCCCCTGAGTTTTTAACTGATTTAGGGCAAATTATTGAGAATGCGCGCGCTGCCGGTGTTCGGGGAATACTATTACCTTCGGTGCAAGCGAATGATTTTGTAGCGGTTAAAGAGTTGGTACATACCTACAAAGATCGCATTCCGTATTTAGTCTATACCTTGGGTATTCATCCCCTTTATACCGATCGGGCTAAAGAAGAGGATTTAAAGACCTTAGATCAAGCGGTGACAGAGGCTCTTGATGATCCGCATTTTGTGGGTATTGGTGAGATTGGCCTGGATTATTTTGTACCCGATTTAGATCCGCATCGACAGGCATTCTTTTTTGATGCGCAATTAGATCTTGCTCAGAAAAAGAACCTGCCCGTGATCCTGCATGTGCGTCGCTCCCAAGACATGATTTTAAAAGCCTTACGTCAACGCTCTTTATCCGGTGGCATTGCCCATGCGTTTAATGGAAGTCATCAGCAAGCGGAACAATTTATCGACCTAGGATTTAAATTAGGCTTTGGGGGTGCGGCGACCTATGAGCGCGCTTTACAAATCAGGCGTCTCTTAAAAGAACTGCCGCTCGAGGCGATTGTGACGGAGACCGATTCGCCTGACATTCCACCGGCCTGGTTAAAAGATGAGCCGGTGCGTCGTAATGAGCCTGCTTATTTGCCCCGCATCGCTCAAGTCTTAGCTGGTCTTCGGGGTATTGCCGAGCGCGATCTCGCGGATGCGGTTATCCAAAATGCCAGTGTGGCATTGCCTCGCTGGGGCCAACTACTAACCGAATAGCGAGCTGCGTTTAGATATAACGTTTGGATACGTAAGTTGCAAGACGAGTATGTACTCATGGCCCACCGACGCTTACAGGTGACGCCGCCGAATACCTTTGAGAATATCGTGCTCCCCCATGAGATTCCGAAAGTGGTCGTTGGAAAAAACGAAATGCCAGATTCTCCAGATTAATCAAGCACTTCCTGATTTTGGTCTGATGTAATTTGTAGCATATGGCATGCAGTTTTGCGTGTCATGCAATTTTCTTTAACAATTAAAGTTGCCGATAAACCACCCCCAAGCGCAATGCTTGGGGTGGTCTGCTCCCAAGTTCTTTGTGCTTGCTCTTATGTTTTAAAAACAGCAGGGCGATCCATTGCCAAAATAAAAAAAGGGTTTGACGCACAGTGCGATCAAACCCTTTAGATGTTTGGTTGCGGGGATAGGATTTGAACCTATGACCTTCGGGTTATGAGCCCGACGAGCTGCCAGACTGCTCCACCCCGCGTCTGAGCCTTAGATTCTAGCATTTTTATGCCCCAATGTCGAGCAAAGCTCTAGATAGCAGGCCCTTACGGGCGTATCATATGGTCTTTGGTCACTTCTTTGCATCTATCCAATGACAATTAGTAATCCAGAGTATTCCAATTCATCGCTTCTAAAGCCCGTTGATATTCACGGCCCTGATCACCACACCAAAAAAAGTCTACCCGCAGTAATGTTGGCCGCTATTGGCGTGGTCTTTGGTGACATTGGTACGAGCCCACTCTACGCATTAAAAGAATGTTTTGATCCCAAGCATGGCATTCCATTCTCGGTCGAGGCGCTCTATGGGGTCATCTCCATGATGATTTGGGCACTCTTTATTGTGGTGACCTTTAAGTACGTCTTTTTTGTGATGCGTGCCGACAATAAAGGTGAGGGTGGAGTACTTTCTCTTATGGCGCTTGCCCTGCGCTCAATTAAGAGTGGCACTCGGCAATATTTTGTGATTATGGTCTTAGGGATGTTGGGTGCTTGTATGTTGCTTGGCGAGTCGGTTATCACCCCGGCAATTTCGGTACTCTCAGCGGTGGAAGGTATTTCGATTGCCACCCCGCAATTGGCTAATGCGGTGATTCCAATATCAGTCATTATTTTGATCGCGTTATTTGTGATTCAAAAATACGGGACTGCAGCCGTCGGTAAGTGGTTTGGACCCATCACCTTTGTTTGGTTTATTACCTTGGCCATTTTGGGTCTCATGAATATTGGTAAAGCCCCAGAAATTATTTACGCATTTAATCCGCTCTACGCAATTAATTTTGTGATCGATTACCCGCTAACGGCATACATCGTGATGGGTGCGGTAGTGCTTGTAGTCACCGGGGTAGAAGCTCTTTATCTGGATATGGGTCATTTTGGGCGCAATCCAGTGCGCTATGCATGGCTTCTTATCGTCTTGCCTTGCTTACTGATTAATTACTTGGGCCAAGGTGCAGTCTTAATTGCGAACCCCGCAGCTGCTGCAAACCCTTTTTATTTAATGGTACCGGAATGGGCTTTGTGGCCAGTAGTTGCTTTGGCTACTGCCGCAACCGTAATCGCATCCCAGGCGGTGATCTCCGGCGCATTCTCGCTCGTGAACCAAGGCATCTTGCTTGGCTTTATGCCCCGCATGAATATTTTGCACACCTCGGATTCTGAGCGTGGTCAGATTTATATTCCCGCTGTTAATTGGGCACTCTTAATTATGGTGATTGTGACCGTCATGGAATTTGGTGAATCGGTCAACCTAGCCGCCGCGTATGGAATATCGGTGAGCTCCACCATGTTGATTACCACCATTCTATTAAGTATCGTGATGCGCCGTGAGTGGCATATCAATCCATTCATCATTGGGTTTTTAATTATTAGCTTCTTTGTGATTGATCTCGCGTTTTGGACTGCAACCCTCATTAAGATTAAAGATGGTGGTTGGTATCCATTAGCGCTCGGACTCTTGATATTTACTTGCATCATTACCTGGTATCGCGGTCGGCAATTACTCAGAGATAAATTGATTAAAGAGTCAATCCCGCTGGAGATGTTTATTAAAAATCTTCTGCAACATCCACCCCATCGGGTAGAGGGTACTGCCGTGTTCTTAACACCGCACATTGATTTCGTACCAGCAGCGATGCTCCATAATCTCAAACACAATCATGTGATGCATCAGCGGATTTTCTTTTTAAAGCTCAGCACCTGGGATGTTCCTTTTGTACGGGACGATGAGCGTTTGTCCTTAAACGATTTGGGTGGCAATGTGTATGTGGTGCGCTATGTCCATGGTTTTAAAGAGACCCCTGATATCAATAAAGTGATTGAGCTAATTAGCAAACAATACAATCTTCCATTTGATCTGATGGATACCACCTTCTTCTTGGCACGCGATGCGATTACTCCTGCAAAATCTCCAGGAATGGCCGTGTGGCGTGAGCGTTTATTTGCCACCATGATGCAAAACGCAGCAAAGCCATCTGATTTTTATAACATTCCAGCCAATCGCTTAGTAGAGCTTGGTGCCAAAGTTGAGATTTGAAATTGATCAAGTATTTTTCTCTTGCATTACTAGCGCCATGGGTACTTTTTTCTACACTTAGCCATGCTGCCACCAATGATCAATTGGAGCTTGAACGTTTAAATCAGATTGAGGAAGAGCTCACTCTCCAACGAGAATGGGCTGACTATCGTTGGAAGAAAACAAACTCTGAGTGTTATGCCAAGTTTTTTGTGAACTCGTGCCTGCAAGATGCGCGCGCTAAATATCGTCGTGAAATTGACCCGATTCGCGCCCAAGAGGTTTTACTCAATGATAATCAACGCATTCTTCGGGACCGAATTAAAACTCAGCGAGATGCTGAGCGTGCCGCTGAGCGCTCCGATCCAAAGCGTGCCCAAGAACGTGCTGATAACGAGAAAGCATTCCAACAGAAACAAAAAGAGGCTGCCGCACGTGCTGCGGATCTTGAGGAACGCCGTAAAGATGCCCCACGCCGCGCCCAAGAGAATAAATCTGGTGTGAAGTTAGATTAGATCTGTGGCTAAGACTAAAACTCTCTATGTCTGCCAAGCCTGTGGTGGCAGTTCACCCAAATGGCAAGGGCAGTGTCCCGCTTGCCAGGCTTGGAATACCTTAGAAGAATCGCTTTCCGAGACATCATCAGGTAATCGTTTCCAAGGGCTTACCAACTCCATACCGCGGCAAAAATTAGTGAGCATTAATGCTGAGGATTCTCCACGTTTACCAACCGGTATTGAAGAGCTTGATCGTGTTTTAGGTGGCGGTTTAGTGCCTGGTGGAGTTGTTCTTTTGGGAGGCGACCCCGGTATTGGCAAGTCTACCTTGCTGCTACAAGCCCTAGCAGAGCTGAGCGCAAAAGGAGTCGATGTGCTCTATAGCAGCGGTGAGGAATCTGCTGCCCAAATTGCATTGCGCGCAAAGCGCATTGTGTTGGATTCGCCTTCGCTTGAAGTGCTTGCGGAGATCCAATTAGAGAAATTGTTACTTTCTGTGGAAGCTGCACAGCCCCAAGTCTTGGTAGTGGATTCGATTCAAACTCTGTATTCAGAAGCGTTTTCATCGGCACCCGGATCGGTTGCGCAGGTTCGGGAGTGCGCAGCACAGCTCACGCGCTTGGCTAAATCGAGTGGTATCTGTGTTTTGTTAGTTGGCCATGTGACCAAAGATGGGCATCTAGCAGGCCCCAGGGTGCTGGAGCATATTGTTGATACTGTTTTGTATTTTGAGGGTGATACCCATTCCTCGTTTCGCTTAGTACGGTCTATCAAAAACCGCTTTGGTGCGGTTAATGAGTTAGGTGTCTTTGCGATGACCGAGCGCGGTCTGAAGGGTGTTAATAATCCATCGGCATTATTTTTGTCCCAACATCCAGAAACCGTTCCGGGCTCTTGTGTACTAGTGACCCAAGAGGGTAGTCGTCCCTTATTAGTAGAGATTCAGGCTTTGGTGGATACGGCGCATATCCCCAATCCACGGCGCTTGGCAGTGGGCTTGGAGCAGGCACGTCTTGCGATGTTGTTAGCGGTCTTGCATCGTCATGCCGGTATTGCCTGTTTTGATCAAGATGTGTTTTTAAATGCGGTGGGAGGCGTCAAGATTAGTGAGCCCGCTGCAGACCTCGCTGTTCTCTTGGCAATCGCCTCGTCGATCCGTAATCGGGCTTTGCCAAAAAGCTTAGCGGTTTTTGGTGAGGTGGGACTCGCCGGTGAGATTCGACCATGTCCCCGCGGTCAAGAGCGCCTCAAAGAAGCTGCCAAGTTGGGATTTTCGGTCGCTATTATTCCCAAGGCAAACTTACCCAAGACAAAGATTGCCAATTTACAAGTGATTGCGGTTGAGCGCATTGATGAAGCTATTCGTGCTGCGAATGATCTGAGTTAACAAGATCTATTTCTGAAGATCCTCTGCCAAAATGATGCAGACTTGTTGATCACCAGCCGATACTTCCAGCCAAATCGCTGGTATGTGCGGAAATGCCTGATGGAAGTATTCATACTCGTTACCAATTTCCATAACAAGCGCCCCGCGTTCATTTAAGTAATCGGCGGCGCCCGCAATAATTCTCGTGATGATATCCATGCCATTAAGACCGCCTGCCAGAGCTTCCCTAGGCTCGGCTTGATATTCTGGGGGGAGGGCGCGCATAGAGGCTTCATTGACGTAAGGGGGATTGCAAATGATGAGATCAAAACGATGGTCCTCCTCGGTATCTGGCAGTGCATTCCATAAATCTCCATGGAAAACATCAATCTGATTGTTCACATGGTGACGCTCAACATTACGCGCTGCTAAAGCGAGCGCTGGCAAAGAAAGATCGCTTGCTGTGATGTGCAAATCGGGATAGTGAAGTGCGGTCAAGATAGCTAATGAGCCATTACCAGTGCATAAATCCAGAACCTTGCCATCGGCTGGTAACCAAGGATCTAGTTCGCCATGGACAATAAGCTCTGCAATAAAGGAACGCGGAATGATGCTTTGTGGGGTGCAGTCAAATGGTATGCCCATGAGCCATGCTTCGCCAAGCAGATATGCCAATGGCTCACGACGACTAATTCGTTGTTGTGCAATGTTGATGGCATCTTGAGTCATCTTCGTAGAAAGGGGTTTATCGCCAAGATCCAGTGCCTCGGTTGGAGAAATACCCAATTGTTTACTGACGATCCAGAGCGCTTCACTTTGCGCATTGTTAGCGCCATGGCCATAGTGCAAATGAGCGGACTCTAGTAATTGAGTAATTTTTGTACAACAGTCCTCCACGGTTAATACAGATGGATTGAACGGGTTGGGGGAGGGATCCATAGAGCTCACACTAACCGAGGGTCAGTAAGTTGTGATCAGGCAATAAGTTTTTCGAGAGTGCGACGATAGATATTCTTAAGCGGCTCAATCGAATTAAGCGCAACACGCTCATCAATTTTATGACTCGTCGCATTGATGGGCCCAAATTCGACAAGCTCAGAACAGATTTTGGCAATAAAGCGCCCATCGCTTGTGCCACCTGTGGTCGAGAGCTCAGCGCTCACATTCGTTTCAGCCATGATGGCCTCACGCATGGCACCTGCTAGAGCGCCATCGCCTGTTAAGAAAGGCTCACCCCCTAATGTCCAAGTAATCTCAAACTCCAAACCTGCATCTCTTAAGATACTCTCAAGCCCGCCTTTGAGCTGTTCTGGTTTGCTTTCGGTGGAGAAACGGAAATTGAAGTCAAGCGTGAGTTCACCTGGTATGACATTGTTAGCACCCGTGCCCGCATGAACATTAGAGATCTGAAAACTGGTTGGCTGAAAATACAGGTTGCCACGATCCCACTCTTTGGTAACTAGTTTGCTAAGCGCAGGGGCAAGCTCATGAATGGGATTGCGACCTAGATGAGGATAGGCAATATGGGCTTGTATGCCCTTGACCTTTAATTTTCCGGAAAGAGAACCGCGGCGGCCATTTTTAATCATGTCACCCAATTGATTGACGGAGGTGGGTTCTCCAATCACACAGTAGTCGAGTTTTTGCCCTCTTTTTTTGAGAAGATCGCACACGATCACAGTACCATCATTGGCAGGACCTTCTTCATCACTAGTAATTAAAAACGCAATCGAGCCTTGGTGATTGGGGTATTGCTTCACAAATTCTTCGCTAGCAACAACAAAGCCAGCCAGAGACGTTTTCATATCGGCTGCACCGCGACCATACAAATGGTCATCGCGCTCACTGGGCATAAAGGGGTCGGTGGTCCATTTTTCTAGGGGTCCAGTTGGCACCACATCGGTATGACCTGCAAAAGCAAGCACCTTACCTTTGGGGTCAGCACCCCGTTTGATAGCCCATAAATTAGTCACCTGAAAATCAGCCGGCCCGCTCACAATAGTCTCGGTTTCAAAACCAATGGCAGCCAGACGCTTTGCAATCAGCTCTTGGCAACCACCATCGGCAGGTGTTACCGAACGGCAGGCAATTAGTTCTTTTGTTAGCTCAAGGGCGCTTTGCATGGCTTAATCGCGGTAGCTTAATCGCGCAAGAGTTCATTAATCGCAGTCTTAGCACGTGTTTGCGCATCAACCTTTTTCACGATCACAGCAGCATACAAACTGTACTTGCCGTTACTGGCAGGGATTGAGCCAGGGACCACCACGGAGCCTGCGGGCACTCGGCCATAGTGAACCTCACCGGTCTCGCGGTCATAGATCTTGGTGCTTTGACCAATATAGACACCCATTGAGAGCACGCTGTTTTCTTCAATGACAACACCTTCGACCACTTCGGAGCGTGCGCCAATAAAGCAGTTGTCTTCAATAATCACCGGACCTGCCTGAATGGGTTCTAAGACCCCACCAATCCCAACTCCACCTGAGAGGTGAACGTTCTTACCAATTTGAGCGCACGATCCTACAGTAGCCCAGGTATCAACCATGCTGCCTTCATCGACATAAGCGCCAATGTTGACGTAAGAGGGCATTAGGACCACATTCTTGGCCACATAAGAACCTCTGCGGGCAAATGCTGGGGGGACGACACGAAAGCCACCTTTGGCAAAGTCTTCCGGGGTGTAGTTCGCAAACTTGCTGGGGACTTTGTCATAGAACTGAGTGAAACCACCTGCTGACATTGTTTGGTTATCTTCAAGACGAAAGGACAGTAAAACTGCTTTTTTAACCCATTGATTAACATCCCACTTACCCACACTTCGCCGCTCGGCAACACGGATGGTGCCATTATTGAGGCCTTCTAAGACTGCATTGACCGCCTGTCTAATATCGGCAGGAGCGGAGCTAGGAGAGAGATTGGCGCGGTTTTCCCAGGCCTGATCGATGGTGGTTTGTAGGGCTTGACTCATAGGGTGTGGATAACTATAGGATTGATAAGGATTTTTAGAAAATACATGGTTTAAATCATGAGTCTTTTATTATATTGGGGGTTGTACTAAAGGGTTAGTTGCCCGCAGGATTGTTATCATCTCCTCTGAGAACTTTTTAATCCTAAAACCCCTGATTTTGTCCCCCAAGAAGAACCTCCGTGCAACTTAAATCTATTAAATTATCTGGCTTTAAATCCTTTGTTGATCCTACCCATTTTGAGTTACCTGGCCAGTTAATTGGGGTTGTGGGCCCAAATGGTTGCGGTAAGTCCAACATTATTGATGCGGTTCGGTGGGTGCTGGGTGAGTCGCGTGCCAGCGAGTTACGCGGTGAGTCGATGCAAGACGTTATTTTTAATGGCTCGGGTTTACGTAAACCCTCTGGCCGCGCCAGTGTGGAGCTCATTTTTGATAATGCCGATGGTCGTGCGCATGGGCAATGGTCAAGCTTCACAGAGTTATCTGTAAAGCGTGTCTTAACGCGTGATGGCAACTCCAGCTATTACATCAATAATCAGGTAGTGCGTCGTAAGGACGTGCAAGATATTTTCTTGGGTACTGGTCTTGGCCCGCGTGCTTATGCCATTATTGGACAGGGAACGATTTCCCGAATCTTGGAGTCCAAGCCGGAAGAACTGCGAGTCTTTTTAGAAGAAGCGGCTGGTGTATCCAAGTATAAAGAGCGACGCAAAGAAACCGCATCTCGTCTAGAAGATACTCAAGAAAACTTGGTGCGTGTTCAAGATATCTTGCGGGAGCTAGAGCAACAACTTGCTCGCCTTGAGGCGCAGGCCGAGGTTGCTAGCCGTCACAATGAGCTATTAGCGCAAATGAAGTCGCAACAACACCTGCTATGGTTTGTAAAACAAACTGAGTCTGGTAAGGAGCAAGAGAAGCATGCAAATGCAATCCGTGAGACCCAAGTCAAGTTAGAAGAAGAAACCTCGAAACTGCGCCATGCAGAATCTGAACTAGAGACCATGCGCACTCAGCAATATGCTCTGCAAGACGTGGTCTCTAAGGCTCAAGGTGATCTCTATGAGACCAATGCAGAAGTGAGTCAGATCGAATCTGAAATTAAATACGTGCATGAGTCGCGCCAGCGTTTACAAGAGCAGGCCGCTGATTTGCAAGCTCAACTCGATCGTTGGACCACTCAAGAGAAAGATGCGGCACAAGCCCAGCGTCAGGCTGAACAAGAGTTCCGTCAAGCGAGTGAGAATGAGACAAGCTTGCAGGCAGAGTTTGTGCAATTACAGCAACGTTTACCCGTTCAAGATCAGGCCTATCAATCGGCTAGTAATGCTCTGGACCAAGCACGCTCTGTGCTCTCTGGCATGGAGCAACGCATTGTTAGTTTGCAAGAGCGCTATAAAGCGGGCGAATCACAAACTGAGGAAGTGAGTGGTCGTGCAAGTCGTCTGCGGGATGAGTTAGCAGGTATGCGCAAGCCAGATGATCAGGCACTCCAAATGGCTACCGATCGCCACATCATGGCGCAACGTAAGGCAGAAGACGCAAAATTAAAGGTCAGTCAGACCCAAGAGCATGTTCCTGCGACGGATGCTATTCGTCAAAAAGCCTTAGAGCAAATCCAAAAAGCCAATCAAGACGTACATCAAAGCGAGGCAAAGTTAACTGCCTTGACCGCTTTGCAAGCCAGTGTGCAGGCCCAAGGCAAGATCGGTCCTTGGTTGGAGAGTAAAGGCCTGAAAGAAAGTAAACGGCTATGGCAAGAGCTCAAAGTAGAAAAAGGCTGGGAGCCCGCCCTTGAGTCTGTATTGCGAGAGCGTTTAGCGGCATTAACTGGTAAGAGCATTAATGAGACTCTCAGTCTTGCTAAGGATGCACCTCCTAGTCGCTTAGCTATTTTATTAACCGATGGCACAGACCAATCGGACTCTAAGGTGCCGGCTGGTTTTATTACTCTTTTATCCCGCGTGCAGGCGAGTGGAACAACCGCAGGCGTTCTTCAAGAATGGCTCAGCAATATCTATATTGCTGATAATTTAGAGGATGCACTTCGCCGTCGTTCACAACTAACTAAGGGATCCGCTCTGGTGACCCAAGAGGGTCATATGATGACCCGAGTGGGCGTGCAGTTGTATGCACCAGACTCTGAGCAAGCAGGAATGTTGGCAAGGGCTCAAGAGATGGAAAGTCTTGAGAAACAACTCAAGGCTCAACAGCTGATCCAAAGTGAGGTTCAAAGTGAGCTCGAGCAGGCGAACGCGAACTATCAAGCTGCTCAACAAGCGGCGGAGCAGGCACGGGTTGCGGCCGATCAGTCGGTACAAGAGGCGCACAGTTTCGAAGTAGAGAAGATGCAGTTACTGCAAGCGCAAGAACAGTACAGTACACGTGCTGCACAGATTGATAGCGAGCTTGAAGAAATTGCGCAACAGTTAACGCAGGTTCAAGATGCCAATGCGCAAATTAATACACAACTGACCAACTCCGAGTCGGAGAAGACCGGTCTCCAAAATGGCCTTAGTTCGGCGCAACAAAATCTGGAGCAAGCAGAGTCAGCCCGTGAGACTTTAAGAGAGTCACTCCGTCAAGCCGAGATGACCGCTCAAGAGGCTGCATTTAATACGCGCTCATTGCAACAAAAGATTAATGATTTACAGCGTGATCAATCCACCGCCAGAACCCAGATCATGGAACTGCAGGATCGCTTTGATGCAAGCCAAGTAGAACTTAAAGGCTTAAGCGATGAGGCGGCACAAACTAAATTACAGTCATTACTGGTTACTCGCTCCGAGCGAGAAGCCGCTCTTGCTAAAGCACGGACCGAGCAAGAGGCAATGCAGCATCAGTTACGCGAGGCAGATGAAGCCCGTCTATTTTTGGAGCAAACCTTGCAGCCCATGCGCGATCGCGTAGTTGATCTGCAATTACGTGAGCAAGCTGCACGCCTAAGCTATGAGCAGTTCACCACCTTATTAAACGATGATGAGGCAGATCTACAGGCTTTAGCAGAGCGCTATAGCCCAGATCTACGAGCCAGTAGTCTGCAGGGAGAGGTAACCCGTCTGAATAACGAGATCCAGTCACTCGGCCCAGTCAATATGGCAGCACTCGATGAGTTATCGAGTAGTCGTGAACGTAAATCTTTCTTGGATGCGCAATCTGCTGACTTAAATGAGGCAATTCAAACCTTAACGGATGCGATTGCCAAAATTGATGCAGAGACCAGAGATCTTCTCCAAGGAACCTTTGATCAAGTGAACACCCATTTCGGACGACTCTTCCCTGAGCTATTTGGTGGTGGTCACGCCCAGTTGGTGATGACCGGCGAAGAGATCTTGGATGCAGGAGTGCAAGTGATGGCTCAGCCACCTGGCAAGAAGAACAGCACGATTCATTTACTCTCTGGCGGTGAGAAGGCTTTAACAGCAATTGCTCTCGTATTTTCACTATTCTTATTGAACCCAGCCCCATTCTGTTTGCTCGATGAGGTAGATGCGCCATTAGATGATGCGAACACGATGCGCTATGCTGATATGGTATCGAGGATGTCAGATAAGACCCAGTTTGTATTTATCTCGCATAACAAGATCACCATGGAAATTGCTAGCCAATTGATTGGAGTAACGATGCAGGAACAGGGTGTCTCGCGGATTGTTGCAGTTGACATCACTTCGGCTGTATCAATGGTGGAGGCGGCTTAATGCCGCTTGAGAAATTTGCTTCCCAATGGGGCTTGTCAGAGCTGCAACTAGCTCTTGGTTTTATTGGCCTACTTTTTTTGGTATGGGTAATTGTTTATAACATTCGTAATGCCAAGAGTCGAAAAGGTGACGAAGATTTACGAATAGAACCATCCTCTGAGCCTGCAGAACCCATTGTTGAAGAGCCAATTGTTGTTTCTCCTAATCTCTACCAAACTCCATTGGTGCAAGCAATCGACCCACGCATTGATTGTGTGATTGCCCTGCGTTTTCCAGAGCCCATTTCAGGGATCGAGATCTTAGAAGCTCTTAGGGAGTGGTCTGACCTACAAATACCTTGGATGGCTGATGGCCTAGTCCCCACAAATTCTGGTGAGGGTGTTTGGGGAGTCCTAGATGCCAATCGCTTATATGCGGAGATTCAATTAGCAGTGCAGTTAGCCAGTCGTCGAGGCCCTATTGGGGTCCTTGAGTTATCCGATTTTTGCTCTCGGGTGCAAGCCCTCGCAGAGACTTTGGATGCTCAGATCGATATGCCAGCAGTAGGTACGATGCTCGATAGCTCCAAGGAGTTGGATGCACTTGCTGCACAAAGTGATGTTCTCTTAGGCATCAATATCGTGTTTGATCAGCAAGCATGGTCTTGGCCTCATTTGGATTCGGTACTCACCCAACGGGGCTTTAAACGAAGTAATGATGGCACATCACTTGAATATCCCATTCAAGGTAAGACAGTATTTCGTACGGCACAATTGGATCATCACTCACCCATTAGCCAGATCACTCTTTTGCTCGAGGTCCCGGTCGTTTCTGCCGTATTACAACCATTCGATCGAATGCTGAATGAAGCGGCTGATATTGCAGAAGCGTTGCAAGGGCGTCTAGTGGACGATAACGGCGTTAATCTCACCGAAGGCTCTGTGAATGTGATTCGGAAGCAGCTTGATGTCCTGTATGCCCAGTTAGAAAAATCTGGCATTGCTGCTGGATCAGCTACTGCCATTCGATTATTTAGTTAGGATAGCAATTGAGTAAAGGTAGATCCTCAGAAGCGGATCGTTATTGTTATTTACAGACAGAGCTTGCGCGTCTGGAGCATGCTTATTATGTGCTTGATCAACCCTTGGTACCCGATGCAGAATACGATCGCTTGTATCGAGAGCTTCTAGACCTAGAGCAAAACCATCCAGATTGGATAACAGCAGATTCTTTATCACAGCGCGTCGGCGGTACTCCTCTTAAGGTATTTAATGAGGTTAAGCATGCTGTACCCATGCTCTCATTAAATAATGCGTTTGAGGAGTCAGAGTTAGTCAGTTTTGATCGTCGCTGCCGCGAGGGATTGGGGCTTGAGACGGTGGAGTACGCTTGCGAACTCAAGTTTGATGGCCTCGCAATCTCTTTGCGTTATGAAGGTGGAGTATTGATCCAAGCGGCTACTCGGGGCGATGGTGCAAGTGGCGAGGATGTCACAGCTAATATCCGCACAATTCACTCCATCCCTTTGCGCTTGACTGGAAAAAAAATTCCGGATGTGCTGGAAGTGCGTGGTGAAGTCTTTATGCACCGTAAAGATTTTGAGCGGATGAATAAACATGCTGCAACCCTAGGAGAAAAAGAATTTGCGAATCCTAGAAATGCCGCTGCTGGAAGCTTGCGTCAACTCGACTCGAAGATCACTGCGAAGCGACCCCTAAGTTTCTTTGCCTATGGATTGGGCGCACTAGAGCCTGCGAACTGGCTTCCTAAAAGTCATAGTCAACTACTCGACTTATATCTGGAACTTGGTCTGCCAGTTTGTCATGAACGTCGTGTTGTAAGTTCCGTAGAGGGACTTCAGCAGTTCTATCAAGAGATTGGAGCAAAGCGTAATCAATTGCCCTATGAAATTGATGGCGTCGTCTATAAGGTCAATTTGTTTAAACAGCAAAACACCTTGGGGTTTGTCTCACGTGCGCCACGTTTTGCCATAGCACATAAATATCCCGCTCAAGAAGAAATCACGACCGTATTGGATATCAATGTCCAGGTTGGGCGAACCGGTGCTATTACCCCAGTTGCCCGTTTATCACCAGTCATAGTCGGCGGCGTTACCGTAACGAATGCCACACTTCACAATGAGGATGAGGTCCGTCGTAAGGACGTACGGGTAGGCGATACGGTTGTTGTCCGCAGAGCCGGTGATGTGATCCCTGAGGTAGTTTCTGTCGTACTCGATCGCAGGCCAAAGAATGCTAAGCCCTTTGAGATACCTAGCCAATGCCCAATTTGCGATTCTCATATCGAACGTTTGGTTGATGAAGCAGTAGCAAGGTGTAGTGGTGGTCTATTTTGTGCTGCCCAACGCAAGCAAGCTTTACTCCATTTTGCGCATCGTCGCGCCATGGACATTGAGGGTCTTGGTGACAAAATTGTGGATCAGTTGGTTGATCTCAACTTAGTTCGAACCCCTGCTGATCTTTATCGCTTAGGTTTTTCTGCTCTAGCTAACTTAGAGCGGATGGGTGATAAGTCGGCTGACAATCTAATTCAATCGATCACACAATCAAAGTCTACAAGCCTGCCGCGCTTTATCTTTGGTCTTGGCATTCGCCATGTAGGAGAAAGTACAGCGAAAGACTTGGCCAAGCACTTTGGCAATATGCATGCTTTGATGGATGCGCAACTGGATGATCTTCTTACAGTCAATGATGTAGGTCCTGTAGTAGCCAATTCCATCATTAGCTTTATGTCGGAGAGCCATAACCGAGAGGTAATTGAGCAATTGCTAGCATCAGGGATTGAGTTTCAGGTAGAAGAGCGGATTGCTGGTGTTGATTTGAGTGGCAAGACCTTTGTACTAACTGGTACATTACCAACGATGTCGCGCGACCAAGCAAAGGCTCTGCTTGAAGCAGCGGGAGCTAAAGTAGCAGGTTCGGTATCTCAAAAAACCTCATACGTTGTTGCTGGAACCGATGCAGGCAGCAAGCTCGAGAAAGCAACTGAGCTGGGCATCTCAGTTCTTGATGAAGATGCTTTAATGAAGCTCTTAGGCCGCTAAGACTTCTAGCAACTCTGTTTCAAGCTGAATTTGTAACTTAGGGTTCTTGCTCAAGTTGGTGCCATCTAGCAACATAATGTCTTCTACTCGCTCACCTAGGGTATTAATGCGGGCGGTGTGTAACGAAACACGATGTTTTGCTAAAGCCTTAGCGACTGCATATAAGAGGCCGGAGCGATCTGATGCAGAGAGGGTGAGGGCGAAGTATTGATTGCGTTCATCGGGCTGTAAGCTAACTCTTGCCTGAATCGGGAAGCTTTTGGATTGACGGGAGAGACGACCAATACTAGGCTCCGGTAGGGGCGCTGATTTCTGAATCGATTCTGCGAGTTCATACTCAACTAGCTGAATTAGATCGCGATAGCTGCCACCTTCCTCGATCAAATGACTCCCAGAGATCTGGAAGGTATCTAAGGCGTATCCATGTTTAGTTGTATGGATTCTGGCATCCCAAATTGAGAAATGATGTCGCTCAAAATAGGCGCAAATCCGAGCAAACAAATCAGCTTGGTCTCTCACATACACGGCAATTTGTAAGCCGTCGCCAGCGGGAGAGAGGCGTCCACGCACAATCGCTTCATCCGCATGAACTCGATTAAAGAGGTGGCGTGTGAGCCAAGCAATGTCACCCGCTTCTTGCCTTAAAAAGAATGCAACATCTAGTTGCTGCCATAACTCATTGCAAGCGCTGTCCTCAATGCCAAATAATCGCAGCTGACGATAAGCCTCTTCTTGATTCTGGATCAACTCCGAGGATGGGTCTGGTTTGGCACCCCCCAGGACTCGTAAAGTAGCGCGATACAGATCCTCTAATAATTTCCCCTTCCAAGCATTCCAAACCTTAGGACTGGTCCCCCGTATATCAGCAACAGTGAGTAGATAGAGGGCGGTCAGATGACGCTCATCTCGCATGCGTTTTGCAAAGGCAGTAATGACTTCGGGATCAGTAATATCTTGTTTTTGGGCAATTTGACTCATGGTTAAATGTTCTGCCACTAACCATACTAAGAGTTCAGTCTCATCGGCAGAGAGCCCATGATCCTTTGCAAAGGCCCGTGAATCTCGTTTCCCAAGCTCAGAATGATCGCCACCACGTCCTTTAGCAATATCATGAAAGAGAGCTGCCAAGACAATGATCCAACTCTTTTCAAAGCTGGCAATTAATTTGCTACAAACTGGGAACTCATGGGTGTGCTCAATAATCATGAAGCGCCTAACATTGCGCAACACCATCAGGATATGCTGGTCAACAGTGTAGACATGAAAAAGATCGTGTTGCATTTGCCCGACGATTCGTCGAAATGCGGGTAGATAGCGACCCAGCACACTGGTCTGGTTCATTAAACGAAATGCAGTGGTCACGCCGTCTGGCAGTTTGAGTAGATCCATGAATGCGATACGGTTTCTGGGATCCTTGCGCCATGAGGCATCCATTAATTGGCGAGCGTTGTATAGAGATCTAAATACAGTGGCGGATAGGCCATTGATGGCTGGATTTTTTGCAAAGACCAAAAAGGTTTGCAAAATTGCTTCAGGATGTTTTTGATAGAGGTCTGAATCCACAATATCCAATAAGCCCTGCCTCTCGATAAACATCTCGTTACCAAGTCCGGGGATGGGGTGTGTCGTACGCGCTTCTTTTGGAAACAGTAAGGCCTCAATGTTTTGTACCAAAATGGTATTGAGCTGGCTAACAGCCTTCGCCGCCCAATAATATTGCCGCATCAGTTCCTCGCTGGCTAGACGAGTGGACTCTTGTTGAATACCAAATTGTTTGGCAAGGGCCGCCTGTAAATCAAATACCAAGACATCTTGCCGCCGTTTTGCTAAGAGATGCAGGTTGGCCCGAATCGTTTGCAAGAGTTTTTGATTGCGATTAAGCTCTTTGAGTTCTCGGGCGGTAATCAACCCTTTTTTATGTAGGTCCGCAAAACTATTACCAAGCCCAGCCGCTTTACTCACCCACAAGATTATTTGCAAATCACGCAAACCGCCTGGGCTCTCTTTGCAGTTGGGTTCTAGTGAGTATGGGGTCTCTTGATACTTGTAGTGTCGTTGCTGAAGCTCTAAGAGCTTTGCCTGAAAAAAGGCTTTGGGATCCATGGCCTCATCTAAATTGTGCTTGAAGTGTTTGAAGAGACCACGGTTACCGCCAATCAGGCGCGCTTCCAAAACAGAGGTGCGAACCGTAATGTCACCAGCAGCTTCGGATAAGCACTCGGATAGGGATCGAACCGCCGAACCGATTTCTAAGCCGGAGTCCCAGCAACGAGCAATAAATTTCTCAATATTGCTAGACACATGTTGATCGTGTGAATTCGTTTGATCATCTAGTAAGACCAAGATATCAATATCAGAGTGGGGAAAGAGTTCTCCTCGCCCATAGCCACCCACGGCTAGTAAGGCTGCATCGTGATGAAGACCAGACTCATTCCACAGGTGAAGGAGTAATGCATCGGTTGCTTGACTAAGCTTTTGCATCAGCTTCGTTACATTCTGATTCTGCAAGAAGTCAGAGCAAGCTAAAGCTCTTGCATCGTTGAGTGGATTGGCCCCTGAACGCATTACTAAAAATTGTCTGGCGATGGTAAGGCTTATGCTGCGACTGGGTTAGGACGATATTGCAATGGACCAACACAGTCAGGCGCCTTGGGGGTGCCGTTTGACCAGGTTAAAACCTCCACGCCAGTATGGGTCACTAAAACAGTGTGTTCCCATTGTGCGGACAAACTACGGTCTTTCGTTTTGACGGTCCACTGATCGGGCATGGTGCGGATCTCACGTCGGCCGGCATTAATCATAGGCTCAATCGTGAATGTCATACCCTCTACAAGAGTTTCTCCAGTGCCGGGTTTGCCGTAATGCAGGATTTGAGGATCTTGATGAAAGACTTTGCCAATACCATGACCACAATACTCCCGAACTACTGAGTAGCCCGCATTTTCTGCATGAGATTGAATCGAGTAGCCAATGTCACCAAGTCGGGTGCCCGGCTTAACTTGTGCAATTCCGAGCCACATAGATTCAAAGGTAATTTGGTTTAAGCGAGCGGCCATGATCGAAATCTCGCCAACATTGAACATGCGACTGGTATCGCCGTAGTAACCAGCCTGCGTAATCACAGTAATGTCTAAATTAACCACATCCCCATTTTTGAGAACCTTATCGCCTGGAATGCCATGGCAAATGACATCATTCACCGAGGTGCAAATGGCGGCAGGAAAAGGGGGATACCCCGGAGGTTGGTAGTTGAGTGGCGCAGGAATAGTCTTTTGGACATCTCTCATATAGGCATGACAAAGTCGGTTTAGCTCCCCAGTGCTTATCCCCGGTTTAATCAACGGGGCAATGTAATCCAAGACCTCGCTAGCAAGGCGACCAGCTTCGCGCATCCCTTGTAGGTCTTTTTCATCAGTAAATATGCTGTGCATAGCTCACATTATGGCTGAATATCCTGAATCAGGCCGGATCTAAAACACACTAGATGACTGATATTTAAGGTATAATTTACCAGTCGTCCTCATAGTGGGGGCGAAATCCCAGGTCAAGCCATCCAGGGTGGCGCTTTTGAGCGCAGTCAGGACTTGACCTTAGAACCAACCCTTAGGAGATTGTAATGTCAGTGACAATGCGTGAAATGCTGGAAGCTGGGTGCCATTTTGGTCACCAAACTCGCTTCTGGTCCCCCAAGATGGCCCCTTATATTTTTGGTCATCGCAATAAGATTCACATCATCAATTTAGAGAAAACCTTGCCCATGTTTCAGGACGCCCTGAAATTTGTGCGTCAGGTTGCCTCCAACCGCGGCACCGTTCTCTTTGTCGGTACTAAGCGCCAGTCTCGCGAGGTAATCGCTGAGGAAGCGGCACGTGCGGGTATGCCTTATGTTGATAGCCGCTGGCTGGGCGGTACCTTAACGAACTTCAAAACTGTGAAGGGTTCGATCAAGCGCTTAAAAGATATGACCGCTGCTAAAGAAGCGGGTGATTGGGAGAAGCTTTCGAAGAAAGAGGCGCTTACCAATGAGCGTGATCTCGATAAATTACAAAAATCACTGGGCGGGATTCAGGATCTTAATGGTGTGCCCGATGCAATTTTTATCGTCGACGTTGGCTATCATAAGATTGCGATCACCGAAGCGAATAAGTTAGGTATTCCTGTCATTGCTGTTGTAGATACCAACCATTCTCCAGAAGGTGTTGATTACATCGTTCCTGGTAATGATGATTCCAGTAAAGCAGTTGTTTTGTATGTTCGCGGAATTGCCGATGCAATTCTTGAAGGCAAGGCAAATGCAGTTCAACAAGTTCTTGAGTCTGTTAAAGAGGGCGAAGAAGAGTTTATTGAAGAAGGGAAGGTAGACTAATGCCCGCGATTACTGCAGCAATGGTTGGCGAACTCCGCGCCAAGACCGATGCTCCCATGATGGAGTGCAAAAAAGCATTGACAGAAGCCGATGGCGATATGACCAAAGCAGAAGAAATTCTACGGGTTAAGTTAGGTAGCAAGGCGAGCAAGGCAGCATCGCGTGTCACGGCAGAGGGTGTGATTGTTTCCTATATTCAGGGGAATACGGGCGCACTCTTAGAAGTCAACTGCGAAACTGATTTCGTTTCAAAGAATGATGACTTCCTTGGCTTTAGTAATGGCTGCGCTAAGTTGGTGGCTGAGAAAAACCCTGCTGACGTTAGCGCTCTAGCGACCCTGTCTTTAGATAGTAAAACAGTAGAAGCTATTCGCGCTGAGTTGATTGGCAAGATTGGCGAGAACATGAACCCTCGTCGCTTTAAGCGTTTTGCGGGTGGCGGTCAATTGGTTTCCTATCTCCACGGCAATCGTATTGGTGTGATGGTGGAATATGAGGGTGATGCTACTGCTGCTAAAGATGTGGCAATGCATATCGCTGCGATGAAGCCTGTATCGTTATCAACCGCTGATGTTCCTGCAGAGAATATTGCAATGGAACGAAAAATTGCTGAACAAAAGGCAATCGAGTCGGGTAAGCCTGCTGAGATTGCGGCAAAAATGGTTGAGGGATCAGTACAAAAATACCTTAAAGAGGTATCGCTCTTAAATCAAACTTTTGTAAAGAACGATAAGCAAACGGTTGAGCAAATGCTCAAAGCTGCCAATACCACCATCAAGTCATTTAGCTTATTTGTTGTTGGCGAGGGTATTGAGAAGCGTCAAGATGACTTTGCTGCTGAGGTTGCTGCTCAAGTTGCAGCTGCAAAGGCAACTGCTTAAACCTTATGCCCGGATACAAACGCATTCTTCTTAAGTTATCAGGCGAAGCCCTAATGGGTGAAGATGCCTATGGAATTAATCCTAAAACAATTGATTCAATGGTCACTGAAATCGCACAAGTGCTAAGCCTTGGTGTGGAGATCGCGATTGTGATTGGCGGCGGTAATATATTCCGTGGAGTGGCAGGCGGTGCGGCCGGTATGGATCGCGCCACTGCCGACTACATGGGTATGTTGGCCACGATGATGAACTCGCTCGCCTTGCAAGATGCATTGCGCCAAAAAGGGGTCGAGGCCCGCGTGCAATCTGCCCTGCGCATGGATCAAGTGGTAGAGCCCTACATTCGACCACGTGCAATCCGCGCCATGAAAGAAGGTAAGGTCGTTATCTTTGCAGCCGGCACAGGTAATCCATTTTTCACCACTGATACTGCAGCGGCATTACGTGCTGCAGAGATGGGTGTTGAGGTAATGCTTAAGGCTACAAAAGTGGATGGCATCTACAGTAGCGATCCCAATAAGGACCCAAACGCAACCTTGTATTCCACCATCAGTTTTGATGAAGCACTTATTAAAAATTTACAAGTGATGGATGCGACCGCATTTGCTTTGTGTCGTGATCGTAAATTACCAATCCGGGTATTTTCAATACTCAAGCCCGGCGCTTTATTAAGCGTTGTGCGTGGTGAGCCAGAAGGTACCCTAGTACACGTATAAAAAGGAGAGTGGCATGTCTGCTGCACAAATAAAGACCAATGCAGATCAAAAGATGCAGAAGTCGATTGAGGCGTTTAAGGCTAATCTCGCAAAAATAAGAACGGGGCGCGCTAATCCCGGTATCTTGGAACACATCATGGTGGATTATTACGGTAATCCTACCCCCATCTCGCAGGTTGCTAATTTAGGTTTGGCTGATGCCAGAACTATTAATGTGACTCCTTGGGAAAAAAATATGGTTGCGGTTGTTGAGAAAGCGATTCGTGATTCTGATCTGGGATTAAATCCAGCTACCCAAGGAGTTGTGATTCGGGTGCCAATGCCTCCTTTGACTGAAGAGCGTCGCAAGGAGTTGACCAAGGTAGTTAAGTCTGAAGGTGAAGAGACTAAGATAGCTATCCGTAATCTGCGTCGTGATGCCAATGAGCATCTCAAGCGCCTCATTAAAGATAAAGAGATTTCTGAGGATGAAGAGCGTCGTGCGCAAGACGAGATTCAGAAACTGACCGACCGCTTTGTTGCAGATGTTGATAAATTGGTAGTTGAGAAGGATAAGGAAATCATGACGGTTTGACCGTCGTGAGCCTGTCTAATGAGCCAAGCAAATACTAGCTCTACGCTCGCGGTCCCTGCGGTAGGAAGTATTCCCCGCCATGTTGCCATCATCATGGATGGGAACGGCCGTTGGGCAACGAAGCGTTTTATGCCGAGGGTTGCTGGCCATTCAGAGGGTTTAGAGGCAGTACGAAAGGTGGTAGAAGAGTGTGTTCGCCAAAACGTACAGTACCTCACTCTATTCGCGTTTAGCTCTGAGAACTGGCGTAGACCTCCAGAAGAGGTTGGCTTTCTGACAAGACTCTTTCTCAAGTCTTTGAAGAAAGAAGTTGCTCGTTTAGCTGAAAATAATATTCGCCTAAAGATGATTGGTGATCTGAGTCGTTTTGGAACTGCAATTACCGAAATGGTTGAGTTCTCCGAAGAAAAAACCAAAGACTGCAATCGCTTAACCTTAACAATTGCCGCTAACTACGGAGGCCGATGGGATATTTTGCAGGCGATGCAAAAAGTATTGATCGGAAATCCTAATTTGAAAGCTACCGATCTAACAGAATCTCTCCTTTTGCCCCATTTATCAATGGCCTATGCGCCTGAACCAGATTTATTTATTCGGACCGGTGGTGAGCAGCGAGTCAGTAATTTTCTGCTCTGGCAGCTTGCTTACACAGAGTTATATTTCACCGATACCCTTTGGCCAGACTTTGATGCAACTCAGTTGCAAAAAGCCTTTACTTGGTATGCCCAACGTGAAAGACGTTTTGGTCGAACCAGTGCACAGCTTGCAGATGAATTGAACGTGATGCCCTTAAGCGACGCAGTCTAGTTCGGATGCTTAAGACACGGGTCATAACAGCTTTGATCATGTTGGCAATTTTATTGCCAGTGCTATTCCTGCTTCCTCCTGTTTATCTCTCTGCACTATTTTTTATGATGTTGGTGGCGGCAGGATGGGAGTGGAGTCGTTTGATTACTCCCAATGCAAATCGGTCTGCTTACATCTATGCCCTAATTTGTGCAGTCATCGTAGCACTTCTGTGGCTTAGTGCAGAACCCTCGATTGAAATCGCGCTATTGAGTATTGCGCTTGCTTTCTGGCTATTCGGAATACCATTCATACTGTCTCAAGGCTTGCATCTATCCTTATTGCGCTGGCGCCTTGTATTTAGCGTTCTCGGCTTCATTATTTTGCCTGCTGCATGGCTATCGCTCGATGTCTTAAGAGAAATCGGTTTAGTTTGGCTGCTCAGCGCCATGATTTTGGTTTGGCTTGCAGATATCGGGGCTTACTTTGTGGGGCGCGCCATTGGTAAGAACAAACTGGCGAGTCAAATTAGTCCTGGTAAGTCCATAGAGGGGGCGCTAGGCGGCCTTGCACTCTGCCTAATCTATGCGATTCTATGTTGTATGTATTTCCCTCCCAGTGAGACCCTTTTTGGTACTTGGCAAGCCAAATGGGGTTGGGGGGCAATGCTTTTTATGACCGCGATATTGGTTCTGTTTAGTGTTCTTGGAGATCTCTTTGAATCGCAATTAAAGCGATTGGCAAAAGTTAAAGATAGTAGTCATCTATTACCAGGCCATGGTGGGTTTTTAGATCGAGTGGATGCCTTATTGCCTGTGATGCCTTTGGCCACTTTATTCTCAATAATCGTAAGAGCATAAATCTTGCTATCCTGACCTTGCTATGACCAATTCTCTACAGACCCGCCATTTATGTATTTTGGGATCGACTGGTTCGATTGGGATGAGCACATTAGATGTGGTGCGGGCTCACCCAGAGCAATTTAAGGTCGTGGCATTAACTGCTGGCCAACAAATCGAACGATTGGCGCAACAGTGTTTGGAGTTTAAGCCGGCCATTGCGGTATTGAGTTCTGCAGAAGATGCGCAATCCCTTTCTACCCTTTTGCAAGGGAAGGGCTCCTCTACTCAGGTCTTGTATGGACAAGAGGGATTGATTACCGCAGTAGAAGATAGTGATTGCGATACGGTCATGGCAGCCATTGTCGGCGCAGCAGGACTGTTACCCACTTTAAGAGCGGCACAATTAGGAAAGCGCGTATTACTCGCCAATAAAGAAGCCTTGGTCATGTCAGGCGATCTATTTATGAATGCTGTACGTAAGGGTGGCGCTGAGTTATTGCCAATAGATAGTGAGCACAATGCTATTTTTCAATGTCTTCCCCCTCAATTTATGAGTGCAAAGCACACGCCTAGCATGAAAGAGCTGCTGGGGGTTGAGGAGATCTGGTTGACTGCCTCAGGCGGGCCGTTTAGAAACACCCCTCTAGAGGATCTCGCTTCAATTACCCCAGATCAAGCCTGCGCACATCCAAATTGGGTCATGGGGCGAAAGATTTCAGTAGACTCAGCGACGATGATGAACAAAGGCTTAGAGGTGATCGAGGCCCATTGGTTATTTGATCTTCCCTTGGAGAAAATAAAGGTATTGATTCATCCTGAGAGCGTGGTGCATTCGATGGTCCGCTACCGCGATGGTTCGGTGATGGCTCAATTAGGCCAGCCTGATATGAGAACCCCCATTGCATTTGGTCTAGCATGGCCCAACCGAATTCATGCGGGAGTCGCACCACTTAATCTAACCCAGTTATCGGGTTTGCATTTTACGGAGCCTGAGCTAAAGCGCTTTCCCTGCCTTGCACTCGCTTTTGCAGCTGCAAAGCAGGGCGGCACAAGCCCAACAATCCTAAATGCCGCTAATGAAATCGCAGTGGCAGCATTTCTGAGTGGCAAGTTACCTTATCTCCGAATTGCGCAAGTGGTTGAGGCAACACTTAATCACCTAGAGAGCAAACAGGCCCAATCGATCGAGGATGTACTAGAGTCTGATCGTAAGGCTCGAGAAGCCGCCACTACTTATTTGATACAGGCCTAGTTCGTGGAAGTCCTCTCAACCCTTCTTTATTTTTTGGTCACCATCGGTATCTTGGTGAGTTTTCATGAGTTTGGCCACTACGCGGCAGCACGTTTGTGCGGTGTAAAAGTTTTACGTTTTGCAGTGGGCTTTGGAAAACCCCTTTTAAGCTTTCGGTCGAAATCGCAAACAGAGTGGGTTATTGCAGCCATTCCATTAGGCGGTTACGTCAAATTACTCGACGGGCGCGACACTGAGCAAATCATCAGTGATGAAGATAGGCCTTGTGCATTTGATACCCAACCTTTATGGCGGCGCTCTTTTATTGTTGCTGCCGGACCGTTGGCTAATTTTTTGCTAGCCATTCTCCTATTGGCATTTATTTACATCAACGGTGTACAGCAACTGCCTGCTCAGATTAAAGCTCCTGCCGTACAAACCTTGGCCGCCCAATTAGATATGGAGGCTGGTGATGAGATTCTTGCTATGAAGTTAGACTCCGATAGTGAGTTTGTACCAATAGTGAGTTGGAATGATTTGCGTTGGAGATTATTGGATGCCATTACCGCAGAAGAGGGCTTTTCATTAGAGCTGGAATCAAAGGACGGCAAGGGCCATGTGGTTCAGTTTAGGGCTGAGAACTTGCCTCGGCTGACGCCGGATTCAGACCCATTTGCACGCTTAGGGATCTTACCGATGCCGGGCAAAGATGACAAAGGAGAATCCACTTGGTTCGAGCTTCAACTAGACCCCCTTGATGCTTTGATTTATGCAGGAGAGCGAGTATGGTTAATCACGAAAGTATCAACCCGCATGATGACAGGGCTCATTACTGGATCGACCTCTCTAAAGCAATTGAGCGGCCCCATTAGTATTGCGGATATGGCTGGCAAGTCAGCCCAGTTTGGTTGGCAGTCGTTCTTATCCTTTTTGGCACTTTTGAGCATCAGTATTGGCTTATTAAACTTAGTGCCTTTACCCATGCTCGATGGCGGTCAGCTCCTGTATGATGCATGGGAGTTGGTCTCTGGAAAACGCTTGTCGATTGAGCTTCAAGAGATCTTTCAAAAATTTGGCTTTATATTGATCATTTCCTTAACTATTTTTGCTGTATTTAATGACCTACAACGATTTTTTCCGTCCTAATGCCACGTTCTAATACCTCTCTCTTAGCAATTCTTAAGCAATCGATTTATGTGATTGCATCTCTGGTTTTAATGCTTGGTATCCCAGTAAAGTCTGTGCATGCTGCAGAGCCATTTGTGGTTAAAGATATTCGGGTGGAGGGTTTACAGCGCGTGGAGCCTGGAACAGTGTTTAGTTATCTACCTGTTCAAGTGGGTGAGCGCTTTACGAGCGAGAAGGCAGCAGATTCTATCAAGGCTTTATATGCGACCGGCTTCTTTCGGGATGTGCAGATTCAGGCGCAAGGCAATGTTTTAATTGTGATCGTGGAAGAACGTCCAACCATCTCGCGAATCGAGTTCACGGGGATGAAAGAATTTGACTCAGAGGTTGTTCGTAAGTCCCTGCGTACCGTTGGTGTTGCTGATGCTCGTTTTTATGACAAAGCCCTGATTGATAAAGCAGAGCAAGAGTTAAAGCGTCAGTATGTGAGCAAGGGGCTTTTTGCTGCCGAGGTTGTAACCACGGTTACGCCTGGGGCGCGCAATCAGGTTGCTATCTTTTTCAATATTGATGAAGGCCCAACTGCCAAGATCAAAGAAATTAATTTTATTGGTAACAAGGCTTTCAGTGAGAGCGCTTTGCGTAGCGAGATGCAATTGCAAACGGGGGGATGGTTATCTTGGTATTCAAAAGATAATTTGTACTCCAAGCAAAAACTGACCGCTGATCTAGAAACAATACGTTCCTATTATTTAAATCGGGGCTATCTCGAGTTTGTGATTGAGTCGACCCAGGTTTCGATTACACCAGACAAAAAAGATATTTATCTCACTGTGAGTATTCGTGAGGGCAATAAATTTACGGTTAAGAACATTAGTTTGGCTGGCGAGTTACTGGGCAAGGAGAAGGAGTTTCGGTCTCTTCTTACCGTTAAACCGGGTGAGACCTTTTCATCTGCCAAGTTAGCCGAAAGCACCAAAGCGATTGCTGAGAAATTGGGTTCCTATGGATACGCTTTTGCAGTGATTAATCCTCAACCCGATATCCGTCGAGATCTCAATGAGGTTGATATTACTTTGGTGGTGGACGCCGGACGGCGTGTTTATGTTCGCAAGGTTGAGATTACAGGGAATGCTAAAACGCGTGATTTAGTTATTCGGCGGGAGATGCGTCAGTTTGAGAGCTCTTGGTTTGATAGTGAAAAAATTCGCTTATCGAAGGAGCGCATTAACCGTACAGGCTATGTTAAGGATAGTGAAATCACCACGGCGGATGTTCCAGGCTCTCCAGATCAGGTTGACGTTAATGTGAAGGTAGAGGAGAAGCCTACAGGGGCGATCTCGATTGGTGCTGGATTCTCATCCACTGAGAAGTTAATCCTGTCCGCAGGTATTAATCAAGAGAATGCCTTTGGAACAGGTACTAGTATTGGCTTAAATTTCGCACTGGGTAAAATTAACCAGTCCTTAGCCCTTTCTCAATACGACCCATACTTTACAGAGAATGGCATTAGTCGCTATACCGATTTGTTCTATCGTTCGAGTAAGCCCCTGTATTACGTTGGCGATTCTGCTTATCAAATTAAATCAGTCGGAACAAACTTAAAATTTGGAGTTCCTTACACTGAAGTCGATCGAGTATTCTTTGGAACCGCCTTTGAGTTGTTTGATATTAATGTCACTCAAAACACGCCGCAACCTTACCAAAATTATGCAAATGCTTGGGGGGTTGCAACCCCACCAGGTGGCCGTGTCCAAACCTACAATATTCCTGCTACTGTGGGGTGGGCGCGTGACGGCCGAGATAGTGCATTAATTCCCTCAAAGGGTTCATTGCAACGATTGTCGGGTGAGGTGGGTACACCTCTGGGTAATTTGTTGTTCTATCAATTGAATGCACAGTACCAGCAATACCACTCTTTCTCTAAAGGTAATATTTTGTCCTTTAATGGTGAACTTGGTTATGGCGAGGCGTACGGAAATAAGCCTTACCCAATTACCAAGAACTACTTCGTTGGCGGCATTGGTTCTGTGAGGGGCTATGCACCCGGGTCTTTGGGGCCCAAGTATTACAACTCTACTGTCGGGACTTGGTTGCCAACGGGCGGTCAGTCCAAGATTGTTACCAATGTGGAGTACACCTTCCCAGTTCCCGGATCTGGAGTGGATAAGACTTTGCGTATCTTTACCTTTGCCGACGGTGGTAATGCCTTTCAGGACATTAATTTGGTCTTGCGCTACTCCTATGGCGTCGGTTTATCATGGATATCACCATTGGGACCCTTAAAATTTAGTTACGGTATTCCAATCAAATCACAACCCAATGATAATATTCAAAGATTACAGTTCCAGGTAGGCACGGCGTTTTAAAGGTAAGGAAAGAAAAGATGAAAAGAATATTAATGACAAATTGGGCTAAATTAGGCACGGTAACTTTGCTGACTCTGTTCGGTTCAATGGTCCAGGCCCAAGATGCTGGTGCGCGCATTGCGTTTGTGAATGCTGAAAAGATTTTTGTTGAATCAAACATGGCTAAAGCAGCACAGTCTAGACTCCAAAATGAATTTGCTAAACGCCAAAATGAAATTAGGGATGGCGCCCAAAAGATTAAAGCAACCGCTGAGAAGCTAGATCGTGATGCTGCTGTGATGCCTGAAGCAGAGCGAATTCGTAAGCAACGGGAGCTAGCTGACTTTGATCGTGATCTACAAAGAAAAAATCGTGAGCTCAATGATGATGCCGCTCAGCGTAATGCTGAAGAAAGGGCAAAAATTGCGGAGAGGGCCAGCGCTGCCCTCCGTCAAATTGCTGAGCAACGAAAAATTGATATCATTTTTCAAGAATCCCCCGCATACCTTAATCCAAGACTTGATATTACGGATGAAGTGATTAAGGTCCTTAATAACCTTAAGTAATTCTATGCCTACCGCCATCGAGCTGGCCGAACAATTTCAAGCGAGCTTGGTGGGGGATGGTTCCCGACCGCTTCGGGGACTTTGTCCTTTGGAAACGGCACAGTCCGACCAAATCTCTTTCTTGTCAAACCCCCTTTATCGCCAGCAGGCGATAGAAAGTAAGGCGGGCGCTTTAATTCTTAGTCAGACTGATCTGAGCTTTTTACAGGAGCAGGGGAAGGGTTCTGAGAGTAAAGTTTATTTCCTCTCTAAAAATCCGTACGCCACTTTTGCTCGAATGGCGCAATGGTTCGCTAAAGAGAGTGCTCCAATACATTCCCCTGGAATAAGCCCAATGGCAGTCGTTGATCTAAGCGCTGTTATCCCGAGCTCTTGCCATATTGGACCCTTTGTGCAAATAGGCCAAAACGTACGTTTGGGAGAGCGGGTTGTGCTTCTTGGTCATATCAGCTTAGGTGCAAACGTCGTCATTGGTGATGACTCCCTGATTTATTCCAATGTATCCATCTATTCGGCATGTAAGATTGGCGAGCGTTGCATACTGCATAGTGGAGCGGTCATTGGTGCCGATGGCTTTGGCTTTGCCCCTGATTTTTCTGCTCAAGGCGGTGAATGGGTCAAGATCCCACAGACAGGGGCGGTTGCTATCGGAAATGATGTTGAGATTGGGGCCTGTACGACGATTGATCGGGGTGCGATGGCGAATACCACGATTGGACAAGGCTGCAAAATTGATAATCAGGTGCAAATTGCACATAACGTTAGCGTTGGGGCGCATACCGTCATAGCGGGATGTGCGGCCATCGCTGGAAGCACCGCTATTGGCAACTACTGTGTGATTGGTGGCAATGCTAATTTTGCAGGGCATTTAACTATTGCTGACCGAACTACGATTTCAGGGGGTACCGCAGTTATTCGCTCAATTACAGAGCCCGGCACCCATTTAACGGGCGTCTTTCCATCAATGCCGCATGCCTTGTGGGAAAAGAATGCAGCCATTCTGCGCGGACTAGATAAAATACGGCAACGTATACGGGATCTTGAAAAAAAGGACCCAAAGGCATAGAAGCGTAGGGTTGCATAGATTGATACTGGTAACAAGGAAGTATTACTACATTGGAAGCGTTTATGAGTCAGACATCAGCGATTGATATCAACAAAATTTTGCGGTTATTACCACACCGCTATCCATTTCTATTGGTCGATCGTGTATTAGAGATTGAGCCTGGAAAAACGATCAAAGCTCTTAAAAATGTAACCATGAATGAACCATTTTTTCAGGGGCATTTTCCCGACTATCCGGTGATGCCAGGCGTATTGATTATCGAAGCCTTGGCTCAAACAGCCGCCTTATTGACCTTCTCTGAGGCGCATGATCCCGAAGATGTTTACTACTTTGCTGGTATTGATGGCGCGCGCTTCAAGCGTATTGTCTTGCCAGGAGATCAATTGATATTGCATGCTAACTTTGAGCGTGGCAAAGCAGGGATTTATAAGTTTCAGGTCAAGGCGACGGTTAATGACGAGTTAGCAGCCGAGGCAGCCATTACCTGTGCCGTTCGCAAGAAGGGAAACTGATGGCCAAGATACATGCTTCTGCCATCGTTGATAGCAACGCTCAATTGGCCGATGATGTGGTCATTGGCCCTTATGCAGTGATTGGGGCTCATGTCAAAATGGGCACGGGTTGCATGGTAGGGTCACATAGCGTTGTTGAAGGGCATACCACCTTAGGTAAGGGTAATCGGATTGGTCACTTTGCAGCGATCGGCGGTGAGCCCCAGGATATGAAATACCGTGGTGAGCCAACACAATTAATCATCGGTGATCGTAATACGATTCGTGAGTTCACCACGATTCATACAGGAACTTCTCAAGATAAGGGAATCACTAGCATCGGCAACGATAACTGGATCATGGCATATGTGCACATAGCGCATGATTGTCAGATTGGTAATCACACCATATTCTCGAGTAATGCACAAATTGCAGGCCATGTAGAAGTCGGTGACTGGGCCATTATGGGTGGTATGTCAGGCGTCCATCAGTTTGTTCGGATTGGTGCCCATGCGATGCTGGGTGGTGCGTCTGCCTTGGTGCAAGATATTCCTCCCTTTGTGATGGCTGCTGGTGATAAAGCCCAGCCTCATGGCATTAATGTGGAAGGCTTAAAGCGACGAGGCTATTCGCCAGAGTGTGTGTTGGAGCTGCGCGCTGCTTATAAGATTCTTTATAAAGATGGCCTCAGTTTTGAGGAAGCTAAGCTTGCAATCCAGGCGATGGCTACAAAGAATTCGGATCAGCAGACGCAAGAGGCACTCAGTCAGTTTCATCAATTTTTAGCCGCATCGACGCGCGGCATTATTCGGTAGTTGGCCCTTGCCTAAGCTGGCTTGTGTAGCGGGAGAGCCATCCGGGGATCTAATCGCAGCCCCGATCTTTAGTGCCCTCCATCAGATACCATCGATGGCTGGGCTAGATGCGTACGGTATCGGTGGTCAAGCAATGCAAGCACAGGGATTTAGGTCGCTTTGGCCGATGGAGACTTTAAGCGTCAGAGGTTATGTTGAGGCTTTACGCCAGTTACCAGCTATTTTGCGTCTGCGATCCGAGTTGGTTGAACAACTGCTTGGCGAGCAACGCCCCGATCTCTTTATGGGGATTGATGCTCCAGACTTTAATTTGGGCGTTGAGTTACGTTTAAAAGAAGCAGGAATCCCCACGATTCATTTTGTTTCCCCCTCGATCTGGGCTTGGCGTGGCAGTCGTATCAAGAAAATCAAACAAGCAGTTGATCGTGTCTTGTGCTTGTTTCCATTTGAGCCTGAGATTTATGAGAAAGCTGGTATTGCTGCAAGTTATGTAGGGCATCCCATGGCCAGTGAAATCCCAGAAATTGTTGATACTGTAGCAGCCAAGAAAAAAATTAATGGTGGGCTTGAAGGCCTTGTGATCGCAGTCTTGCCTGGCAGCCGTCGATCTGAGATCGAGTTAATTGGCCCTGTTTTCTTTGAAACAATCGCCCTGATAGCAAAACGTCTAGTAGGTCAGAAGCTTCACTTTGTAGTACCAATTGCTGCCCCACATTTGCGACCCGCGATTGAATCCCTCCGTGCAAATTTATTGATGGACCATCCAGAAATTGATCTGATATTGTTAGATGGTCAGGCCGATCTTGCCTTGGCTGCTGCTGATGGTGTCCTCATTGCTAGTGGCACAGCCACTTTGCAAGCTGCTCTTTGGAAAAAGCCCATGGTGATTTCGTATAAGGTGCCTTGGTTAACCGCGCAGATCATGAAGCGACAGGGCTATCTACCCTATGTGGGGCTACCTAATATTTTGTGTGGTGAGTTTGTAGTGCCAGAGCTCTTGCAAGATGAGGCAAAGCCAGAGGCTTTGGCAGATGCGGTTTTATCGTGGTTAGATCGACCGGCGGCAGTGAAAGCACTTGAGACCCGTTTTGAGCAATTGCACTTGAGTTTAAAAAGACCTACTGGTTTACTAGTTGCGCAAGTGATTGAACAAACCCTTAATCGACGGTCTAGATAGGCACCCATGAGCACTGTTTGGATCTGCGGTGTGGACGAAGCGGGCAGGGGCCCCCTAGTGGGCTCTGTGGTTGCTGGAGCGGTAGTGTTGGACCCCAATCAGCCCATTATGGGTTTGAGGGATTCTAAAAAGTTATCGCCCGCCCGCCGTGAGCAGCTGTATGCAGAAATTATGCAAAAAGCACGAGCCTGGGGGATTGGACAAGCCAGTCCAAGCGAGATCGATACACTCAATATCTTACAAGCCACTATGTTAGCGATGCGCCGTGCGATAGAGGCGTTGTCTGAGCGTTTGGGAGAATGGCCCAGTAAGGCCTTGATTGATGGCAACCGTTGCCCAATATTGCCGATTGCTAGTGAAGCTATTATTAAGGGTGATGCGAAAGAGCCCGCTATTTCAGCAGCATCGATTATTGCCAAGGTCACTCGTGACCAACAAATGCAAGCGCTGCATACGCAGTATCCACAGTACGGATTTAATCAGCATATGGGCTATCCCACAGAGGTCCATATGCAGGCACTCAAGCAGTACGGACCTTGTGAAGAACATCGGCGTACGTTTGCACCGGTGAGGAATTTAATCAGTGGCTAAAGACGACATCATTTACTCGCGGGACAATGCTTTACTCAAATGCATTCGGCAATTGCAGCTCTCGGGTAGCAAGGGGCAAAAAGCAAGGGTAGAGCAGCAACACGCTGTTCTTGACGGCATTCATCTCATGCAAACATGGTCTGGTGATGCACGTCTTGATTCACTGATTACAAGCAAAAGTGCTCAAAGTCATCCAGAGATCGCTAACTTGATCGGATGCCATCTAGAGATCTGCCCAAATACACAAGTTCATTGGGTTGATGAAACTTTATGGGAATCCATTAGCGAGCTAGAGAATGCTCCGCAAATTATGGGACTTCTTGAGTTGGAGCTCACAAAGCCTAACAGTAAGACCATTACTGGGGATGTACTCATTTTGGATGCGATACAAGATGCCGGTAACGTAGGAACCATCTTGCGCACGGCTCTAGCGACAGATTTCAAGCAAATAGTTTGCACTACTGGAACTGCTCATATTTGGTCACCCAAAGTACTGCGTGCGGCCATGGGCGCGCATCGGCATCTTCATTTTTATGAGGGCTGGAGTGTCAACGATGTAGCAAGTAATATCGAATCATCTTTATTGGCAACCAATATGGATGCGAAAGACGATTTATATTCGATTGGGAAGATCTTAAATGCGCCAGTGGCCTGGATTTTTGGGAACGAAGGACAGGGCGTTTCTGGGGATTTACTGGCGCAAGCAAAACAAATACGGATTCCGCAAAATCCTCAGATCGAGTCTTTAAATGTAGCAACTGCCGCTGCCGTGTGCTTATATGAAACTGTGAGAGTACGAACCACCCAATAAGATTGCCTATCCTAGGATTGTTTTATCAGAACGGATGGCTTGCAAAATCGTGGTTGCAATCTCTTCAATGGATTTACTCGTAGTAGAGACCCAGGGAATGGACTCGCGGCGCATCATCGAGGTTGCCTCATTGATCTCATAACGGCAGTTCTCTAGTTTGGCGTAATTACTTCCTGGTCTGCGCTCATTTCGTATCTCGCACAAGCGGTCAGCATCAATAGTCAGACCATAAATCTTTTGTTTATGAGGCAGGAGATCTTTTGGGAGTTGCCCACGTTCAAAGTCTTCTGGTATTAGTGGATAGTTGGCCGCCTTCAAACCATACTGCATGGCTAGATAAAGACTCGTTGGGGTTTTACCGACCCGCGATACCCCTACTAAGATGACATTTGCATCCGCTAGATTTTGATTGGATTGACCATCATCGTGAGCCAGTGAGTAATTGATGGCTTCAATCCGATTTTTATAAGCATCGGTATCAGCATTGTGGTGAAGTCGATTAATGGCATGGGTAGAGCGCATACCAAGGGTTTGTTCTAGAGGTGCGACAAAGGTCTGAAACATATCTAATACCAAGGCATTGGCTTTGCTAACTACTTGATTGACCTCTGGATTGACCAGAGTAGTAAAAACAATGGCTTGCCCATGCTTAGGGTCGGCCCCATTAATCTGGCGAACGGCATCATGGGCCTTATCAACCGTATCAACAAAGGGTATGCGGATCTGCTTAAAGCTAGTTTCAAATTGCGCCAGGATTGATTGGCTGAAGTTCTCTGCCGTAATCCCGGTACCATCCGAAACAATGTAAACAACTCGGGGAGTAGATGGAGTAACTGTATTCATGATGAAAGTCAGGGAAATTCTAACTGATTAAAAAATAGGCAATTAAGGGTCAGGGAATACAATAGCTTTAATTCAAGTATGCCCGATTTTACGGACGCTACTTAAGCAGTTTTTTTACTTTAAGAGAGTCTTTATGTCTATGCAAAATAAGCAAAACGCCTATGTTTTGCCTTTTGAGGAGTTGCGCGTCGGCGACGTTGAGTCGGTGGGTGGTAAAAATTCCTCCTTGGGTGAAATGATTTCACAATTAGCTTCAGCGGGTGTACGAGTTCCAACTGGATTTGCCACCACCTCCCTCGCATTCCGTGATTTTCTACAACACAATCAGCTCGATCGTAAGATTTCTGAGCGCCTTGTCCAATTAAATGTGGATGATGTGCGCGCTCTTGCAGAAGCGGGCGCTGAGATTCGCTCTTGGATTGAGGGAGCATCCTTTCAGCCCCGTTTAGAAAGCGAGATTCGGGAGGCATTTAAAGCCTTGGATAACTCTGGCAAAGGGTCTTTTGCAGTTCGGTCCTCCGCTACCGCAGAAGATTTACCAGATGCCTCATTTGCGGGCCAGCAAGAGACCTTTCTAAATGTGAGTGGTATTGAGGATGTACTGCATAAGATCCGAGAGGTCTTTGCATCCCTTTATAACGATCGGGCAATCTCATACCGCGTTCACAAGGGCTTTGCTCATGCTGAGGTTGCATTATCGGCCGGTGTGCAGCGTATGGTTCGCTCAGATACCGGTGCTGCTGGGGTCATGTTTACCTTGGATACTGAATCGGGCTTTCCGGGGGTGGTCTTTATTACATCCAGTTATGGTCTAGGTGAGACCGTGGTGCAGGGTGCCGTCAATCCCGATGAGTTCTATGTGTTTAAAGAGACCTTGGCGCAGGGTAAGAAGGCTATTATTCGGAGATCATTAGGATCAAAGTTAATCCAAATGCAATTTGCTCCCGCAGGTTCTAAGGAGCGTGTTGAGACCGTTGAGGTTAGCCCCGAACTGCGTAATCGTTTCTCGATTTCCGACGAGGATGTCACGGAGTTAGCAAAGTATGCTGTGATTATTGAAAAGCATTACGGTCGACCCATGGATATTGAGTGGGGTAAAGACGGCCAAGACGGCAAGATCTATATTCTGCAAGCACGCCCCGAGACAGTGAAGAGCCAAGCTGCTGGTCAGGTCGAGTTACGCTATCGACTCAAAGGAAACTCCAAAGCCATCACCACGGGACGCGCTATTGGACAAAAGATTGGTGGGGGCCCCGTTCGTGTGATTCGGGATGCAAGTGAAATGGATCGTGTGCAACCAGGCGATGTCTTGGTGGCTGATATGACCGATCCCAATTGGGAGCCGGTCATGAAACGGGCTTCTGCGATTGTGACCAATCGTGGTGGACGCACCTGTCACGCCGCCATTATTGCTAGAGAGCTAGGTGTTCCTGCAGTGGTTGGCTGCAGTAATGCTACCGATCTCTTGCAAGACGGCGCAGTTGTTACTGTATCGTGTGCTGAGGGTGATGAGGGACGGATCTATGATGGTTTGATCGAAACCGAAGTCACCGAGGTGAAGCGAGGCGTATTACCAGAGATCCCTGTAAAGATTACGATGAACATTGGTAATCCACAACTGGCATTTGATTTCTGTCAGTTACCGAATGCGGGAGTAGGTCTGGCGCGTCTTGAGTTCATCATTAACAACTATATTGGTTTACATCCCCGTGCCGTATTGGAGTATCCCAATATTGATGAAGAACTTAAGCGAGCCGTTGAGAGTGTTGCACGTGGTTACGCAAGTCCCAAAGCATTTTATGAAGATAAGTTAGTGGAGGGCGTAGCAACGATTGCAGCAGCTTTTTATCCAAAGCCAGTAATTGTTCGTCTATCAGACTTTAAATCGAATGAGTACAAGAAGCTTATTGGTGGATCGCGTTATGAGCCCGATGAAGAGAATCCGATGTTGGGATTTAGGGGAGCCTCGCGTTATGTCTCAAAAGATTTTGGAGAAGCTTTTGCTCTAGAGTGTGCCGCAATGAAGCGAGTCCGCGAGGATATGGGGCTCGATAATGTGGAGATCATGGTTCCCTTTGTGCGCACCATCCCACAGGCTAAGCGGGTCATTGATATGATGGCAACCTTAGGTTTGAAGCGAGGTAGTAATGGACTCAGACTCATCATGATGTGCGAGATCCCGTCTAATGCTATTTTGGCCGACCAATTCCTCGAATACTTTGACGGGTTCTCAATTGGCTCAAACGATATGACCCAATTAACTCTTGGATTGGATCGAGACTCTGGTATGGAGTTACTTGCTATTGATTTTGATGAGCGTGATCCCGCAGTTGAGTTTATGATCGAGCGCTCCATTGATGCCTGTGTCAAGCAAGGTAAGTATGTGGGCATCTGTGGTCAGGGTCCATCGGATCACCCAGACTTTGCTAAATGGCTGGTCAAAAAAGGGATTACCTCGATCTCGCTCAACCCAGATAGCGTCGTTCAAACCTGGGAGTTTCTGGCCAACAATCCATAAGCTACTAAATGACTACCTAAAGGCAGGATTACACCTGCCTTTTTATTTCTTGGCTCAGGAGAGTTGCCCGCGCACGATTCGGGCTTTCTCGCGCTCCCAATCCTTTTCTTTACTAGCCTCACGTTTGTCGTGTTGCTTCTTACCCCGAGCTAAACCGATTTCGCATTTCACTCGTCCTTTTGAGAAATGCATATTGAGTGGTACTAGGGTATAGCCACGTTGTTCAACTTTACCGATTAACTTACGAATCTCGCTATCGTTTAAGAGGAGCTTGCGCGTTCGAGTAGGATCTGCATGAATATGGGTTGAGGTCGAGGAGAGTGGACTGATGTGCGAGCCGATTAAAAAGATCTCTGCATTACGCACCACGACATAAGCCTCTTTGATCTGAGCGCGACCCGCACGAATGGCCTTAACCTCCCACCCCTCAAGGACGAGCCCAGCTTCGTAGCGTTCTTCAATAAAATAGTCGAAGAAGGCTTTTTTGTTATCGACGATACTCATGTTTTAGAGTTTTTATAGGTTCCATCGTATTGATTATGGCAGACGTCAATAAGACCGTTTTAATTGGGCACTCCGCCGAGTGCATGTACAGCTTAGTTACGGATGTGGCGAGCTACCCAGATTTTTTACCCTGGTGCGGCGGTGTGGATATCTACGAGCAAACCGAGACCGTGCTGGACGCCAAAATTAAGATTCACTTCAAAGGAATTGAGCAGTATTTTCATACTCGCAATGCCAATCATCGACCAGATTTAATTGATATGCAATTTGTCGATGGCCCCTTTAAGAGTTTCACTGGGCAGTGGCGTTTCATTGCATTGCGTGAGGACGCTTGTAAGATCGAGTTCAATCTTCATTGGGAGTTTAAGAATATCATTCTTGATAAAGTGATCGGCCCTGTGTTTTCTTATATAGCAGGCACCTTTGTGGATTGTTTTGTAAAACGAGCGGATCAACTCTATGGCCACTAATACCCCCATCACCATTGAGATTCTTCTGTGCGATGCTCGGGTAGACCCACCCAAACTACAAACACATCAACTTCATTTGCCCAAGGAAGGATCTCCAACGGTAGGCTGGGCTCTTCAATCTCTACAAATTGCTCACGCCAAGGATGATCCGGTAATAAGCCGTAAGGGTTGCTATGGGGTATTTGGTAAACGCAAAGAGTGGGATAGTCCCATCTATGCGGGAGATCGTCTTGAGTTGTACGCGCCCTTACAAATTGACCCCAAAATGGCCCGTCGCAAGAAAGCCAACCGAGATAAAGATAGTCAATTAAAAGCCAAGGCACAAGATCGAGCCAGCGCACGAACGGCGAAAGCAAAAGCCTCCAAATAGGCTTAAAAACCCGACTACTTGAGTCCTAAGGCCCTGATCAGGAAGGGATTTAAGAGTTAATTCTGGAGAACCTCTATAATCTGATTTTGCGACTAGGGGTTTTGCATGCGACTCATACAAAAAGCACTGACGTTCGACGATGTGCTCCTCGTGCCGGCATACTCGGCCATCCTCCCGCGTGACACTAATTTGGTCACTCAATTAACCCGCGATATCACGATCAATATTCCATTGGTATCGGCTGCAATGGATACTGTTACGGAAGGACGTCTTGCGATTGCCATGGCAACCGAGGGCGGCGTTGGGATTGTTCATAAAAACCTTAAGCCTGCGGAGCAGGCTAAAGAGGTTGCTAAAGTAAAGCGCTATGAGTCTGGGGTTCTGCGCGATCCAATCTCAATCGGCCCAGATATGACGGTTCGCCAAGTTATTCACTTATCTAAAGAGCATGGGTTCTCCGGATTTCCGGTGTTACAAGGTAAAACTGTAGTGGGCATTATTACAAACCGCGATCTGCGCTTTGAAGAAGATCTTGATGCACCTGTGAAATCCAAGATGACCCCACGTGAACGTTTGGTTACTGTCAAAGAGGGTGCTAGCTTAGAAGAAGCAAAACGCTTAATGAATAAGCATCGCCTAGAGCGGGTGCTTGTTGTGAACGACTCCTTTGAACTTCGTGGCCTAGTAACAGTTAAAGACATCATGAAGGCTACAGAGCATCCTAATGCTTGTAAAGATAGTGAAGGTAAGTTACGTGTCGGTGCAGCAGTTGGCGTTGGTCCGGATAACGATGAGCGGGTTGAGCTTCTGGTGAAGGCAGGTGTCGATCTAATCGTGGTGGATACTGCCCACGGTCATAGTCAAGGCGTTCTTGATCGAGTGAAGTGGGTCAAGAAACACTATCCTCAAGTACAAGTGATTGGCGGTAATATTGCAACAGGCGAAGCTGCTAAAGCCCTGGCAGATCATGGTGCTGATGGTGTAAAAGTTGGTATTGGTCCCGGATCCATTTGCACAACCCGTATCGTTGCGGGCGTTGGGGTCCCTCAAATTACTGCGGTCGTAAATGTGGCAAAGGCCTTAAAGGGGACCGGTATTCCCTTGATTGCTGATGGTGGTGTGCGTTACTCGGGCGATGTTGCTAAGGCTTTAGCGGCTGGAGCAAACTCAGTCATGATGGGCGGTATGTTTGCGGGTACCGAAGAAGCTCCTGGCGAAGTATTTTTATACCAAGGCCGTTCTTACAAGAGTTACCGAGGTATGGGCTCATTAGGTGCGATGTCGGATGGAGCCGCCGATCGATATTTCCAAGAAGATATTAGTGCAGCCAATGCTGATAAATTAGTTCCAGAGGGTATTGAGGGGCAGGTTCCTTACAAAGGAAGTGTGTTGAGCATCTTGCATCAACTAACTGGTGGCATTCGCTCCTCAATGGGCTACTGTGGTTGTAAGACTATTTCTGAGTTGCATGAGAAGGCAAGTTTTGTGGAGATTACTTCTGCTGGAGTGCGCGAGTCGCATGTCCATGATGTAAAGATCACGAAGGAAGCCCCCAATTACCATATTGACTAAGAATCCAATTGAGCAAAGCCGTGCACGATAAGATTCTGATTCTGGATTTTGGTTCCCAAGTTACTCAACTAATCGCTCGCCGCGTACGAGAGGCTAAGGTTTATTCTGAGATCTGGCCATACGATTGTGATCCAGAGCAAATTAAAGAGTTTGTAAGAAGTCAGTCTTGCAAGGGGATCATCCTCTCTGGTGGCCCAAGCTCGGTTACGGAGCCAAATAGCCCTCGCGCCCCACAAATTGTCTTTGAACTAGGCGTCCCTGTATTCGGGATCTGCTATGGCATGCAAACCATGGCAACTCAGCTTGGTGGAAGGGTTGCCTCGGCAGAGTCTCTTGGTAAGGCACGTGAGTTTGGGTATGCCGAAGTGCGTGCTCGTGGTCATACCGAGTTACTCAAAGACGTTGAGGACCATCGAACTGAGGAAGGTCATGGCATTTTGAAAGTTTGGATGAGTCATGGCGATTCAGTGACAGAGTTGCCTCCCCAGTTCAAGTTAATGGCTTCAACTCCCTCTTGTCCAATTGCGGGAATGGCTAATGAGGAGAAGCATTTCTATGGTCTGCAGTTTCATCCTGAGGTGACTCATACACTGCAGGGAACTGCCATCCTCAATCGCTTCGTTCATGACATTTGTGAATGTCGCCCTGATTGGGTGATGGGAGATTACATTCAAGAAGCGGTGGCCAAGATAAAAGAGCAGGTTGGCACAGATGAGGTGATTTTGGGCCTATCGGGCGGCGTAGACTCTAGTGTTTCTGCAGCACTTATTCATCGGGCCATTGGTCAGCAATTAACTTGTGTATTTGTCGATCATGGGCTTTTGCGCCTTAATGAAGGCAAGATGGTTATGGATATGTTTGCTCGTAACCTTGGCGTGAAGGTCATTCATGTCAATGCCGCTAATGAGTTCCTAGGAAAACTCAAGGGCGTTACCGATCCAGAACAAAAACGTAAGATCATTGGTAAAGAATTTGTGGAAGTATTTCAGAAAGAGTCTGCCAAGATTAAGAATGCCAAGTGGCTTGCTCAGGGAACGATTTACCCCGATGTCATAGAGTCTGCTGGTAAAGGTAAGAAGGGCGCCCATACGATTAAGAGTCACCACAACGTCGGTGGACTTCCAGAGGATATGCACCTCAAGCTATTGGAGCCGCTTCGAGAGTTGTTTAAAGACGAAGTAAGAACACTTGGTATTGCCTTGGGCTTACCTAAAGAGATGGTTGATCGTCATCCATTCCCGGGCCCAGGACTTGGGGTCAGAATATTGGGTGAAGTGAAGCCAGAGTTTGCAGATCTTCTCAGGCACGCTGATTCTATCTTTATTGAAGAACTTAGAAATACTATAGATCCAAATTCTCATAAAACTTGGTATGAGCTTACCAGTCAAGCCTTTGCCGTCTTCCTGCCTGTTAAATCAGTGGGTGTGATGGGTGATGGTCGGACCTATGAGTATGTCGTTGCTCTACGAGCAGTACAAACCCAAGACTTTATGACCGCCCACTGGGCACATCTACCTCATGAGCTATTGGGTAAAGTATCCAACCGCATCATTAATGAAGTGCGCGGTATCAATCGCGTTGTTTTTGATATCAGCGGTAAACCTCCCTCGACGATCGAGTGGGAATAACAAATTATTTTAGATATTCATTGTTATGTACTCAGTTAAAGAACTCTTTACCACTTTGCAAGGAGAGGGTGCGCAAGCAGGGCGTGCAGCCGTATTTTGTCGCTTTGCTGGCTGTAATCTCTGGTCGGGGAGAGAGGAAGATCGCGCTACTGCTGTTTGTCAGTTCTGTGACACCAATTTTGTTGGAACGGATGGTATAGGTGGTGGGAAATTTGAGAGCGCCGATGATTTAGCAAAAGCGATTGAGTCTGCATGGCAAGAGGCTATGAACACACAGCACTATCGCTATGTGGTGATGACCGGTGGCGAGCCTTTATTGCAATTAGATGCCTCATTGATAGAGGCCTTACATCATCGGCATTTTGAAATAGCAATTGAGACCAATGGCACGATCAAGATCCCTAAAGGGATTGACTGGGTTTGTTTAAGCCCCAAAGCCAATGCTGATCTGATGGTAATGCAGGCTGATGAAATCAAGTTAGTTGTTCCGCAGATAGAACATCAACCCATTGAAACAACTTTGCACCGTTTTGAGGGTATGGATTTTAGGCATCGTTATTTACAACCCATGGATGGCCCTAATTTAAGTGAAAATACGGCATATGCCGTTGAGTTGTGCCAAAAAAATCCCTTATGGCGCTTAAGTGTGCAGACTCACAAAATGATCGGAATTCTGTAATGGTGGACCAAAACTCTGTAACGATTACTCGGCGCCTCGAGTTTGATGCGGGACATCGTATTCCGCATCATGCTGGTAAGTGCTGTCATTTGCATGGCCATCGATATGCGATTGAGCTTACTGTGTCTGGACCGGTACATGCATCGCGCGGTCAGTCTGACGATGGCATGGTGATCGATTTTGGAGACATTAAGCAACTAGCACTCAAGCACCTGGTAGAGCCCTGGGATCATGCCTTTCTGGTCGCAAAGCAGGATACCGTCTTGGTGAAATTCTTGGAAAGTTTGCCTAGTCACAAAACAGTGATCTTAGAGGATGTCCCCACCGTTGAAAACCTGGTTAAATTCGCCTTTGATATTTTGGCTCCAGTGTTTGCAACGGAAACAAAAGGACAGCTGGTCTTGCAGGCAATCCGTTTATATGAGACCCCAAACTGTTGGGCTGACTATCGAGCAAAAAGCGGTTCCAAAACTTGATGACCGGTACCCAAGACCAAGCTTATATGCGTCTTGCTATCGAGCAGGCTAGATTGGCTGGTGCCCAAGGAGAGGTCCCCGTAGGCGCCATCTTGGTTCACAAAGAGCAAGTGATTGGAAAGGGTTTTAATCAGCCCATTACATTACATGACCCCAGCGCTCATGCAGAGATGGTAGCTATTCGAGAGGCTGCTAAATCCCTAGAGAACTATCGGATTCCAGAATCAACCCTATATGTGACCTTGGAACCCTGCGCGATGTGTTGTGGGGTAATACTTCATGCTAGAGTCAAGCGTGTGGTGTTTGGTGCGACCGATCCTAAAACTGGAATGGCTGGTAGTGTTGGTGATTTGTTTGCAATCCAGCAGATTAATCATCAGACCGAGGTAGAGGGCGGGGTATTGGCAGACGAGTGCGGTGAGTTACTCAGAGAGTTTTTTAAACAGCGACGTACATGAAGATCCATTTAATTGCTCCCTCGGGAGCGAGCCCAGATATGCGTAGCCCAGAAAGCGCTTTGCATTGGCTTAAGCAGCAGGGCGTTATGGTCTCTAATGCGCAATGCGCACAAAGAGTATTTGAGCGCTTTGCAGGCACTGATGCAGAACGCCTTGGTGAGTTAAATGCAATTGCTAATCTAGACCCCAATCAGGTTGTAATCTCTGTACGAGGTGGCTATGGATTGCACCGACTCCTCGATCAGGTTAACTGGAAGGCAATTGCGATTGCCGTCAAGCAGGGTTTGCAGATCTGTGGCCATAGTGATTTCACGGGATTTCAGATGGGGCTATTAGCCAAGACCGGCACAATTAGCCTTGCAGGCCCAATGCTCAATTACGACTTTGGCCCCCTCAATGAGTTTGGCGAATCCGAGGCTCCAAGCCAATTTACCTGGACTCATTTTCAGAGTGCAGTAGAGAACCGCCGATTTAGTATTGCAGTACCCGATGCCCAACCCTGGGCAGGTGCCGTTGATCTTTCCCAAAATATTGAAGGTATGCTTTGGGGCGGTAATTTAAGCATCATCACTACTCTATTGGGAACGGAGTATTTTCCATCGGATAAACAAATAATGGGCGGTATCCTTTTTATTGAGGATATCAATGAGCATCCTTATCGGATTGAGCGCATGCTGCTGCAATTGCATGAGGCAGGGGTTTTGGGTAAACAGCGCGCTATTCTTTTGGGGCATTTTAGTCAATACCGCTTGTACGAAGTCGATCGGGGCTATAAGCTAGATACTGCAATTGATTTGATTCGTAAACGTGTGCCTAAGTCAATCCCCATTCTGACTGGTTTGCCATTTGGTCATATTAAAGATAAATTAACACTTCCAGTGGGAGCTCAAGTGAACTTACAAGCAAGTACCAAAGGTTTTGTATTGGAAGGAAAATGGTAAAACGTGCCCATTCGATTATTCTGGCAGGACTCTGTTTCTTATTTGCGAGCACAGTAATGGCCCTTGAGGAACCAAAATACACCGTGATTGAAAGTTCCCCACCCTTTGAATTGCGTCAGTATGCACCTATGATTGTGGCCGAGGTGTATGTGGATGGTGATATGAGTGATGCGGGCAGTAAAGGCTTTCGTCTCATTGCGGGTTATATCTTTGGCAAGAACCAATCCAAAACCAAGCTAGCCGATGACCTGCAAGGTAGTGAGAAGATTGCCATGACTGTACCCGTCACGATGGAGCCAAAGACAGGGGGTAGCGAGAAGATTGCGATGACCGCCCCCGTGACCATGGAGACCCAAAAGAAAAACTCCAATCAATGGCGCATGTTTTTTGTCATGCCTAGTCAATACACATTGACTAGCTTACCAACCCCTACCAGCCCTGAAGTTAAGCTTAGAGAGATCCCTCCCCAGAAAAAAGCGGTGATTACCTATAGCGGCTTTAATTCAGATGAAAAGACGCAAGAGAAAGCCCAAGAACTGCGCGTCTGGATGAAATCTAAAAACTTGACTCCTGCTAGTGAGCCGCAACTCGCGCGCTACAACCCACCATGGAGTATTCCATTCTTGCGGCGTAACGAAGTTATGTTTGACTACTAAGAACCCGATAAGATGCCCCAGCATCCTCTCCCAAAGCGGTTTGTAAGGTAGGTAGTAGTTTTTCTAGATAGGGATGTAAGGTCCATACGGGATTAATGACAAACATCCCGCTCGCCTGAAGACGACGCTCTGTTGGCTCATGGGTAATTCGGAGTTCTGCATGGGTCCAGGGGCGCCCATAGTTTTCTGCAATTGCTTTGAGTCGTTTGGGTAATTGAATGGACTCAGTGCGCTGGAGTATTGGATACCAAATGAGATAAGAGCCTGTTGCAAAACGGTCTAATGCCTCAGTTAAGCAGGTCTCTAATAAGAAATAATCCTGCTTATTTTCATAGGAAGGATCAATAAGGATCAAACCTCTTCGGCTCGGCGGAGGAAGCAGGGCTTTTAAGCTAGTAAAACCATCCTCTTTGCGAACCTCGATTTGTCGATCTAAATGAAGTTGCTTAATATTTTGCTCCAACAAGTCAATATCACTCGGATGGAGTTCAAACAGTCGTAGACGATCTTGAGTGCGTAGGAGCTTGGCCATCAAGAATGGTGAACCAGGATAAAAATCAATTCGATTCGGCGGATTAATACTGTTAACAAGATCAATGTACGCTTGAAGCTCAGAGTAATTCGTCTGAGGATCTTGATTACTAATAATACGATCAATGCCGGTAAGTGCCTCTTGACTGACGGTCGCAAAGCCCTCTCGTAATGAATACAGTCCTGCGCCCGCATGGGTATCAACTAGCAGGAGGGCGCCATCCTTTTCTTGCAAATAAGAAACGCTATGAATCAAAACAAGGTGCTTTAGAACATCCGCATGATTGCCAGCATGAAAGGCATGGCGATAACTAAACATCAGCTTGAGGCTTGTTCTGACGTAAGACAAACAAGACGAGCGTAATCACCAAAATAGCACTGCCGATGTATTGCAATATCTGATTATGCGGAAAGTCTAAGACCGTAGTTTGTAAAACATACAGCACTACAAAACCTGCAATAGCAATGACACGAGGGACCAGGTTGGTGGGACTCAATTGAGCATCTCTAATACTGAGTGCCCAGCGACTGGCGATTAAGCCACACCAAATACCTAATGCAGAGCCCACCAATACATCGCCTGGCCAATGTGCCCCAACGGCATTACGAGAGATGCCGGTGAGGATTGCTAAGACAAATAAAACAATCAATAAATTACGCTTGGGCTGGGGGGTGGAAAAGAATAGCGCACTTGCCACCGAAAAGACCGTTAGGGTATGTCCTGAAGGCAAGGCGTGATGTAACAGGGGATCGCCCAGTATATGAAAGCTATTTTGGCTAAGAACCCCGGCAGGGCGAGGTAAGCCAATCAGAGGCTTAAGACTCAAACTGATTACGGCTGCAAGCGCCCCAGAGATCAATGCTGCACAGAGTTGTCGAGGCGCATAGAGCACCAGCGGAAAGCACAAAGCAAAAATACCCCAACCGTTACCCAAAAAGGTGAACCAAGCCCATGCCCAGTTGGGTAACACTTGAGCTGCGTGATTAAGCCAAAGAAAGAGCTCTAACTCTTTACCGCTCGTTATTAAGATGAGCCATAGACTCAGAGGGATGAGTGGGATAGCCCAAGCGCGACCAAAGTTCATGGGCTGGCGGTCTTTATAAAGTTCGAGTGCGATCGGCCGCAGCAATTTGAGCAGCGAGTTGATTCATCACTTGTGGGACCGTAATAGCTTTCATGCAAACATTATCTTGGCAAGGGGTCTTGCGATGGTTAGCAGCGCTTACGCAAGGCGAACATGCTAATTGGGCTGTAATCGGAATCGATTTACCAAGAGAGCCATATAACGCCGGGGTCTCTGGACCGAAGAGAACTACAGTATGTAAATCGGTGACCGAAGAGAAGTGGCCTGGGCCCGAGTCATTGGTAACCATCGCATGCGATAGGGTGTATAGAGCTGGAAGTTCAGAGAAGCGCACGTGACCTGCAAAATTGATGGCATGTTTTACCTTGGCAGCTAAGCGTACTCCCTCAACATAAGTATGCTCTGCGGGTGAGCCCGTGATTAAAATGAGATCTTCGGGCCAGTGCTGATGTGTTGCAACGATCAGCTCTGAGAAGCGTTCTGGGGCCCAACGACGTTGCGGGAGCAAATCACTCGCATTCGGGTTAATTAAGATGATGCGTTGTTGACCATACTTAAACGGAATCATGGCCTGTTGGGCTAGATTCTCAATACGGAGTTGCAGGTGTTGCTTGACCATAGGGTCAATAACTGCCTGCGCAAGCTCAATCTCTTGATCGGTGATGGCTATTTTGCTAAAGGGCCTTTCTTCTTCGTTTGCAAAAGCTGCATACACGAGCGAAATAAAGTTTTTAGCAATATGAATATGCGGGTTGTAATGCACTTTACGGGTTAGCATCGTGCCACGCCATAAACCTTCCCCATGAAAAATATCATAGCCAACACGCCTTCTCGCACCACACAGACCAGTCAGAAGTGCTGTGAAACGAGAGAACAGTTCTAGATCAATCACTGTATCAATCCGATAAAAACGTGCCTTCACTAAGAAGCGCAGAGTATCGAAAGCTAACTTCCACAAGCTAGAGGAATCAATTGTAAAAATATGGTTGGGATGAACGGTATTTAACAAACCAAGACTGGCAGCATTGCTCTTGAATATAAGGAAGTAGATCTCGGCACCATTCGCTTGGGCTTTGCGCATAGCTGGATCCACCAAGATGGCGCTCCCCATTTCGGAGAGCTCAATAAAGAGAAGCTTTTTAGGATCGCCCGACCGTGTAAATGGCCTAGAAAGGATATCCAGTAAGGCAACAATGGGGCTAGCAATCGCACAAAGTGGCACCCCTACCCAGTGATCAATGGTCCGCATTGCATTGACGCTAATTGCCATTCTGCTTTTATCCTTTATGTCCTAGGCTATATTTTATGCCCACGACCGTCTAACTACGCTTTAGTAATTTGTAGGCGCCTGGCAAGACGCACAATAAAGTAATTGCGCCATAGCTAATGGATCCCAAAACAGTTAGGGAGGGATTAACTCCCCAGAGGGCCAAGACGGAGGCTAGGGTGGCTTCACGTAAGCCCCAACCCGAGATACTAATTGGTAACATGAGTAAAAGACTCAAGGCGGGTAAACCAATCATCAGGGCCTCAGTCGGTACCTCAGCACCATAGGCTTTGAGACAAAAACCTAAAGCCAAAATATTGAAGCAATGAATGGATACCGCAAATATCCCTTGAGCAATATTGGTGGGCCAGGCAAACGCCAGACGGATTCCGGGAAGAGCATGATGCAAATCAAAGCGCGCTAAGAGTTTTTCAATCCAGATCAGTAGCGGTTTATAGCTCAGAGCAAAAGCAAGTGCGCACCCAGCACCCAACATCACTAGCAGAATCAAGTAACCCAATTCAGTGCCCCAGGTGCCTAGCGTGGCGCCGCCAATCACTAGACCAATGCCGCCTAAGATATTGTTACCCATAAGACCCACGACTCGATCTAACAGGGTCATGGAAAAACCTAAACGTAATTTAGGGCTTTGCTGCTTAAGATCATCCGCATGACTGAGTTCTTCAGCCAGTTCTTTTTCTTGGCTAAGTTGCCCGCTCCGAGTTAAGTGAGTACCGGCAATAGCGCGGTAGCTATCGCCACCCAGCGTGCTGGGCAGACCCTGATTAATTAAACCTCCCGAGAAATATAAAGCCACATACCCAAGCAAGCTTCCCTGAAAGCCTGCTCGTTGCATAAATAAACCCCAGCGTAGACCGCCACAGATAAAGGCAGCAGTAATACAAAGACCACCCGCAACGAGCCACTGGGCTTGTAATTGCAGTTCGGACTCAAACAGGGCTTTCCAATCGATACCGCTAGTGGCTTTCCATAACAACGCAATCGATAGAACAATCCGAATGGTGGGCCAGCTGCGCTTTAGTATTACTTTCCATTGAGAGCTCATGGACGTAAGGATAATGCCTCGCGCTCTGGTTTTGACTTTCCACCCCAGCCTTGACAATAACTAAGTTCAAATTGGCTTAAGGCTTGACCTAAATGGGCTATCCGTAAGCGATCTAGGGGGCGACAGGTTCTAAATTGCCCTTCACCCACCGGAGCCTTAAATGACATCTCAGACCAGTTCAGTAAGATGACATTTGATCCCTCGGGAAGCTTACCAAACCACAAATCAAACTGATCCTGACGATCATCCAACACAAAAATAGGTGTTGGCTTGGCGTACCATGCCACCCGACTAGCCAATGTCCAATTTTGAACTGCAATGCCGCTCGCCTTCAATTCATTGACCAAGAGATTGGCGCGCGTGGACGCAGAACGCCAGCCGTATAAATCGGCCAAGGGATTTGTCTTGAACTGACTCGCAATCGGATAGCCTGCGGTCATAACCAATGTCAGTCCGCTAATCACTAGAGTACCTTGGACCGCCAGAATAAGAGAGATCAACCAGCGTTTACCGCTTTGCCACCATTGCGCAAGACCCAGCCCCGCAATGGGTGCTAAACAAAACCACGCAGGGGTGGTCCAGTGCGGCAAGCCTCCACCCCCGGACAAAATAGCGAAGACACTAAATGGCAAAACAAAGAACACTAGCAAGATACTCACAAATGGGCGCACAGAAAAACCGATCGCCCGTGAATACAACCATAATCCGAGGAGAGGCAAAAAGCCAAAGACCATTACCTGTGCCCCGACGAATGCAGCAACACGTCGCCATAGCCAAGTGCCACCACTGCCATGATCGATCTGATATTTAAATGAGATCCAATCATGTTGGGCATTCCAAAGCAATACGGGGCTAATGAGAAGAAGTGCGATTGCAATGGCACTATAAAAACCTGCCTGCTTTAGAAAGGTAAAGCGGGGAATGCTGATACAGGCGATAGCGAAGGCAAGCACAAACAGAATGGCAGTGTACTTACTAAGACCTGCTAAACCAAACAATAAACCTAAGATAATCCATTGATAAAAACGTAGTTGCCCATCTTGTTTAAGCCATTGCAATGCCATCCAGAGGACACCAAGGCTTAGCGGTGTTAATAAAGAATCAGGCACCAAGCCGACGGCAAGAACATGGGGCAAGGGTGCAAACACAATGATGGCTACTGCAGCAAGACCTGCAAAAGATGGATTGTTGTGATCAACCCTTTTTATAAACAGTGAACGATTGGAGCAATACGTATTGAGTTGATCTGCGATTTGGTAAACCAATAGACAGGAGATCATCCATAACGTAATTGGTATTAGGCGCAAAATGCCATCGGGCGCATTAATGGCAACCAAGGGCCATTGGATCCAGCCTACTAAGGGAGGGTGATCAAAATAACTCCAGGCTAGGTGATTGGCGTAGAGGGCGTAGTGAGCCTCGTCCACTGACAGCTCCGTAGTAAACCCCAATACCAAATGAATGGCGGTACCCAGCAACACCAAGATAAGAGACCAAGTAAAGGGAGACTGCTTGGATACTGGGGATGACATGAACAGAGAGTCGCCTTAGACTTCGTTGGCGCGATAGAGTTGATAAAGGGCATGGTAGCCATCTCGGCTCATTCCCTTATCAAGCATCAATTGGTATAAGCGCTTCGCTTGTGCCAACCCCGGTAGCTTTAATCCCATTTCTTCAGCAGAATCAATTGCAAGACCAATATCTTTCACAAAATGCTCTGCCATAAAGCCTGGTGCAAAGTCTCCCTTGATCATGCGGGGACCTTGAACATTAAGCTGTGTGCCGCCAGCAGCACCGCTGCCAATTACTTTTAATACCGCAGTGGCATCCAAGCCCGACTTTTGGGCATACCGAATGCCTTCACATACCCCCATGATGGTGGAAGCAATCACAATTTGATTACAAAGTTTGGCATGCTGCCCGGAGCCTGCTGGGCCAAGAAGAGCAATGTTATTGCCCATACATTCCAAAATAGGGAAGACCTGTTTAAATGCATCTGCATCGCCGCCCACCATAATCGATAGTCGTGCATCGCGCGCACCGATATCACCACCCGATACTGGCGCATCAAGTACAGCTATTTTTTTTGAAAGAGCATCTTTAGCAATACGAGCCGCCAAACTTGGACTAGAGGTGGTCATGTCGATTGCAATCGATCCTGCTTTGGCTCCAGCCAAAATACCATCGACACCTAGATATACCTCTTCTACATCTTTAGGGTAGCCAATGATGGTGATAATGATGTCGGCGTGTGTCGCAAGCTCTTTGGGAGAGTGATGCCAGATGGCGCCTTGCTCGATGAGTGAGGCTGTTTTCTCTTTTGAGCGATTGAATACATGCAAGGGATATCCCGCTTTGATGATATGGAGAGCCATGCTCTTACCCATAATGCCGGTACCAATAAAGCCAATGGTAGGAAGTGTTTTTGTATTCATCGTTCTATTTTAGAGGGGCTGAGCCTTACCTTGTTTGCGTTGAATCCCAAGCCAAATCAAGGCCAGCACAATAACACTCATCGGGATGATGGAGCCTAAATTAAGCAAGGTCCAGCCTTGTGTCGTTACTAAGACACCAGAGCTTAAGGCGGAGAGGGCAGTTGCCAAAAATACAAAGAAATTAATTGCACCTTGCGCTTTGTCACGTTCAGCAGGTCGATAAGATTCGAGCGCCAAAGCAGTGCTGCTAGTGAACAAAAAGTTCCAACCCACACCCAAAAGAAAGAGCGCAATCAAAAAATGTGTAAAGCTCACACCAGAGAGAGCAATCATGACGCAGATGAGATTAAGGGCAGCACCAATTCGTAGGACCCACATGACCCCAATGCGTTTGATCAGGGTGCCCGTAAAAAATCCGGGGGCAAACATACCAATCACATGCCACTCCAATACCCACACCGTCTTATCAAAACTAAAGCCACACACTTCCATAGCTAGTGGGGTGGCTGCCATGAGTAAATTCATCACGCCATACGCTAATGCAGCAGTTAGGGTGCACACAATAAAGAGCGGTTGGCGCATGATCTCGGACAGAGGCCGACTTTCACTCGAATTCTGAGCCAACACTTTTTCTTGAAATTGAATTTGAGTAATCACCCATAGAGCAATCACAGAGACTCCTGCTAACGTAATGTATGCCCCCGCAAAGGGTTGCATAAACCAATCGCGAGTCCAGTTGGCCAGATTAGGACCCAAGACTGCACCGAGGATGCCGCCCGCTAGCACCCACGAGATTGCTTTCTCTTTTGCCGTTTTATCAGCTAGCTCTGCCGCTGCAAAGCGATAGAGTTGGGCGTTAGCGTTATAAAACCCTGCAATAACCGTTCCTAAATTAAGAAGCCAAAAGTGTTTCTCAAGGGTCGCATAAGCGCACAGTAAGGATGCAAAGAACGCAACGATGAGTGCAATCTGAAACGAGCGCTGACGACCCAGTTGCTTTTGAATTCTGGCCACGATGGTGGTTGCCAAAGCACTACCTACTACATAGCCCATCACTGGCAAGGTGGCCATCCAAGAGGCTGGCGCTAGCGCAAAACCCACTAGACCATTAATGGCAATAAAAGTGACATTATTCGTTAAATAAAGACCTTGGGCTAAGGTCAAAAACCACAAGTTTTTATTCATATGCAAGACAGGCAAAGCTCTACGATAATGCATCAACTTATGCGCCGATATTTCAATCTCATTCTGATGGGGGCTGTAATTACTGGTCTTGTGGCCTGCGCTAGCTATTCCGAGCATGAGGATCACGCGGAGGTCAAAAAGCTTGATCCACTTGTTCCGCGCGAAGAGCCACAAAAGTTCTCAGTACAAGAGGATGGTCGTCTACCCAAAGGGTGGAGTTTTTATCGAGTCACACCCAATAAAAAGAACACGGCTTATCGTCTGCAGCAATATCAAGGTCGCACAGTCCTAAAAGCTGAATCCAATCAATCTGCTTCCGGATTGGCAGTCAAACTGAATCCACGTCCATCTCAGCACTTATGGCTCAAATGGGAATGGAAGGCACTATCACACCTTGATCAAGCAGATAACCTTGATAAATATGCCGACGATGCGCCACTTCGTCTGATGGTCGCGTTTGATGGTGATCGCTCGAAACTATCACTGAAAGACAGAATGGTTGCCGAGATGGCGCAACTTCTGAGTGGCCAAGAAATGCCTTATGCCACCTTAATGTATGTTTGGTCCCCCAAAGGGCAGTTGGAGCAAATCAATAACAATCCTTACACCGAGCGCGTCAAGCTGATCGCTGTTGATGCTGGTAAAGAGAACCTAGGTCAATGGCGCATGCATCAACGCGATCTCACTGCCGATTACATCAAGGCCTATGGCTACGCACCTGGCAACTTAATCGGGATTGCTTTGATGACTGACACCGATGCCACGAAATCACAGACCAAGGCGTATTACGGTGATATTGAACTCCTATACAGAAAATACCGCTAATTAGTTCAGTCAAACAAGATCTTTCTGTGGGACTTTTGGAAAAATTAGGCCAATCCAGTTATGATAGTTGGTTAACCCCCATATATCGTAAGGCTTATTGAGGAGACAGAATTGTCGGTCAGTATTGAATCAGTGCAACAGGCACTTAAGTCTGTAAAAGATCCTAACACCCAGATTGACTTTGTCAGTGCTAAGTCAGCACGCAACATCAAAGTAAACGATGGGGATGTATCGATGGATATCGTCTTAGGCTATCCCGCTAAGAGCCAGATCGATCTCATCCGTAAATTAGTGGTCACGGCAATCCGTGAGTTACCCGGCGTGAAGAACGTGAGCGTCGCCATTACGACCGACATCGTAGCCCACTCGGTGCAGCGTGGCGTCAAACTATTACCGGGCGTCAAAAATATTATTGCAGTTGCCAGTGGCAAGGGTGGCGTTGGTAAGTCAACCACAGCAGTCAATCTTGCATTAGCTCTCGCTGCCGAGGGTGCGCAAGTCGGTATTTTGGATGCGGATATTTATGGTCCAAGCCAACCCATGATGCTTGGTATTACGGGGCGCCCAGAATCATTGGCTGAGAACACTATTGAGCCAATGGAAGGTCATGGCATACAAGCCAGCTCGATTGGTTTCTTGATTGAGGCAGACAACCCCATGGTATGGCGTGGCCCAATGGTGACCTCTGCCCTAGAGCAATTGCTGCGGCAAACACGTTGGCGCGATCTGGATTACCTGATTGTGGATATGCCCCCTGGGACGGGTGATATTCAATTAACCTTGTCACAAAAAGTTCCGGTGACTGGGTCTGTGATTGTGACTACCCCGCAAGATATCGCACTGCTGGATGCGCGCAAAGGTCTCAAAATGTTCGAGAAGGTTGGCATTCCCATCATCGGCATTATTGAGAATATGAGCACCTATGTTTGTCCCAAATGTAGTCATGAAGAACATATTTTTGGTGAGGGCGGTGGCAAGAAAATGTGCCAAGACTATGGCGTTGACTTCTTGGGCGCACTGCCATTGAACTTATCCATTCGGGAGCAGGCAGACTCTGGAAGACCTACTGTTGTTGCGGACCCCGATGGTGCGATTAGCGCAATTTACAAAGGGATTGCACGACAAGTAGCGATTCGGGTTGCGAACCTGACCAAAGATATGAGCAGTAAGTTCCCCAGTATCGTTGTGCAAAAGACTTAGTAATAGAAGCTCATCATGCGTTTTGCCATCATTATTCGCAAACAGAAGATTGATAATCCATGGCAGAACTATCGTTGGAAACCCATTGAGGTCATTCCTGATATCGGTCAGTTTGGTAAAAGTCTAGAGCTTGCCGGCACGGAGCAAAACCGTAAAGTGGTAGGCCGCTTTCTGGAGCGAGATGATGAGGGCGAATCCTGGTTGTTTGCAGGTTTTGATTATCATTTCTTCGCCGATGAGGCAGAGGGCTATTTTCTAAATATCACTGCACCCGAGCCTTGTTGGTTTGTCATGTGGCGTCTGGAAGTGGATTATCAAGACTACTTGGAACCAAATTCAATGGCATCTGTGATTAATGAAGATGGTGCAGGCATTGCAGTACCACATCGTTTGATGCTGAGTTATAACGAGGCATCTCGTTTAATTGATGGTGGCGAGTCGGTCGATACGGCACCATTGCAAGCAGAGATGAAATCATACTTAGCGGAATATGTCACAGCAAACTACAAACCTGAACCCAAGAAACGTGCCCGGCCCGCTTCATTCAAAGGTGCAAACCGTCCTGCAGAGCCCCAATGACCCAATCTAATTTCTTAAATCGGTGGGCGCGCAAGAAGGCGGGAGTCACAGAGGAGTCCGTTAAGGATGGGTCGCAGCAGACTGCCCCCGGTCTTGTTGATAAGGCCTTGCAGCCAGACCCCGCATTAACTCCTGCACCCGATGATTTAACGAAACCATCAGAGACACCGCAAGCACTCACATTAGAAGATGTTGAAAAGATTGATGTGAAAGCTGCTGATTTCTCAGCTTTTATGCGAGCAGATGTGGACCCAGTAGTTCAGCAGGCCGCTATGAAAAAAATGTTTAGTGACCCGCACTTTAATGTGATGGATGGCCTTGATATTTATATTGACGACTACACCAAGCCCGATCCCATTCCGATGGAAATGCTCAAGCGTATGGCTCAATCCGATATGTTGGGTATTTTTAAGACCACCGATGAGCTGTATCCCGAGTTTAAGGATGCCAAAAAGGATTCTGATACGGAAGGGAATGCGCAGTTCGAGACAGATAGCAAAGAGGCCTTAGCAGAGCCCTCGCCCAATGACAATGTGACTGTTAATCCAAACCCTCGCCACGCTCACCGGCGGATCGATATAGAATCTAGCGATTCTGACCCAAACGAAATCCAAAACCAGCAAACTGGAGAGAGACAAATTAAGCCTGATTCCAGTACCTAGTACTGAAATCCTTAGTTTTCTGATTGAATGACTAAAAAACTTATTTGTGACTGTAATAAAAGTATGCCCCTTGATACTAAGGAGCTGGGCCTTCCTGTCCATACGGCTTTGTGCCGGCAAGAGGTAGGTCAATTTCTGAATGCGCTCAATGAGCCTGAGGCGATTGTTGTTGCTTGTACTCAGGAGCGGGCCTTATTCTCAGAACTAGCTACGCAGGCCGAGAAGCCTCTGATTGCCCCCCTAAAGTTTGTCAATATTCGTGAACTTGCGGGCTGGACGCAGGAGGCAGATAAGTCGACGCCCAAGATTAAGGCTTTACTCGCTTTATCGGATCTATCGGAACCAGATGCTGTGCCTGTGGTTGATTACAACAGCGAAGGTCGGCTACTAGTGATCGGCCCTGGCAAGACCGCCTTTCAATGGGCAAATAAATTAGGTGACAGCTTGCAGGTCAGTGTTTTATGTACTGAGCCTGGGTCATTACCAACCGGACGAGACTACCCAACTTTCACTGGGAAGGTGACTCAGTTAGAAGGATATCTAGGACAGTTCAAAGCCAAGTGGGATTTAAAGAACCCGATTGATCCGGAGATGTGTACGCGTTGTGGTGCGTGCGTCTCAGTTTGTCCTGAAAATGCCATCGACGCATCCTTTCAAATCGATCTAAATAAATGTAAGTCCCATCGGGCATGTGTGACCGCGTGCGCTAGCATCGGCGCAATTAATTTTGAGCGTACTGATCAAGCGCGTGAGGGTGAGTTTGATCTCATCCTAGATTTACAAGAAATCCCCAGCATTCAGATTAGTCAAAAACCACAGGGCTATTTTGCACCCGGCTCGGACCTCTTCGAACAATCAATGGCTGCTAGTCAATTGATCGGCATGGTCGGAGAGTTTGAGAAACCAAAATACTTCTCATATAACGACAAGATATGTGCGCATGGACGCAATGGTCAGGTAGGTTGCTCCGCTTGTATTGATGTTTGTTCTACGAAGGCAATTCAGTCTACGTTCAAAGATGGCCAAGGTAAGGTCGAAGTTAATCCTAATTTATGTATGGGTTGTGGAGCATGCGCGACCGTTTGTCCATCGGGCGCGATGCGTTACAACTACCCCAGCGTTGCTTATCAAGGTAAACAAGTAAAGACCTTGGCGCAAACGTATTTAGGGGCTCTAAAAAGTACGAAAGCCGGCGATGCTGCTCCAAGTTTATTGATACATAGTCAAAAAGCCGGTACCGCTCTCTTAGATCACCTCGGACGCGCAGCCCGCTTGCGCGCCAAGGAAACCACCGGCCTGCCAGCGTTTGTTATTCCATTAGCGGTTGAGCACATTGCCTCGACCGGAATTGATTTATGGTTTGGATCCTTGGCCTATGGCTTTGGGGAAATACTACTTTTGCTAAGCGGTGACGAGGACCCTGGCTATCGATTAGCGCTTACTGAACAGGTAGATCTGGCTAACTCAATATTAGTAGCGATGGGTTACAGCAAACGCATTCAGTGCATCATTGCAAACTCCAGTGAGGATATTGCACCGGTTAGCAAAGTCATGTCTGAACTGCGCCAGCGTAAGGCTCACAAATTACTTGCGAACCCTGCAAGTTTTGCGCTTTCTTTACAAAAGCGTGAGACCTTGGAAACTAGTTTGGAGCACCTTTTGCAATTTGCGCCCCAAGCCTTGCCTGCAGAAGGGGTGCCATTGCCGGCTCATTCGCCACTGGGCGGTTTGATCGTCAATAAAGATGCTTGCACATTGTGTATGTCCTGCGTGGGCGCTTGCCCCGAGGGTGCATTACTCGACAATCCCGATGAGCCACAGCTGTCCTTTATTGAGAAACAGTGCGTGCAGTGCGGACTGTGTGAGCAAACCTGCCCGGAGAGCGCCATTACGCTGAGCCCACGCTTGCGTTCGATTGAACACCGTAAAGAAAAAGTAACCCTCAATAAAACCGAACCCTTCCATTGCGTTAGTTGTGGCAAGGCCTTTGGAACCCTAAAGATGGTGGAGTTGATGTTGGGCCGCATTGGTTCCCATCAAGCATTTTCTGGAGAAGCACTGGATCGTCTAAAGATGTGTAGCGATTGCCGTGTCGTTGATATGATGAAAAAAGAGTTGTGATCGAACGAATGACTAAAAACGAAGCAGACCAAAAAGCCGAACTGAGCCAAGAGGGCCTTGCAGAAGATCTAGCACGCGCTGATCTATACGGTCTTCTAGCCAGTTTATTTTTTCAGCCACCCGATCAAATCATGTTGGATCAGATTGTTGCCTCGGGCAAGCAAGAAGGCGGCCAAACTGGTGAGGCGCCCCTTGAGGATGTTTGGATGAACCTCATGGGGGCTGCAAAAAACAGTAAAGCACTCGACTGGAAGGTCGAGTACGACAATAGTTTTCTAGGGGTTGGTAAACCCAACGTGTTTTTGTATGGCTCCTTTTACATGGCAGGCCATCTTCATGAAAAACCACTTCTAGAAATTCGTCGATCTCTTCAACAATTTGGGCTTGAGGCCTCGGATTCGATAAGCGAGACCGAAGACCATATTGCAGCCTTGTTCGAAGTCATGCGGTATCTGATTGCCGGAGAGGATGTCGAGGTTTCAAACCTTACAAATCAAAGGGTCTTTTTCAATGACCATATTCGTCCTTGGTTCGATGATTTGTGCGATGCAATTGATGCAGATCAAGAAATTCATCTGTACAAATCAGTTTCTGCCCTAACACGCGAGTTTTTGGCGGTCGAGGGTCAGAGTTTTGACATGATTTAGGCAATTCCTATCAGGGTGATTACCCCTTTCTTTAAGGGTAAGTCCTAGCCTACACATATATGCAAAACCTAACACAAATACTGTAATTCCAATACACTCACTCTATTGCAACGCAGTAACTATATTCGTATAAAGGAATATTTATGGATAGCAAAAAGCCTCTCAACGCAGATCAAAGCGCTAAACCTTCTCGCCGCAAATTTTTCATTGGAGCGGGTGCAACTGTCGGTGCTGCAGCGCTTGTGTCCCAGACACCAATCGGTCAGGCGCTGGTGCAAGAAGTAGGTACCGCAGTAGCAGGCAGTAAGGATGGATATCACCTGACCGCACACATCAAGAAGTATTACGAAACAACGCTCGTTTAATTGAGCGTTTTCTTTTTCTGAACTTTATTTAATTACGCACTCTCGCAGGAGTCTCACAATGAGCTTAATTCGCAAATCAAACTCAACATCGAGCCAAATTCCCTCCCAACTGATTGGTAGTTTGTCTCGCGGTCTTCGTGCCGCTGTGCCAACCATGGATCGTCGAGCCTTTTTAAAGCGTTCCGGTATCGGCGTCGGCGCTGGTATTGCAGCCACTCAATTGAATATGTTGCAAAAGGCTAATGCCGCTGATCCGAAGACAGCAATGCTCGATGGGAAGGGCAAGATTGAAGTTAAGCGTACAGTTTGCTCGCACTGCTCAGTAGGTTGCTCCTTTGATGCAACTGTTGAGAACGGTGTTTGGGTTCGTCAGGATCCAGTGTTTGAGTCACCAATCAATATGGGCGGCGCATGTGCCAAAGGCGCAGCGTTACGTGAGCACGGTCATGGCGACTATCGCTTACGTACCCCCATGAAATTAGTAGATGGCAAGTATCAAAAGATTTCTTGGGATCAGGCCCTTGATGAAATTTCTGCCAAGATGAAAGAGCTTCGCTCTAAGTACACCCCGGATTCGATTTTCTTCATTGGTTCATCAAAGTACAACAACGAGCAAGCTTATTTGCTTCGTAAGTTCGTTTCGTTCTACGGTACTAACAACACCGACCACCAGGCACGTATTTGCCACTCCACCACAGTTGCGGGTGTTGCGAATACATGGGGTTATGGTGCGATGACTAATAGCTATAACGACATGATGAATTCCAAAGCAGCGTTATACATTGGTTCCAATGCTGCTGAAGCTCACCCTGTATCGATGTTGCATTTGCTGCATGCCAAAGAGAATGGTTGTAAGGTAATCGTGGTTGATCCACGTTATACCCGTACCGCTGCGAAATCGGATCAGTATGTCCGTATCCGTTCGGGCACAGATATTCCTTTCCTGTTTGGTGTTCTTTATCACATCTTCAACAACGGTTGGGAAGATAAGAAATACATCAATGATCGCGTCTTTGGAATGGATGACATTCGTAAAGAGGTGATGGAGAAGTGGACCCCAGCAAACGTTGAAGAAGCTTGCGGTGTTCCAGAAGCTCAAGTCAAAAAAGTTGCTGAGACCATGGCTAAGAGCCGTCCAGGTACGATCGTCTGGTGTATGGGTCAAACCCAACATACCATTGGCAATGCGATGGTTCGTGCATCGTGCATCCTCCAGTTAGCCTTGGGTAATATCGGCGTATCTGGCGGCGGTGCAAACATTTTCCGCGGTCACGATAACGTACAGGGCGCTACTGACGTTGGTCCTAATCCAGATTCTTTGCCAGGCTATTATGGCCTTGCCGCTGGATCATGGAAACATTACGCTGCTGTTTGGGGTGTGGACTATGACTGGATCAAGGGTCGTTATGCCCCTGACATGATGGAGAAGTCTGGTACTACTGTATCGCGTTGGGTTGATGCGGTGCTTGAGAAAGACGACATGGTCGATCAAGCAACTGCTGTCAAAGGCGTGTTCTTCTGGGGCCATGCACCAAACTCCCAAACCCGTGGTTTGGACATGAAGCGTGCCATGGATAAACTCGAATTACTCGTGGTAGTTGACCCATATCCAAGTGCTACAGCGGCGATGGCGGCGATGCCCCCAGCTGCTGGCGGTGCTGTTAATAAAAATCGTGGCGTTTATCTATTGCCAACCACCACTCAGTTTGAGTGCGTTGGTTCGGTTACAGCATCTAACCGTTCGATTCAATGGCGTGAGAAAGTAATTGACCCATTATTTGAGTCGGTACCTGACCACGTCCTCATGCAAGCATTTGCTGACCGTCTTGGTTTCGGTAAAGAACTGTCTAAGAACTTCAAGATGATGGATTCGAAGTTTGCTGGCAAGACCTGGAAAGAGCCAGAGATTGAATCGATCCTGCGTGAGATTAATCAAGCAGTTTGGACGATTGGTTATACCGGTCAGACACCAGAGCGCCTTAAAGCTCACATGAGAATGATGAGCGTGTTTGATCCGAAGACATTGCGTTCACGTGGTGGTAAAGATCCAGTGACTGGATACGATACTGCCGGAGATTACTTTGGTTTGCCATGGCCTTGCTACGGCAATGCCGCATTGAAGCATCCAGGATCACCCAATCTGTATGACACCAGTAAGCACGTGATGGATGGCGGTGGTAACTTCCGCGCTAACTTCGGTGTTGAGAAAGATGGTAAGTCACTGCTAGCTGCAGATGGTTCTTACTCGAAGGGTGCTGATATTAAGACTGGCTATCCTGAGGTAGACCACGTCATGCTGAAGAAACTCGGCTGGTGGAATGAATTGACAGAAGATGAGAAGAAGGCGGCCGAAGGTAAAAACTGGAAGACCGACCTCTCTGGCGGAATTATTCGTGTCACCATGAAGAACCATGGTTGCCATCCATTCGGAAATGCGAAAGCACGTGCCGTGGTGTGGAACTTCCCTGATGCTATTCCAATTCACCGCGAGGCGCTATACAGCACACGTCCTGATATGGTTGCGAAGTACCCAACCCATGATGACGTGAAGACCTTCTGGAGAATGCCAACTCTCTTTAAGACCGTTCAAGATAAAAATACGGCTGATAAGTTACATGAAAAGTTCCCAATCATTCTGACCTCCGGTCGTTTGGTTGAGTACGAGGGTGGAGGCGAGGAGACGCGTTCGAACCCATGGCTTGCAGAGTTGCAACAGGAGAACTTCGTTGAGATTAATCCTAGTGCTGCCTCACGTCGTGGCATCAAGAACTGGGACTTTGTTTGGGTTAAATCTCCAACAGGTGCCAAGATCAAGGTGCGCGCATTAGTAACCGAGC